>CAYYFX010000095.1:0-15120 GCA_964471155.1 uncultured Gemmatimonadota bacterium | reverse complement strand
GCGGGACTCGCGGCCCGCGCTCAAGGCACTCTTGCCGCGAACCGTGTGTCCCGCACGCAGAGGTCTACGAAGGATGCATAGGCCAGCGCAAGAGCAATCTGGCGTCGAGCTGACATTTGTCAGTTTGCAGGGCAACTTTCTGCACCAAGCTATGCTCGTGGGTGTCGCTGCCCCCTGTCCCAGGGCTGGCTGGCCCGCCCTCGGCATGACGCGGGCCGGCCCCCTGCGCCGTGCCCCACGTGCGCGGCGGCGTGTCGCCGTGGACGAACTGCGTGCTCGCGTGCATCTCCTGCCCCGGCCGCGGTGGACGCCGAAGAACCTCTTCACGCACATGCCGCGGCGCGAGTCGTGGGAGCGGGTGATCGGCCACGCGTACTGGAACGTGGACCTCGAGGAGTAGTTCCTACCCGGTCGCGAACGCCGCGCGGCGGATCCGCTCCGCGTCGCGGCCCGGCGGCTCGCCGAACAGGCGACGGTACTCCCGCGTGAACTGCGACGTGCTGCTGTAGCCCACCGAGTACCCCACGCCGGCCACGTCCGTCCCCTCGGCCAGGAGCAGGCGGCGCGCCTCCTGCAGCCGGATGCACTTGTGGTACTCCAGCGGGCTCATGCCGGTCACGGCGCGGAAGTGCCGGTTCAGCGACGACACGCTCATGGCCGTCACCTTCGCCACGGACTCCGCGCTGTACTCCTCCGCGTAGTTCTGCCGCAGCCACGCCACCGCGCGGCTCACCTGCGAGACCCGGCTCTCCGCGCGCGAGATCTCCAGCATCGTGGCTCCCCACGGTCCGGTAAGGAGCCGGTAGAGGTTCTCGCGCTCGAGCAGGGGCGCGAGCACGGGGATGTCCCGCGGCAGATCGAGGAGGCGCGCGAGGCGCAGCGCCGCGTCCAGCAGCTCCGGGCCGGCCCTGTCCACGCGCAGTCCCGCCTCGCGTCCGTTCTCGCGCGCGGGGAGCGGCTCGGAGTCCAGCACCACCGCGGCCAGCGTGGGACGGTGCAGCCGGACGCTCAGCGCGAGGTACGGCCGACGCGGCGAGGCCTCCAGGATGGTGCCCACGATCGGCAGATCGACGGTGACGAGGATGGCGTCCCCGGACCTGTACTCCAGGGTCTCGTTCCGGATGAAGCCGCGCTTCCGTCCGGCGACGACGATGCACAGCATGGGCTCGTACACGCCGGGCGTGGGAGTGGACGGCTCGTCCGCGCGGAAGAGACCGAGCCGGGGCACGGGCGTGGCGTGCAGCCCCCACCCGGGCGGCGAGTGGCGGAGCATCAGCGCGCGGATTTCGGACAGGGCGTCCATCGGGCTCCGTCTCGGGCGCAGGGTTCGGGGTTCGGTGCGACCGGGCGCCGCCGCGAAAGACCGATTCTAGCTCCGGTGAGCGGATCGGGTAAGTCACTGCACCCTTCGGGTATCCCCCCGGCGGGGGATGGTTGCCTAGCATAGCGACCATGCCGCGGAGGACTCGCCCCGAGTGGCCCAGGGTCCGGAACAACCGATGGGAGGCGTATCGTGCACCTGCGGGACAACACCATCCTGATCACCGGCGGCGGGACCGGCATCGGCCGTGGGCTCGCCGAGGCGTTCCACAAGCGCGGGAACCGGGTGATCGTGGCCGGCCGCGGGCGGGAGAAGCTCGCCGAGACGGCAGCGGCGAATCCGGGAATCGAGACGATGCCGCTCGACGTGGCGGATCCCCGGTCCATCCGCGAATTCGCCGCGGAGGTCACCGCGCGGTTCCCCGCGCTGAACGTCCTCGTCAACAACGCGGGCATCATGCGCCCGGAGGACGTGACGCGGGCCGGCGTGGCGGACGCGGAGGCGATCGTCACCACGAACCTGCTCGGTCCCATCCGCCTGACCGCCGCGCTCCTGCCGCACCTGATGAAGAAGTCCCGCGCCACGGTGATGACGGTGTCGTCGGGCCTCGCCTTCGTTCCCATGGCGTCCACACCCACGTACTGCGCCACGAAGGCGGCCATCCACTCCTACAGCCTGTCCCTGCGGGAGCAGCTGAAGGGCACGCCGGTGGAGGTGATCGAGATCGTGCCGCCGTACGTGCGGACCCACCTGACGGGCGAACACCAGGCGAGCGACCCGCACGCGATGCCGCTGGACGCCTACATCGCCGACACGATGGAGATCCTGGACGGCAGCCCGGACTCGAAGGAAGTGATCATCGAGGGAGTGGAGCGCCTGCGGCACGCCGAGGCGCGCGGGAACTTCGACGAGATCTTCGGCTTCCTCGTGCAGCAGGGACGCGCGCGCGGGTGGGTGGGCGTCGACTGATCGGTCAGTTCACCGACAGCGCGGCTCGGACACGTCCACGGCCTGCAGGATCCGGAGCCCCTCGGGAAGTTCCACGATCTCCATTTCGAGCACCGCCTCGTCGGATCCCGACGGCCCCTGCTCGCGCTGGTAGAGGATCGCCAAGCGGACCGTGAGCGTGGACCCGTTCACCGCAAGGATCTCGGCGTCGATCTCCACGTCCTCCGGCCAGCACAGTGCCGCCGGGTCCTCCCCGGTCCAGTACCGCCCATCCAGCCACGGAAGGCAGGTCTCGGCAGACGTCCCCGGCGGACACTGCAGGGTGACCTCGGGACGGACGACCGTGGCGGCGCCGGAGTGGAGCTGCTCGAAGCGATCGCGGGAGCGGAGCGTGATCGCGGACGCGTATTCGAGGACGAGATCGTCCGGGGTGGCGGGATTCGGCACCACGGCCGTACTCCCGGAGTCCTCGCAGCCGGCCAGGGCGAGGCCGGCAAGAGCCACGAGGATGCTCGACGCCCGTGGCGCCGGCCGGCACGTCGCCGCGTCGCTCGACTGCCGTCCCCCGAGCAGTGTCCTCACGGCTTCCCGCCCTCCCTCCAAGTTTCCCGTCAGTCTCACGGTCCGAACAGCGCCTTGACCCGTCCCCAGGACAACGGCTCGATCCCTGAGGCCCCGCACGCCACGGGCAGGGCGCCGACCTGCCCGCACCCCGTGAGTCCCGGGGGTGCGCACGGCGAGTTCGCGCGTATGGTGTGATCCTCGGCGCCGCAGAACCCCGGGTCGGCGGAGAAGTTGCTGCGAAGCGAACCCTGGCCTTCGAGGCAGCCGATCCAGTCCCCGGCGGCGTTCCCGTACACGTCGGTGCAGGAGAAGACTGCCGTCGTCTGCTGGAGGCAGTTCACGATTGCGGACGGGCCGTTCCCGTAGAAGATCGAGTGATCCACGTTGAACGTCACCTCGTTGTACCCCTCGATGGCGCTGCCGCGCGCCGCCGTGTTCCCGATGAACGAGCACCGCGAGATGTTCACGGTCGCTTCCGACGCGAACAGCGCACCGCCGCCAAGGAGCGTCGCTCGATTGTCGACCAACACGCAGTCCTCGATGAGGACCGATGACCATTGGCACATCAGCGCTCCGGCCTCCCACGCCGCGTTGTCCCGAAGTACGCATCCCCGCACGGCCAGGCTTGATGAGTCCACGACGAGAGCACCGCCGACATCCTCAAGCACTGTGCCGCCGGTGATCGTGATTGACTCGAGGCGTGCGCCGTCGACCCACACGAACCGGAATCCCCTTCCCTGTCGCTCACAGTCCACAATGCAGGAGGCGGCCGAGCCCGACTGAGAGCAAATGCGAAGTGCCTTCAGGAAGACGACAACGTTGGTGTTCCCTGGGCCCGAGAAGACCCCGTCCCCCAGCAGGATCACATCGCCTGTGGAGGCCGCATCGACTGCAGCCTGGATTGTGGGGAAGTCTCCGGAGCCATCAGAGTGGACGACAAGTGAAGAGCCGGCTGCTGATCGGACAGCTAGGACCAGTACGAGCGCGAGAAGAAGGCCCATCGCGCGTGGTCGGTTCCCACTTGCCGGCCCACTCTGAAGGTCCATGACCCCCTACCTGACGATGGTCAGCTTCTGGACGCGCTCTTCGCCCAGAGCGCGCAGACGCACGAAGTACACTCCAGGAGACACGCGTTCTCCCGCGCCGTCCTTCCCATCCCATTGTACGAGATGCTCGCCGGCGTTCTCAAACCCGATGACGAGCTGCCGCACCCTACGACCCGCTACGTCAAAGACACGGACGTCAACCTCACCCCGGACGGGGAGCGAGAACCCGACGTGCATTCCACCGCCACTCGGATTCGGCTGAGGAACCCCAAGCATGACCGGCGCGCGAGGGCTGGTGCTCGACCAGCCGTCCCGGACGCCCACAGGAGCGTCGAAGTCCGCACGTCCGAATCGATGAGACGGGATCCCACCGGCAGAGTCGAAGTCGCCGCCGACGAAGAACGATGTGGCAGCGACTGCGATTGCCCGGCCCGTGTCATCGAGCGCGGGCTCCGACTCCTGCTCGGTCTGCCAAGTCTGCGCTGCGAAGGAGAATCGAGCGAGGCCGTCGCAGAGGAGGGCGACCCCACCGGGACCCGCCACGGTGAGCACGCGATCAAAGTCGCCGATCGCGTACAGGTGCTCGTCGGTTGCCCAGAGCTCGTGGATGGTCGGGGCGTTAAACAGTCCACTCATCGCCGGACCGTCCCAGGGCGGCCCGCCCGGCGTGAGGGGAAGGAACACACTCGGCTCAGCTCCCGTGATCTGTGCCGCCAGGACCGACGGGCGATCTCCGCCGTTGATGGGGTTGTACCCGAAGATTCCCGCCGCGTAGAGGTACTGCCCTCCGTCACCCGCCATCGGGCCCGGCGACTGGACCAGGGACAGGGCGGGGCCCGCGAGTACGGCCGTCGAACCGTGGCTGTCGAACGTGCCGTCAGGAAGCAGCCACGCGAAGTTCTTGGCCTGGAACGTCAGGTCGCCCAGCGTGCTCCAGTCAACGCCGAAGATCCACTGGAAGCTCCCCGAGAGAACCACTGCGCCATCCAGAGCGCCGTTCGGGACGTGCAGCTCCTTCATCGCGCTGACGTACCCCTCGCCGCCGAATCCGTCGAACTCGACGTAGTACTGCACGTTCGTGCCGACGTTCGGATAGCCGAAGTACTCCCATGTGCTCGTCGCCGCGTTGTACTGGCCGAGCCCGTGAAGCTCGTAGGACTCAGGCGGCAGGCCGTTCTGGAAGTTGCCGCCGACGAGGAACCGGCCGTTGCCGCTCCAGGGCACCACTGCGTCGACAGTCAAGGAAGTGGCCTCGTCGACGGGTGGTCCCGTCACGATGCAGGAGCCCGACGGAGGGCAGTACACGAACGGCCGGTTGGCGTCCGTGCTTCCCAGGGCCAGGGCACCGGCGACCGTGGAGACTGCGGCACCGTACCAAGTACCATCCGCGAGGGGAGAGAGTGCTCCCCAGGTTCCCGGGAGCGACCAGGTCGTCACGATCGTCCCGTTGTCCGGCTCCGAGGTCAGCTTCGCCAAGTTCGGGACCGTCGTGCCACCCACGTGCTTGAACCGACCCGCAACGAGGTAGGCATCGGTCTCGAACGCGAGCGGATGGATCCGCGTCACCGTCGAGTCTGCCCCGTCGCCGCTGGGCGGCGCGCCATAGTCGTCCGACCAGGTGAACCCGAGCGACCCGGTGAACTCCGAGGGGAGCATCTCCGCGGTGAAACCGCATCCGTACTCCGCCCCCGTCGTGTCCGGCGGGTTGCCGTCGGAGCGGAAGCCCACGGCCCTCGGGATGTACGCGGCGGAGTAGCCGGTGGAGTCGCACGACGCCACGACGAGATCGGCGTTTGCGCTCGACGCCTCCACGCGGATGTACCCGCCGCTGGGATCGGACACGTAGATCCTGCCGAGCACGACGCCCGTCGAGTCGCCTGCCGGGCAACCGCCGAGCGCCAGAAGCAGCGACGACGACGACCGCGCGTTGATGATGCCGGCGCTCGGCTCGAAGCCGAGAATGGTCATGTCGCTCACGAGGTCGAGGTCGACGGCGGCCAGCCCCTCTTCGGCGCACTTGACCCAGAGGAAGAGGCTGTCCACGCCCACGGCGGACGCCGAGACGTTCACGTCCGGGTCCGTGCTGCTGTGGCTGATGGTGATGTCGTAGCCCGCGTGGCTCGCCGGCGCGCCCAAGAGCAGGATCGCGACGGCCAGACTCGCGGGACGTGTGAGATTCGAGATCATCGGCAAGCCCTCCCCGATGGGACCCCGGGCGAGCTTGGCTTCGTTTGCCGGTGCTGGCCCGAGGCCGCGATCTCTCGCGGGACTCGCGGCCCGCGCTCAAGGCACTCTTGCCGCGAACCGTGTGTCCCGCATGCAGAGGTCTACGGAGATTTCATGTGTCAATGCAAGGACAATCTTGCTTTCGGCGACTGACATTCGTCAGTCTGCGGGGCGACTGTCGACATGAGGCCATTGTGTTGGCGTGCCGCCCCCAATTCTCGACCTGCCTGGGGCACCACGCAGGCCGCCCCTATGCTCTCCGCGCGATCAGCACGAGATCCGACGACTCCATGGCGCGGTACGGCACGTCCCCCATCCCGCCCAGCGCGCGGATGCGCTCGAAGCCGGCTTCCTCCAGCGCGTCGATGAGCCGCGGGCGCTTCCACGGATGGTGCGTGCCCTCCTTCGCGGCGCGCACCTCCACGGGCGGCTCGTGCCCCGGGCGGACGACCAGGGTGATCGGGTGGAAGGCCACCGTCCCGTCGTCCCGCGGGGTGAAGACGCGGACGAACACCAGGTCCCCCGGACCTTCCTCCGGCGGGAGCGGGCGCACGTTCACCGGCAGTGCGCGCACGGGGACCCCCAGGATGCGCTCGTAGTTCAGCATCTGCAGCAGGAACACGCCGCCGGGCGCCAAGGCGCCGGCCACGCCGCCGAGGAAGCGGCGCAGCGGTTCGCCGCCGGCCACGTACGCCAGCGCGTTGCCCAGGCACAGTGCCGCGCCGAAGGGGGCCTCGGGCAGGGCCGCGGCGTCGGCCACGTCGCGCAGCTCGTAGCGCGCGCTGCCGCCGCCGTCCACCTTGCCTTCGAGGTCCTTCGCCTGCGCGATCATGGACTCCGCGATGTCGATGCCCACCGCCTGCCACCCCAGCTCCGCGAAGTGGCGCGTGTGCTCGCCGGTGCCGCAGCCCACGTCCAGGAGCGCGCGGTTCGGCGCGGGCGCGGTGACCTCCGCCAGGAAGGGCGCCTCCCGCACGATCCGCTCCGGCCACGCGATCACGCGGCGGTACTCCGTGCGGGAGAAGAGATCGCGGTCCGGCTCGCTCAACCCCGGCCTCCCTCTGGTATGCTGCGGCCCATGGACGATCTCGGTCGCATCGTGGATGCGCACATCGCCGCCGAGGTGGCCGCGGGGCGCGTCCCGCAGGTCGTGCTGGATCTGGACGGCACGCTCTTCGACAACGTGCCCCGCTCGAAGCGCATCCTCCTGGACGCCGCGAAGCAGCGTCTGGGCGAGGCGCATCCCGTGGTCGCCGCGATCGCCGGCATCGACGAAACGGCTTTCGAGTATAACCCGCTGGACACGCTGCGGAAGCACGGCGTGCAGGACGCCGCCGTCCTGGAGCTGCTGCACGAGGAGTGGGCCCGCCGCTTCTTCGGCAGCGCCTACCTCCTCCACGACGTCCCCCTGGGCGGCGCCGTCCCCGCGGCGCTCCGCTGGTGGGAGGCCGGCGCGGAGCTGAACTACCTCACCGGCCGCCACGTGCCGGAGATGTTCCTGGGCACGTGCGAGTCGCTGCACGACGCCGGCTTCCCCGTGGGCACCGTGCGCACGCAGATGCTCATGAAGCCCCGGTTCGACGCGAACGACGTGGAGTTCAAGATCGAGACCGTGCCGTTCCTGCGCCGGAAGGGACCGGTGGTGCTGCTCGTGGACAACGACCCGCGCGTCCTGAACGCGCTGGTGAGCGCGGTGCCCGAGGCGCTGGCGGTGATGGTGAACACGCTGCACCCGCACGACGCGCCGGACCCCGTGGCGGCGATCCGGCGCGTGGCGGACTTCCGGGCGTTCCTGCCGAGTCCGGCGACGCTGCCCTGACTACCGGCCGCGATACGCGTCCTTGATCCGCCCCCAGCTCGTCGGGTCGAGGGAGACCGGGCCGGGCTCCGGGCGGAACAGGACGTCCACGATCTTCGCGCCCGTGCCGGGCACCAGGAACGCGGGGTTCAGCTCCGTGAACGTGACCGGGTCGAACACGTGCACCTGCGTGCTGATGCCGTCCGCGATGTAGACGTTGCCGTCCCAGGGGCTGATGTCGATGCCGTGCGGCCGCCCCCAGCCGGCTCCCGCGAAGCTCCCCAGCAGCACCTTGGCCGGGCTGTAGTGGTAGCAGACGTTCGAGGACATCACGGTGACGAGGATGTCCCCGCTCGGGAGGAACGCGAGGTCGTTGGTCCGGTCGTCGACGCCCTGCACCCATTGGTCGACGAACGCGCCGGTGGTGGCGTCCACCTCCTTCACGTACCCCTCGGTGTAGGAGCAGATGTAGAGGTGCCCGTTCGGCCCGATGCGCATGTCGGCGGGGCCGTCCACCGGGGTGAGCACGCTGAGGAAGGCGCCGGTGGTGCTGTCGTACTTGCGGACGTCGTTCGTCGTCATGTCGCCGATGTAGACGTTGCCGTCCGGCGCGTACAGGCCGGCCCACTGCCAGCCGCCGCCCGCGTTGTACGTCTTGATGTAGGCGCCGGTGGTGGCGTTGTACTCCTCCACGCCGCCGGAGATGTGGCCGATCAGCACGCGGTTGTTCGTGTCCCCGTAGTGGATGGCCATCTGCCCCGACGCGCCGGCGCTGTTGTACATCGATCCCACGAGGGCGCCCGACGTGCCGTCGTACTGGCGGGTCATGTTGTCGAAGTCGTTCGTGACGTAGAGGTCGCCCACGGCGCCTGGAGGGCCGGCCGGGGCGGTCGAGGCGAGGGCGCCGAGCAGGGCGAGGGAGGCGACAGCGACACGGATGCGGACACAGGGGAGGCGCATGGGGGGCTTCCTCGGGATGAGGGGGTAAAGGGCCGGTCGAGACTACGAGTCTCGCGGGGGCCGGATCAAGGCCGGCGATGCGGTCTCGGGTGAGCGACCCGGACTACCGGTACAGGCTCTTCACGTTGCCCCAGGTGGAGGTCTCAAGCGCCGTCGGCCTGTTCATCTCGGCCCGATAGAACAACTCCGTGTACCCCGCTGCCCAAAACGGCTCGCCAGGGGATAGAGGTGCATCCGGCGTTCCGAAATAGAACGAGTGCGGTTCGGGATGGTCGATGCACACGGGCCGGTCGGTCGTGATGTAGGGACCGCGGTTGATCCCGCCGTCGTAGCGCGCTGTGACGACGAAGCGAGGCGGCACCCGTGTCGACAGCGGGAAGTAATTCCAACCGCCATCCGCGAGGAACGGGGCAGAAGCGAGGGTCGGTCCCGCGGGTGCGTCGTTCTCATCTACCGCGTGGACGGAGATCACGCCCGTGTAACCCCAGCCGGCGGGCACGGTATGTCTGTCAAACGTCCATACGCCGGAGAGCTGCTCTTCGGGTCCGCAGGAGTCGAAGACCACGCCGAACGTGTCTCCGACGTGCTGCGGTGACCAGTACCAGTTGAACGACGAGCACGGATCGTAGTAGTACACTGAACATGTCGACGAGGAGTTCCAGCCGTCGAGGGCTCCTGGGCCGGAACCTTCCAGGGCAACGGGAACTGGTTTCGGCAGGGACAGTACGGGCACGACCGACGTAGCCACCGCGACGGCCGCCAACACCGTGCGCAGGGCGAAGGTCGAGGACTTCATGGCATCTCCAATCGCAACTGCCAACCGTGAGCCTTGTTCCACCCAGGGACGATTTCATCCCCGTCGAGTTGACAACGCTACGCCTCGACGTTCTGCAAATCAACCGCTGGATCGCTATTGCCCCACGATGGTCACGACAACGCGTCGCTCCCGGGCGCGATTGTCGAAGTCCACCAGCACGACCTGCTGCCACGTCCCGAGGAGCAGCCGGCCGGCGGCCACCGGCACGGTCACTGACGGCCCGATCATGCTGGCGCGCACGTGGGAGTGGCCGTTGCCGTCGTGCCACGTGCGGTCGTGTTCGTACGGGAGGTCGCGCGGGGCGAGGCGCTCCATCGCGGCCGGGAAGTCCTGCCGCAGGCCCGGCTCGAACTCGATCGTGGTGATGCCGGCGGTGGATCCGGGAACGAAGATGGTCACGGTGCCGTCCGTGACGCCGGACTGCCGAACGGACTCGGCCACGCCGTCGGTGACGTCGTGCATCTCCCCGTTGCCGCGGGTGGAGAAGCGGAGTTCCGTGTGCCGGACGGTCATCGAAGCGCTCCCGGAGGACGGGCGCATGATACCAGCGGCGCGCCGTCCGGAAACGCACGCGCACGGACGTCAGGCGCTCTTCCGCTTGCGGCGGGCGGCCGTACGGGCTTCCCCGATCTCCTTGTTGACGTCGTCCAGGGCGAGGAGGTCGAGGCCGCGTCTACGGGAATGCGCCTGCAACGCGGCGAGGCCCCGGGAGGCGGGCAGCAGCTTCTCCAGCAGCTCGTACAGGTCCTCCATGGACACGATGGCGCCGATGGGCTTGCCGTTCCGCTCCACCACGAAACGCGCCTTTCCCTCCTGGACGAGGTCGAGGACCTGACCGAACTGCGTGCGGGCGTACTGTGCGGGCAGGGTCTTGATCACGGGCGGTTTCGTCGGCCTTGCCATACGGACCTCTCGAATCGATCCATCAATCGATGGAAGTCTAGATCCCGGACGCGGGGCCGTCAAGGGTCGGGGGCGGCCGACGACAATCGGGCGCTCCTTGCCCACCAACCGCGCTTCGGGCAGGATCGCAGGGATCCTCGCGAACCCGGAGGGCACCGTGGCGAATTCCCACGTCGAGGTCTGGCTGCGCGGTCCCGTCCCGCGGGTCTCTCCCCACCTCCAGCCCGCCGCCCACGCGCTGCTCCAGGTGCGCGAGGAGGTCCGCGCCGTGGCCGCCGGCCTGGATGCCGCCACGCTGCACGCCTCCCCCGGCGGCGCCGCCACGCCAGCGTTCCACCTGTTCCACATGGCGGGCGCCATGGAGCGGCTGTTCACGTACGCGCGCGGCGAGGCGCTCTCGGACGCCCAGCGCGCCGCCCTCGATGAGGAAAAGACCGGCGTCCGGCGGGACCGTACCGCCGAGGAGCTGGTGCACCGCGTGGAGGTCGCGGTGGATCACGCGCTGGAGCAGCTCCGCGCCACACCGGACGCGCAGCTCGCGGCGCCGCGGACGGTGGGGCGGGCGGCGCTCCCATCCACCGTGCTCGGGCTCCTGTACCACGGGGCGGAGCACTCCGCGCGCCACCTCGGGCAGCTCGTCACCACGGTGAAGATCCTCCGCGCGGCGGCGCGATGAACGAATCCACCGCGTTCCTCACGAACGACGCCGCGGTCCTCGGCCTCCTGGCGTCGACGCTGGGCATCGTCTTCCGCACGTCGCGCAGCACGCATCCTCTGTTCGCGCGGTTCTACCGGTTCGTGCCGGCGCTGCTGCTCTGCTACTTCATCCCGTCGCTCTACAACACGTTCGGCATCGTGGACCCGGAGCAGTCCCGGCTGTACTTCGTGGCGTCGCGGTACCTGCTGCCGGCCACCATCGTGCTGCTCACGCTGTCCGTGGACGTGCCGGCCATCCTGCGACTCGGGCCGAAGGCGCTCATCCTGTTCCTCACCGGGTCCACGGGCGTCGTGCTCGGCGGCCCGCTCGCGCTCTGGCTCTTCGCGTGGATCCACCCGGAGTCCGTGGGCGGGCACGGCGCGGACGCCGTCTGGCGCGGCCTCACCACCGTGGCCGGAAGCTGGATCGGCGGGAGCGCGAACCAGACCGCCATGAAGGAGGTCTTCGAGGTCTCGGACTCCGTGTTCTCGGCGATGGTGGCCGTGGACGTGCTCGTGGCGAACGTGTGGATGGCGTTCCTCCTGTGGCTCGCCGGGGAATCCACCCGCATCGACGCGCGCAACGGCGCCGACACCTCCGCCCTGAAGGAGCTGCAGGCGCGCGTGGAGCGATTCGAGGCGGAGCACGTGCGGGCGGCATCCCTGCCGGAGCTGATCTCCATCGTGGCCGTCGCGTTCGGGATCACCGGGGCTTCGCATCTCGTGGCGGACGCGCTGGGGCCGTGGATCGCGCGCACCGCGCCGCACCTCGACCGGTTCAGCCTCACCAGCACGTTCTTCTGGCTCATCGTGCTGGCCACCACGGGCGGGCTGGCGCTGTCGTTCACGCCGGCGCGGCGGCTGGAGGGCGCCGGAGCGTCGAAGCTGGGGTCGGTGCTGCTGTACGTGCTCATCGCCACGATCGGCATGGGCATGGACATCAGCGCCGTGCTGGAGCGGCCGTGGCTCTTCGCGCTGGGCGGCGTGTGGATCGTGTTCCACGGGGCGCTCCTGGCGATCGTGGCGCGGGCCATCCGCGCGCCGGTCTTCTACTTCGCGGTGGCCAGCCAGGCCAACATCGGGGGCGCGGCCTCCGCGCCGGTGGTGGCGTCGGCGTTCCACCCGTCGCTGGCGCCGGTGGGCGTGCTGCTGGCCGTGCTGGGGTACGTCCTGGGGACGTATGGCGCCTGGATCTGCGGGCAGATCATGCGGCTGGTGGCGCCGGCCTAGCCGGACGTAGTTCATCGCAGTTGGAGCCTGGGCCCGCCCAGTTGGAACCAGGGGCCCACTACTTGGAACCACTTGGAGGGTTGGGCGAGGAAACGACGGCTGAACGGCCGTTCCCCCGGGAAGTGTCGATCCCGCGATCCCCGGGGCGTCTTCGGTTGCCCCCCTGAATCCCAGACGGAGGTTCCCCATGGTCCGACCTGTCGCACTCACCCTGCTGTTGGCGATCACCAGCCCCGCCTTCGCCGCCCCCGTCCCCGCGCCCCCGGAGCGCACGCCCGTGGCCTTCGAGCGCTTCCGCGCCCTCACGGGCGCCTGGGTCGGCCGCAGCACGAAGGGCTGGACCGAGGAGATCACGTACAAGTCCATCGCCGGCGGCTCCGCCGTGCTGGAGGTCTCCTTCGACGCCCACCCGGACGAGACCATGGTCACCCTCGTCCACCCGGACGGCGACCGCCTCCTCCTCACGCACTACTGCGTGGCGAAGAACCAGCCGCGGCTGGTGCTGACCGCCGCGAACGAGGATGCGTCCGAGATGACATTCGAGTTCCTGGACGGAACGAACCTACCGAGCCGCGACAAGGGCCACATGGACAAGGTGGTCTTCCGCTTCGCGGACGACGGGTCGTTCACGTCGCAGTGGACGTGGTACCAGGACGGCAAGGAGAGCTGGATGGAAGAGATCCGGCACGTGCGTGCGGAGACGGTGCCGGCGGAGGAGCGCTGACGGATTACTCAACGTACTGAGTAAATTTACTCAATGCGTTGAGTAGTTCGTCCCTTCCACCAAGCCTCCCCCTCCGCCATCCCCTCGGCGTAGCTCCGCCGCGGCGCCCAGCCCAACGCGCGCAGCCGCGACGTGTCCCATTTCCCCGTCCAGTACTGCCCCGGGGACAGCTCCGCCCGCGCCCGCCGCGGCGGCTCGGGGCAGCCGGGGAACCAGCGGCGCACGTCGGCCACGTAGTCGCGCCACGCGGCGTGGCCGTCCACCACGTTGTAGGCGTGGCCGACGGAGCGGTCGTCCGCCAGCACGTGGAGGAGCGCGTCGGCCAGGTTGTCCACGTGGACCCAGGACCAGGAGTTCGCGCCGTCGTCCAGGAGCGGCCACTTGCCGTCGCGGATGCGCTCCGGGATGCGCACCGCCCACGTGGACGTGGCGTGCGCGCCGAGGATGGCGGTGGGGCGGAGGATCGTGGCGGCGAGGCCGTCCCGGATGGCGGCGAACACCGCGCGGTCGCCTTCCGCCTTCGTCCAGCCGTAGGGGTCGCCGCCGGTCTTCAGCGGCGCGTCCTCGTTCACGAGGTCCGGGTTCGACGCGAGGTCGTACACGCCCACCGTGGAGATCTGCACCCAGCGCGGCACGCCGGCGGCGCGGGCTGCCGCGAGCAGCGTGCGCGTCCCCTCCGCGTTCACCTGCCGCGCGACCGCCTCGTCCGAGCCGCCCGTGGCGGCGTTGTGGACGACGATGTCGGCGCCGGCCGCCGCGGCCTGGGCGGCCGCAGCGTCCGCGAAGTCCCCCACGTGCTCCTCCGCCCGGCCGGACACGCGCGGGTCCAGCGACCCGGCACGCCGGACCATCGCGCGGACCTTCGCGCCTTCGTCCAGGAGCCGCGCGGCCAGCCGCGTGCCCACGAAGCCGTTCGCTCCGGTGAGGAGGATGGTCCGTCCCCGGATGCTGTTCCCGCCTGCCATGCGCGCCCTCCGTTCGCCCGTGGCCTCCGCCGCGTTCCATGACTAGAATGGCGGCCAGTCTGACGGAGTCGGAGGGAGATTGCCATGGCGGAGAGGGCGGATCACGGCGGCGCGCTGTTCCTGGCGGTCGGCATCATCGTGGCGGGATTCCTGATCGGGCGCGGCTTCTCGGAGGGCCGCAGGGCGGACCAGTACGTCACCGTGAAGGGCGTGGTGGAGCGCGACGTCACGTCGGACACGGCGCTCTGGCCGCTGCGCTACATCGCCACGGACGACGACCTCGGCCGCGCGCAGGCGAAGATCGAGACCAGCCGGAAGGCCATCCTGGAGTTCCTGGCGCGGCAGGGCATCGACTCCTCCGCCATCGAGCTGCAGGGGCTGGCCGTGGAGGACCGCCTCGCCCAGAACTGGGGCGGCGGCAACGTGCAGAGCCGCTTCACCATCACCCAGACCGTCATGGTCCGCTCGAACGACGCGGAGAAGATCCGCGCCGCCAGCCAGAAGGTGGGCGAGCTGGTGGACGCGGGCGTGGTCCTCTCCTCCAGCGGCGGCTGGTCCGGCGGCCCCACCTACCTCTTCACGAAGCTGAACGACCACAAGCCGGACATGATCGCCGAAGCCACGCGCAACGCCCGCGAGGCCGCCGACAAGTTCGCGCAGGACTCCGGCTCGAAACTGGGCGACATCCGCCGCGCGTCGCAGGGCGTGTTCGAGATCCTGCCGCGCGACCGCGCGCCGGGAATCGGCGAGGACAGCCAGCTCGAGAAGACGCTGCGCGTCGTGACCACGGTGGAGTGGAGTCTGGAGTAGCGGGAGAGCCGCAGGGTCGCGCGATCGGCAAGGCGATGAAGGGGCTCCGAGCGCGCGTACCCGTCCCGTCCCGGGAGCGGTGGGGTGCGGTCGCGAGGTCGCGGCGGCGAGC
>CAYYFX010000094.1:12989-15190 GCA_964471155.1 uncultured Gemmatimonadota bacterium | reverse complement strand
CGCGAGCTGCTGGAGGAGACCGAGAAGCGCGCCATCGCCCGCGCCCTGGACGCCTCCCACGGCGTGGTGAGCGAGGCCGCCCGCCGGCTTGGCCTGGACCGCGCGAACCTCCACCGCAAGATGCGGCGGCTGGGCTTGGCGAAGGCCGGGGAGGGCGGCCCGGACGACGACGCCGGCGACGACCCGGACGTGTCGGATTGACGCGGGGGACCGGGACGAAGCGACACGCCCCGGCCCCGGAACCGCCCCGGGAGGCCCATGAACCGTGGTCTCCCGGCCACACCCGGCTGGCCTGCCCCTTGCTCTTTCCACGGCCGACTCCCCGCCGCGGAGGTTTCCCCATGCCGGCCCGCCGTGCCCTGGCCCTCGCGGCCCTCGCGCTGTCCGTCGCCGCCCCGGCGCCGGCCGCGCTGCGGGACACGCCGGACCCGCCGGCCCCGCTGAGCGACGTGCGCGGCGGCCGCTACGCCCCGGTCATGGGCTGGGGCGGCGTGCTCTTCCGCCTCGCCGCCCCGGATGCCCGCGAGGTCTCGGTGGTGGGCGCGTTCAACGGCTGGGACCCGCACGCGGACCGCCTGCGTCGCGGCCGCCGCGGCGTGTGGAGCGCCACCGTGAACCTGGACTCCGGGCGCTGGCCGTACCTCTTCGTGGTGGACGGCGCGTGGATCCGCGATCCGGACAACCCCGTGCTGGACGTTCCGGAGTCCCCCGGCGGCCTGGATCTCGGCGAGACCTCCCTGGTCCACGTGCGCCGCGGCGACGTGGTCCTCCCCGAGCCGCACCACGTCCACGACGCGGACTTCCTCCTGGACGTGACCTACGACCGCGTGAACCAGGTCCTGCTCGCCGCCGGCGTCGCGTACGAGAACCGCGCGGAGCTCCTCCCCGCGCTGCGCGTGCAGGGCGGCCGCTCCTTCGGCCGGGACCGCTGGCTGTACGACGCGGGCGTCACGCAGCCGCTCTTCGCGGAGGGCGCGCTGGAGATCGGCGCGGGCGCCTACCGCCGCAACGCCACGCCCGACGCCTTCCGCATGGGCGACCTGGAGAACTCCCTCGTGGCGCTCTTCTTCCGCGAGGACTGGCGCGACTACCACGAGGCCGAGGGCTACGACGCGCTGCTCCGCATCCGCAGCGGCGAGTCCGTGGAGATCGAGACCCGCTGGCGCGACGAGGACCATCGCTCCGTCGCCAAGACCACGGACTGGGGCATCTTCAACGGCGACAAGCGCATGCGGATCAACGCGCCGGTGGACGACGGCGTGCTGCGCACGATCGGCACGTCGTGGACGCTGGACACGCGCGACGACCCCGACGACCCCGCGTTCGGCTGGCTCGCGCGCACCACCTGGGAGTGGGCGGGCGGTCGCCTCGGCGGGGACTTCCGGTTCCAGCGCGGCACGGTGGACGTGCGCCGCTACGCGAAGCTCTCCCCGCGGCACGAGTTCGACATCCGCGTGCTCGCCGGGTTGATCCACGACGGCCGCCGCGTCGTGGAGGGCGTCCCCCTCGAGGGCTTCGACGCCGTGCCCGTGCAGGAACGGTTCCACCTCGGCGGCGTGGGCACGCTGCGCGCCACGCAGTTCAAGTCCCTCGCCGGGGACCGCATGGCGCTCGGCAACGCGGAGCTGCGCATGGACCTCTTCAAGGACTTCCAGGCCGCGGTGTTCACGGACGTGGGCGACGCCTGGGTGGAGAAGGACGCGGAGTTCGACCTGAAGGTGGACGCCGGCATCGGCTTCCAGGACGCGGACTCGAACTTCCGCATCAACATCGCGCGCAAGATGGATCGGCGCGATGCCGCGGACGACCTCTTCGTGTCCGCGCGCATCCATCGCATGTTCTGAGGCCGCTCCGGATCACCGCCCCCGGTACGACGCCTTCACGCGCCCCCACGGCTCCCGCGCCGGCTCCCCCGCCGCGGTGGTTCCGCCCACGACCACGTCGATGCGCCCGAAGAGCAGCGGCCCGGTGGGGCAGTCCGCCGCCGCCACGCGCAGGTCCGGGAGCGCCGCCTCCGCCGTCGTCCCGTTGAGCGGCGTGTAGCCGGTGACCGCCATCCCGACCGCGGCCAGCGAGAACTCCGCCTCGGCCACGCCCGCCTCCGAACAGATCAGCCACAAGTAGAGCGCGCCCGGCCCGTCCGGCAGCGGGCCCGTGACGAAGTGCGGCGCCTCGTCGCTGCGGCTGAGGTACCACACGGT
>CAYYFX010000094.1:1630-12889 GCA_964471155.1 uncultured Gemmatimonadota bacterium | reverse complement strand
GGCTGGTGCAGCGCGAGGAGCTTGAGGCACTCCTCCTCCACCTCGATCTCCTTGAGATCGATGGCGCGGTCCCCCTCGATGACGCGCTGCGCGAGGCTGGCGTTCCGGTCCAGGAGCGCCTCCATGGCGCGCGCGGTGGCATCCTCCACCAGCCCGCCCATGGCCAGCACTTCCCGCGTGAGCTTCTCGAGATCCCGCTGCAGGTGCTTCAAGGATGCGCTCCTCCGCCTCTACCCGAACCGCCCCGTCACGTAGTCTTCCGTCCGCTTGTTCGCCGGACGCGTGAAAACCTGCTGGGTTTCACCGTACTCGACGAGACGCCCGGTGTCCAGGAACGCGGTGTAGTCCGACACCCGCGCCGCCTGCTGCATGTTGTGCGTGACGATGATGATCGTGTACTTCTCCTTCAGCTCGAACAGCAGGTCCTCGATCCGCGAGGTGGACACCGGATCCAGCGCGGAGCAGGGCTCATCCAGGAGCACCACGTCCGGCTCCATGGCCAGGGTCCGCGCGATGCACAGCCGCTGCTGCTGCCCGCCGGAGAGCGAGAACCCGTTGTCCTCCAGCCGGTCCTTCACCTCGTCCCACAAACCCGCCTGCCGCAGCGAACGTTCCACGCGTTCCGGCATCTCCGCGCGGGACACGAGGCCGTTGATGCGCGGCCCCCAGGCCACGTTGTCCCAGATGGAGCGCGGGAAGGGGTTCGGCTTCTGGAACACCATGCCGATCCGGCGGCGCACCTCGGCCGGGTCCACGTCCGGCGCGTACAGGTCCTCCCCGCGGTACAGGAAGGCGCCGTCCGTGCGCACGTCCGGCAACAGCTCGTTCATGCGGTTGAACGCGCGCAGCAGCGTGCTCTTGCCGCACCCGGACGGGCCGATGATGGCGGTGATCCGGTTCTCCGGGAACGTCACGGAGACCTCGCGGACGGCCACCTTCGGGCCGTACGCGATGGAGACGGTCCGCGCCTCCAGGACCGTGGGCCGTTCCTCCTGATCCGCCATCCGGCTCTCCCCGTCGGTTACGGGCGCCCCCCGCCCCACGGCGACGGCGGGTTGCAGCGACTTCGGGACCGCTACCATGGCCGGTTCCTCCGCGCCCGCTGGCGGATCAGCACGGCCGCCGCGTTCATCACGAGAAGGGTGGCGAGCAGGACGAGGATCCCGGCCGCGGCGATGCCATGAAAATCCGCCTGGGGCCGGGATGTCCAGTTGAAGATCTGGATGGGCAGGACCGTGAACTGGTCCATCGGGGTCTCCGGGGTGAACGCGATGTACCCCACCGCGCCCACCAGGATGAGCGGCGCGGACTCCCCGATGGCCCGGGACAGCGACAGGATGATCCCGGTCAGGATGCCCGGCAGCGCCGCGGGCAGCACGTGGTGCCGCACCGTCTCCCAGCGCGACGCCCCGAGCGCGAAGGCCGCGTGCCGGAACGTGAGCGGCACGGACCGGATGGCCTCGCGCGACGCCACCACGATCACCGGCAGCACGAGCAGGCTCATGGTCAGCGCGCCGGACAGCACGGACTGCCCGAGCATCAACCCGCGGACGAACAGCGCGAGCCCGAGGATGCCGTAGATGATGGACGGCACGCCGGCCAGGTTCGCCAGGTTGATCTCCAGGATCTCCGTGGCGCGGTTCCGCCGCGCGTACTCCTCGAGGTAGACCGCGGTCGCGACGCCGACCGGGATGGAGATGAGCGCGGTCAGCGCCACGACCCACGCGCTCCCGGCCAGCGCCGGCAGGATGCCGGCCTTCGCGGCGAAGCGGCTGGGCGCGCTCAGCAGGAACTGCAGGTCCAGCCACGGCAGCCCCTCGCGCCCGAGGCGCACGAGCAGGACCGCCAGCAGGACCAGGCTCACCGCGGTCATCGCCCCGCACAGCAGCCGGAACATCTCCGCCTCGCGGCGACGGCGGATCCGGTTCGGGTCGGCGCGGCGGAGGCTGCTCATTCCGCCACCCGCCGCCAGCGCCGCAGGACGAGGTGCGCGAACGCGTTCATCACCAGCGTGATCGCGAACAGGAGCGAACCGACGGCGAAGATCGTGCGGTACTCCACCGTTCCCGCCGGCGTGTCGCCCAGGCTCACCTGCACGATGTACGCCGTCATGGTCTGGATGCTCTCGAACGGGTTCAGCGTCATCTTCGGCGTGGCGCCGGACGCCAGCGTGACCGCCATCGTCTCGCCGAGCGCGCGGGAGAGCGCGAGCACGAACGAGGCGGCGATCCCCGACGCGGCGCCCGGCACGACGATCTGCCGCGCCACCTCGCCGCGGGTGGCGCCGAGCGCGAAGCCCGCCTGCCGCATGGACTCGGGAACGGCCGAGAGGGCGTCCTCGCACAGCGTGGCCACCATGGGCAGGATCATGATGCCGACGACGATGGCGCCCGAGGCGGCATTGAACACCTCCACCTGCGGGAACACGGCCGCGAGCAGCGGCGTCACGGACGTGAGCGCGAAGTACCCGTACACGACCGTGGGGATGCCGGCCAGGATCTCGAGGACCGGCTTCGCGATCGCCCGGAAGCGGGCGCTCGCGTACTCCGAGAGGTAGATCCCCGTGGCCAGCCCGATCGGCAGCGCCACGAGCCCCGCGCCCACGACGACGAGCGCGGTTCCCGCCACGAGAGGCAGCACGCCGAACGACCGCGGCTCGAGCAGCGGCGTCCACCGGGTCCCGAACAGGAAGTCCCACGGGAGCACGTCCTGGACGAAGGAGGACGTCTCCTTCGCCAGGACGAGGATGATCCCCGCGGTGGTCACGACGGAGACCAGCGTGCAGAAGACCAGCGCCCAGCGGACGCCGGCCTCCCGCCAGTCCCACCGCCGGCGCGTGAGCCGGCGCATCCCCGCGTGGACCCGGGCCGCGGTCAACGTGCCGCTGCTCACGTCTGGGCCGGGCCCTTCATCAGCTCCGCGAGCGGCAGCCCCTCGTGGACGCCGTGGAAGATGGTGCCGGTCGTGCGCGCGTCCCAGCGCCCGGTGATCGTCGCGTACAGGTCCGCCGGGAGCGGCACGTACCCCACTTCCTTCACGAGCGCGGGCGCGTTCTCCAGGTAGAAGTCCACGAAAGCGTCCACCTCGGGCCGGTCCGCCGCCTTCCGCGTGACGTAGATGAACACGGGCCGCGACAGCGGCGAGTACGAGCCGTCCGCGATCGTCGTCATCGTGGGGGACACCGGGCCGCTCCCGTTGTCGATCGGCACGGCGCGCAGCTTGTCCTTGTTCTCCAGGAAGTACGCGAACCCGAAGAACCCGAGAGCGTGCGGGTCGCCCGCCACGCCCTGCACGAGCACGTTGTCGTCCTCGCTGGCCGTGAAATCCGCGCGACACGCCTTGGACTTGCCGTTCACCACCTCGGTGAAGTAGTCGAAGGTGCCGGAGTCGTGGCCGGGGCCGTACAGGGAGATCTTCTCCGCCGGCCAGCCGGGGCGCACCTCCGACCAGAGCTTCACGGTGCTCTCCGGCTTCCAGATCGCGTTCAGCTCCGCCACCGTGAGCTTGTCCACGAAGGCGTTCTCCGGGTTCACCACCACGGTGAGGCCGTCGAACGCCACGGGCAGCTCGACGAACTCGATGCCCTTCTCCTTCGCCTGCGTGCGCTCCTTCTCCTGGATCGGGCGCGACGCGTCGTTGATGTCCGTCTCGCCCAGCACGAACTTCTTGAAGCCGCCGCCGGTGCCGGAGACACCCACGGTCACCTGGACCTTGGGAGCCACCGTGCGGAACTCCTCCGCCACGGCCTCCGTGATCGGGAACACGGTGCTCGAACCGTCGACCCGGACCGCGCCGGTCAGCTTGCCGGCCGCGAGCGCGCACCCGCAGACGACCCCGCTGACGAGGACGGCCTGGGCGATGGGCATCAACTTCTTCATGAGGACCTCCGCACGGCCCCGCTTCGGGGGACCGGCACTCGGGAAAACGGCGGCCAGGGGCGCATTCACGCGGTGTAGCCACCCTGGATACCGCTTGTCCGTGAAGATCCCGTGAAGGGCGGATGAAGTCCCCGGCGGGCCCCGCTTCAGGCGGCCGCGCGCGGCGCCGGCGCCGGGACCGGGGATCCGGCCAGCGGGATGCGGACCCGGAAGGTGGAGCCCTCCCCGGGAACGCTGTCGAAGCCCACGTCGCCGTCGTGGGCCGACGCCGCGTGCTTCACGATCGCCAGACCGAGCCCGGTCCCGCCGAGCTCCCGGGACCGGGCCTTGTCCACGCGGTAGAACCGCTCGAACAGGCGGTTGCGGTGCCGGGGGTCGATGCCGATCCCCGTGTCCCGCACTTCCAGCGTGGCCCAGTCCGAGTCCGCGCGAAGCTCCACGTCCACGGCGCCGCCCGCGGGCGTGTACTTCAGCGCGTTGTCCACGAGGTTGTCGACCACGAGGCGCAGGGAGGCCCGGTCGCCGCGCACGACGACCTCGCGCTCCGGCAGACGGGCGGACAGCCGGACCTTCCGCTCGTCCGCCAGCCCGGAGAGGGCACGCACGGACTCGCCCACCGGGACGCGCAGGTCCATCGGGTCCCGCTCGATCTCGTCGCGCCGCGACTCCACGCGGGACAGCGTCAGCAGGTCCGTCACGATGCGGACCAGTCGGCGCGACTGGTCGTCCAGCTTGTGCAGGAAGCGGGTCCGGGTCTCCTCCGGCATCGCGTCGTCGTCCAGCAGCGTCTCCACCACCGCGCGCACGGTGGTGAGCGGCGTCTTCAGCTCGTGCGACACGTTCGCCACGAAGTCCCGGCGGACCGCCTCCAGCCGCCGCAGCTCGGTCACGTCGTGCAGCACGACGACGGCTCCGGCGGGCGAGGCCGGCGTGTCGCCGGGGATCGGCCCGGTCTGGATCTCCAGGACGCGGTCCTTCGGGAAGGCCGACAGCAGCAGCTCCCGGTTGCGGCCCACGCCGGTGCGCAGCGCCTCGGTCAACGCGTCCGCCACCTCGCCCACCCGGCAGACCGAGCGGAAGGGCTTCCCGGGGGCGGCCTCGCCGTCCGTGGCGAGGATGCGCGCGGCCACCGCGTTGAGGTGCAGCACGCGCTCCTCGTCGTCCACCGCCACGACACCCTCTGCCATCGCGGCGAGGATCGCCTGCAGCTTGTTGCGGTCCTCGGTGAGGCTGTCGATGCGCTCGCTGAGCTGCGACGCCATCAGGTTGAACGAGCGCGCGAGCGCGCCGACCTCGTCCTCCCGCTCCACCTGCAAGCGCACGCCGAAGTCGCCCGCCGCCACGCGCCGGGCCGTCTGCGCCATCTCGACGAGCGGGCGCGCGAAGCCGCGCGAGAGGAAGACGCTGAGCAGCAGCCCCAGGAGGGACGCGAGCGCCACGCCGATGGCGGCGGCGCGCCGCAGCTCGGCGCGGCTCCGGTTCAGCTCCGCCAGCGGCAGGGCCGTCCGGACGAGGGCCGCGTCGCCGCCGCCCGGCACGGCGAGGGCGACGTACATCGTCTCCACGCCGAATCCCTGCCCGATGCGCGTGTCGGTGCCGCGACCGGTGCGGAGCGCCGCGCGCACCTCGGGGCGCTGCGCGTACCCCGCGCCGTCGAGCGGATCGTCCCCGGAGTCGGCCAGCACGGTCCCGTCCGGCCGCAGGACCATCACCGGGACACCGGTCTGCTCCCGGATCCGCGCGACGAGATCGGGCAGCCGCTCCGGCGCGCCCCCCGCGCCCACCAGCTCCCGCGCGAGGACCGCGGCCAGCTCCAGGCGTTCCTCGAAACGCGCGAGGGACTCGCGCTCGACCCACCGGCCGAGGGTCACCGCCACCGTGCCGGTGGCGACGAGGATCAGCGCGAGACAGGCGCCGTAGACCTTCCAGAAGAGTCGGGAGCCTCGCATCCGGGGAAGGGTATCACTCCTCTTCCCGGAAACGGTAGCCGACGCCCCGCACCGTCTCCACCAGCTCCCGGTGCTCGCCGAGCTTGTGGCGGATCATGCGGATGTGGACGTCGATGTTCCGGTCGGTCACGGTGGCGTGCTCCCCGATCACGCGGCTCAGCAGCTCGTCCCGGCTGAAGGCGCGACCGGGGTGCGTGGCCAGGAAGTGCAGCAGCCGGAACTCCGTCGCGGTGAACTTCACGCGCTCGCCGCCCACGCGGACCTCGTGCTTGACGGCGTCCACCACGAGGCCGCCCCGCGTCACGCGGTCCCGCTTCCCCACCTCGCGGTTCAGCGGCCCGCGTCGCAGCACCGCCCGCACGCGGGCGGTCAGCTCGCGCGGGCTGAACGGCTTCGCGACGTAGTCGTCCGCGCCCACGCCGAGCCCCAGGACGACCTCGGACTCCTCGCCCTTCGCCGTCACCATGATCACGGGGATCGGCCGCGTGACCGGGTCCTCCTTCATGCGGCGGCACAGCTCCAGGCCGTCGAGCCCCGGGAGCATCAGGTCGAGCAGCACGAGGTCCGGCGCGTCGCGGACGATGCGCTCCAGCGCGCGCTCGCCGTCGCCGACGATGTCGACCCGGTAGCCCTCGCGTGACAGGTTGTACTGGATGACCTCGGCGATATCCGGTTCGTCCTCGACGACCAGGATGCTGCGCCGGCTCATGCGGTCTTCTCCTCGGCCGGGGTGGTCCGCCTTCTCCAGGGTTCGAGAGGGAGAGTCCGGCCGACCCCCGGCGGAACCCGTGAAGCGATGATGAAGAAACCGAGAAGCGCGCCGGGTCCGGTTCCCGTCCAGTATGGGACCCCGCCCGGCGGCGCGTCCATCGCCGGCCCCGCCGCCCGGGACCGCGCTGCGGCGCGGTCGGCAAACCGGGCGGCACCGTGTATCCTGCGCCGCCGGACCTCCCTTCCGCGCGAGAGGACCATGGAATCGCTGCGCCGCCTCCGCCGGGAGCTGCTCGCGCTCCTGTGCCTGCTTGCGCCGGCACTCGGGGGCCGGGCCGCCGCCGCGGAGCTGACGGTCCGCGAGGTCGGCCTGTCCCGGGGCGACGTGGTGGCCCGCGTCCTCCTCGAGGACCCGCTGGACGTGGAGACCCGGAACGCGGTGGCCAGCGGCCTGCCCATCACGGTCCGGTACGCCGTGGACCTGTGGCGCCACCGGCGGCACTGGTTCGACGAGCACGTGGACTCGCGCGTGGAGAGCTTCCGCCTCCGCTGGGATCCGCAGGACCGGTCCTACACGCTCGCGTATCCGGGCCCCGGGCGCCGTCTCGATCCCTTCGAGACGCTGGACGACCTGCTCGCGGAGCTGGCGATCCGCGACCTCCCCATCCACCCGTTCGGCGCCCTCGACGAGACCTCCCGGTACTTCGCCGTGGTGGAGGTCGCCATCCGCCCCCTGACCTTGGACGAGTTCCGCGAACTGGACGGGTGGATCGAGGGCAAGCTGGGCCGCGCGGAGGCGCCCCCCGATGCCCCGGCGGCTTCCGAGGGCCTTCCCGGGGCCGTTCTGGACTTCCTGCTGGGAATGGCCGGTTTCGGCGACCGGATCCTCGAGACCCGGACCTCCCGCTTCCGCCCGGCGGACCTGACGCCCCTGCCGCCGCTGCCGGCGGCCCCGTAGGGGCCCCTCCGGGTCAAGTTCCGCCCGCTCCCTCCCGATCTTCCCCACGGATTCCTGCGCCCCCTCGGGGGACGCTTGTCCTCCTCCAGCCGGACCGAGACCCCATGGACGAGACCCTCTATTACGTCGAGAGCCCGGACGGCCAGGTTCTCGGCCCGATGTCGATGATGCACATCCTCGAGGGCGTCGCCGCCGGCGCCATCCTCGAGGACGCCCGGATCTGCGAGGTGGGCCAGGCCGAGTGGATCGAGCTGGCGGACGTCGCGTACTCCCGCCACGTGGAGCAGACGAGCGCGGATCTCGCCGCGCCGCGTCTGGACGACGCGGTCGTGCGCGAACCCCGTCCGGCCGACGCTCCGGCGCCGGCGCACGAGCTGCCGGATCCGTCGATGCGCGAACTCGTCGTGGATGACACCGGCTCGGACGGCGATCCGGTCTGGGCCGCGGAGATCGAAGGCGCGCTGGCCGCGCTGGAGTCGGAGGCGCTGGGACACAGCGCCGCGCCCGAACCGCAGGAGTCGATCGAGCGAACGGACTTCCCCGCGCCCGAGGTCGCCGGACTGCCCGTCACGTGGGCGACGCCCGCGGCGCACCCGGATGCCGCCGCCCCGCCCGCGCCGCCCGCATTCGCGGCGCCGTCGCGGCCGGAGCCGGAGTTCGAGCCCGAGCCCGTGTTCGACGAGTCGCTTCCCGTCGGAGCCCGCGCGGAGGAGGCGTTCGAGGCGTCCGAGGAGACCGTGCTGGTGCACGAAGCGCCCGCGGCCGCGGAGTCCGAGGCCTCGCCCGAGTTCGCGCTCCGGATGGAATCGGCGGATGCCGGCCCGGACGCGGCTCCCGAGCGCGAGCGGCGCCGGATGCCGATCCCCGTTCCGGCCCTGGTGGCCATCGGTCTGGCGATCCTCGGCGGCGCGTACGTCGTGGGGTCGGGGATGTTCAAGAAGCAGACCGCGTCCGCTCCGGTCCCGCCCGCGGACCCCGCGGCCGTGGCGACCGCGCCGGACGATCCGGTGCAGGCCGCGTGGGACGAGCTCGCCGCCGGGCGCGCCGCCCAGGCGATCCCGCGCTTCGAGGCGGCGCTGGATGCGCAGCCCGACGATGTGCGCGCGCACCACGGGCTCGGCGTCGCCGCCCTCGAGACGCGCAAGCTGGACCTGGCGTCCGTGCACCTGGAGCGCGCGGCGGAGCTGGCCGCCGAGGACGCGGCGATCCGCCTGGACCTCGGTCGCGTGCGGCTCGCGCAGGGTCGCCCCGAGCTGGCGGTGCAGGAGGCGGAGAAGGCGCGGGCATTGGACGCCGCCGAGCCCGGCGCCCTGCTCCTGCTCGGACGCGCGCACGCCGCGGCGAAGCGCCCGGACGACGCCGTGAAGGCGCTGGCGGCGTTCGTCGAGGCATCCCCGAAGAACGTGGAGGCTCGCAAGGACCTCGCCCAGGCGCTGGCGGCGGCGGGTCGCGTGGCGCCGGCGGTGGACGAGATCGGAACGTACCTCGAGGCGCATCCCGGGGATCGCGACATGCAGCTCGCGCGGCTGGACTGGATGCTGGCGATCGGGCGGGGCGTGGCCGCGGCCAAGCTGTATCCGGCCGACGCCCGGGACGACGCGTTCGCGCAGTATCTCGCCGGCGCCGCGCGCACCGGCACGGAGGAAGGCGTGGCGTGCCTGCGCCGCGCGACCGAGCTGGATCCGAAGCACCGCGACGCGTGGGTCCGCCTCGCGAACGCGCAGGCCGCGATCGGACGAACGAAGGAGGCCGCGGGGACGATGCAACGCGCCTTCGCGCTCGCGCCGGCCGGCCCGGCCGAGAAGCGCCTCGTGGAGAAGTGGAACGCCGCGCCGGCCCGGGAACCGGCCGTGGCGAGCACGAAGCCCGCCCCGGCCCCGGTGACCGCGTCGGCCACGCCCGCGCCCGCGATCCCCGATCCGGCGCCCGCGTCGAAGCCCGCGCCCGTCGTGACGCTGGCGGACCGGGTGGAGGACATCCGTCGCGCGCTCACCCGCGCGGACTACGACGGGGCGCGGCGCACGTCGGAGGCCGGACGCGCCGAGCTGACCGGCGGCGACGTGACCCGCAACCTCGACCTGTGGAACGCGATCATCGACTTCGAGGAGGGACGGCTGGCCGAGGCGCAGACCGGGTTCGAGTCGCTCGACGCGGACGCGTCGTATCTCGGCTTCGGCAAGGGCGCCGTGAACAACTGGCTGGGCCGCGTGCTGCTCGCCCGCGGGCAGGCGCGCGCCGCGATCGGCGCGTTCGACCAGGTGCCGCCCGAGGATCCGAACGAGTACGCGGCGGCGCAGCTGTGGCAGGGCGTGGCGATGTCGGCGCTGGGGATGAAGGATCTCGCGTCGCGCACGTGGGCGCGCATCCGGGACGACGTCGGCGGACGCGTCGGCCCGAGCGGCAAGGCGGCCCTGCGCTCGGCGGACTTCCTCAGCGGCGTGATCGCGGAGAAGGACTACCGCACGGCGCTGTCGTCGTCCGCGGAGTTCGAGAACGACATGCACTTCTTCCTCGGCTGGGCGACGCGCACCGACACGGAGACCGCGCGCGCGCACTACCGGGACGCGGTGCAGGCGTCGCGCGGACGCGAGTTCCCCTACCACCTGGCCGAGGCGGAGATGGCGGGCGGCATCGCGAAGTAGCCGGACCGCGCGAGCGACGCGCCGAACGCAGCGCGCCCGGGACCCCGGTCCCGGGCGCGTTGTCGTCTCGACGCCACACGCGCGGTCGCGAGGACACGCCGCCGCGGGACGCGCCGGAATCCTCCGCCGCCGTAACCGATTGCCGGAAGGCCGCTTGCGGCCCGGTTCGCGAATTGGCCCGCGCATTGCTCTATCGCCGGGCGTCGCGAAGGAGGCGGCCATGAAGCCCACGCTCGCTGTGATCGCCGGAACGCTCCTGGCCCTCGTCGCCGCGGATGCGTACGCGCACGGACGGCACCGGCCGCCGCGCCGGTCGTACGGGGGCCCCGCGGTGGAGTCCTACACCGCGTTCAAGATCGGCGGCCTCGGGATGGACGCGGGGAGCGCGCGGACGCTGGACGAGACCGGCGACTGGGGGCTCTTCCTCGGCGCCGAGTGGGGCATCACGCCGGTCCCGAACCTGGACCTCGGGCTGACGATGGACTGGTTCCACCGCGAGGACGATCGGGGTGCGGTGCTGTTCGTGGACGATCCGTACGCGTTGCCGGTGGAGATCGTGGCGGCGGACGGGACGACGACGGATCTGCTGCCGCTGGGCGCGGTGGTCCGCGCGAAGTTCCCGGTGGGCCGCGGGCAGTTCGCACCGTTCCTCGCCGGCCACCTGGGCTGGGACCTCCTGCGGCTGAACTTCCGCAGCGTGGAGTCCGACGGCGGCGGCGTGGTGCTGTACGAGGACACGGAGTGGTTCCACGGACTGAGCGCGGGGGTCTCGACGGGCGTGGAGGCGATGCTCGCGCCGGGCGTGGGCCTGCTGTTCGAGCTCGGCCTGCACCAGTCCGAGCCGCACAAGGACCTGGAGATCGACGGCGTGCCGGTGCGCGCGCGGGTGGACGCCGACGGGGAGTACGCGAGAGCGGGGGTGCGGCTGGCGTTCTAGAGGGACCTCCGGCTCCTCCCTCGCGGGGGAGGAACCGGAGAGGGGGAGCCACCCCGGGCGGTCCACTTCCCGCCGGACATCGCCCGGGCCTCCCCCGCAACAGATTCGCTGCCCGGTGTCGGGGAGCCTGAACTCGAGTCGAATCGCGGAGGGGTCGGCGAGAGGGAGGGCTCCCCGTTCCGTG
>CAYYFX010000094.1:0-1530 GCA_964471155.1 uncultured Gemmatimonadota bacterium | reverse complement strand
CGGGGGGAGGCATAGGCTGGGAGCGCTCGTGCTCGGTCCTTTGCGGTCGGAGTCGGTCTTGGAACGTCGTTCCCGCCTCGCCGGTCCCCTTGTCGGTTCGCTTCCGCGTCGATTCCGGGCCGTCCCCGGGGCCGCGCTGGGGGTCGCGCTCGTTCTCGCGGCCGGGTGCGGGACGCCGGAGCAGACGCGGGCGCCGCGGCGGGGCGGGATGCACGCGGTGTTGCCGACCGTGGCGGAGGTCGGGGTGCCGGTCACGTTGCATGTCGCGCCGCTGGACAGCCTCGGGTTGCCGGCGGGGGCGTGGAACGGGAGTCCGGAGATCGCCTCGTCGGATCCCGCGATGACCGCTCTCGGGGGGTTCGTCCCCGGGGAGGGGCACGTCACGCGCGCGGTCATGTTCCGCACGCCGGGATTGCACCGGATCACCGTGACGGCGGGCGCGGACACGGCCGTCGCGGGGCCGGTGCGCGTGGTCACGTCGGAGGAGGAGCTGCGCGTGCGGGCGGGCGAGCCGGCGCGGCGGCTGCTGTGGGGGGACGCGCACGGGCACACGGACGTCGGCGACGGGTCGCATCCGCCGGAGCACTTCCTGTTCTACGGACGCAACATCGCGCGGCTGGACTACCTGTGCGTCTCCGAGCACGACTTCCAGCAGTTCCTCGACGTCGGGTTCGACATGGAGGAGGGATCCTGGGAATCGGTGGCGGATCTCGCGCGCAAGTGGCGGCGACCCGACTTCGCCGTGCTGCTCGGGTGGGAGTGGTCCTCGCGCGACCACGGCCACCGCGTCGTGCTCTTCCCCGGGGACTCCACGCGGTACGTGTCGTACCGGGCCGCGCCCACGCCGGCGGATCTGGCGGAGGAGCTGCGCGGGTCCGGGGCGATCTCCGTGATCGCGCATCCCACGGGGTCGGAGCTCACGCCGTTCGTGAACTGGGACTCGGTGATCCCGGGGTTCGATGTCGCGGTGGAGATCTACTCCGGGCACGGCGCGATGGACGAATCCGGCTACCGCCCCACCTCGGATCCGCGCCCCGACCGTTCCGCGGTGGACGCGCTGCGCCGCGGCTTCGACTTCGCGTTCGTCGCGTTCAGCGACACGCACCTGAGCACGCCCGGCAACCCCTGGCCGCCGCCGATCCGCGATGCCCCCTACCCCGGCGGCATGACCGCGGTGTGGGCGGATGGCACGGACGAGGCCGCCGTGGTGGAGGCGCTGCGCGCGGGGCGCGCCTACGCCAGCTCCGGGGAGCGCTTCTACCTGGAGTTCCGCGCCGGCGACCGCTCCTTCGGCGAGACGCTCGTGGCCGCGCCGGGCGCGCCGGTCCGCGTGCGGGCGCTCGCCGCCGCGATGCACGCGGTGGCGTGGGTGGAGATCCTGGCGGACGATCGCGTCCTCACCCGCCGCGATTCCGGCGAGCCGACCTGGTCCATCGACGAGAGCTTCGGCCCGTTCGACGACGATGTTGCTTTGTGGATGCGGGGGGCATCCGTGGACGGGGACCGGTTCTGGACGACGCCCGTCCGCAT
>CAYYFX010000093.1:0-15239 GCA_964471155.1 uncultured Gemmatimonadota bacterium | reverse complement strand
CTCGAGGAAGAGACTCCTACATCAGCCCCTCACCCACAAGAAACCCGGAAGGACCGAAAACGTGAAACCACTTCCGAGGGGTTGCCAAGAGTCGACGCCGTCCCAGCGGGCGACGTGGTTGACGGTCACGGGAGGATCGCCTGCAGTCGTGAACCTGCCACCAACGAAGATCTCGTCGAAGGAGCGCACCCAGATGGCGTTCACCGCGTTGTTCGGACCTTCACCGTCCTCTCCGTCCGCGAAGCCCTCGAACCAGTGATCTCCGTCGGATGTAGATGAGACGTCGAGGGCCGGGGAGACCCCGTACTGCCCACCCGCGACCGCGGGGCAGGTCGCCGTGGAGGAGTACCCTCGGTACGACACGTCCGTGATGAGGATCGGGTCGCCGCCCCCGTCAACGGTAACGCAGTCGAACAGACCGAGCGTTCCAGGGAAGATCGAGTCCGTCTCGGCAAGTGCCCAGGTCGCGCCCGTGGCGGTCTCGACCACGCTGAATGAGCCCATCACGAACGGGAGCTCGCGGCCGGTGCACCCATCGGTGATGGCGAGCGAGACCTCCGGCGCGCTCGCGACGTTGAGGACACCTGTTTCGGGCGAGAAGCCGAGAACGGACGTGCCGCCGGTCGCCGACTCCAGGCGGCCGACGAAGACCGAGATGCCGCCGTCCTCGGGCGGAGCTGCGGGGGGTCGTGACGTGACCGCCCATAGGTACAGCGTGCGGATGTACGGGGAGCTGAGCGGGGACCCCTTGCTGTCCCATGGGTCCGAGGAGCTTCCGCTGAGCGTGATCTCATAGCCCCCGACGCTCGGGGTGGTGTCGCAGAAGGTCTCCCCGCCTGCCGGCTGGGTGAGACCGACCAGCAGCAATGCGGTGACCGAGAGGTGCGGCGTTCTCATGGGCCCCTCCTGAGAGAAATCCAGTCGGGATTGCGAGCGAAGCGTGATCACCATCTGGCTTGGAGCCAGAGGGTGACCGCCGCACGATAGTTGTCAGATTCAATGGAGGCAAGGGAAGATTGGCTATGTGTTATGCCTCACTGGCCGGTTCGGGCCCGGTCTGAAGGCTAAACGAGGCCCTCCCGGCGGCCGATCTTCCGGGCGAACCCGGGAGCATGCCGCCATGGAACCGCTGATCCAGCTTTCGGACGTCGGCAAGACGTACCGATCTCCCTTCCTGCGCCGCCCGAAGACCGCCCTGGTGGGGCTGGACCTCGCCGTGCACGCCGGCGAGATCTTCGGCTTCCTGGGCCCGAACGGGGCGGGAAAGACCACCACGATCAAGATCCTGCTCGGTCTCGTGCGGCCCACGCGCGGGTCGGGCACCGTGCTCGGGCAGCCGTTCGGCAGCGTCGAGGCCCGCCGCGGGCTGGGCTTCCTGCCGGACTCGCCGAGCTTCTACCGCTACCTCACCGCGCGGGAGTACCTGCGGCTCGTGGGCGAGCTGCGCCTGCCGAAGGGGGCCGCGCTGGAGCGGCGGGTGGCCGAGACCCTGGAGCGCGTCCGGCTGGCCGAGGAGTCCTGGGACCGGCAGCTCCGCACGTTCTCGCGCGGCATGCTGCAGCGCGCGGGCATCGGGGCGGCCATCCTGCACCGGCCGAAGCTCGTGATCCTGGACGAGCCCATGAACGGGCTGGACCCCCTGGGCCGGCGCGAGTTCCGCGACCTCATCCTGTCCTTGAAGGCGGAGGGGGCCTGCGTGTTCCTGTCCTCGCACGTGCTCGCGGACATCGAGAGCACCGCGGACCGCGTGGCCATCCTGCACCGTGGGGAGTTGCTCGAGTGCGGCGCGCTCGAGGACATCCTCTCCGACGGCGGGCGCACCGTCGAGATCACGTTCGAGCTGCGCGGCGGCGTGCGGCCGGGCGAGATCGCCGCCGGCATCGACGAGATGCATCCCGGCGCGCGCGGCTGGATCGCGTCCGTGCGCGACCCCGACCGCGCCTGCCGCGCCGCCCAGCGCATCCTGGACTCCGGCGGGCGGATCCTCGAGATGGGACCGCGCCGCGTCTCCCTGGAGCAGTTCTTCGTGGAGCGCGTGGCCGGGACGCCGCCGCCGGCCCCGGCCGGCACCGGCCCCGCGCGCTCCCGCGAGCCGTCCGGCGTGCACCGCCGGGACCGCGCCGGGAGCGGCGCCGTGGAGGTGCCCCGGTGAATCCCGTCTGGACCCTGGCCCGCAACACGTTCCGCGAGGCGGTGCGCGACCGTCTGCTCACCACGGTGATGATCTTCGGCGCGGTGTTCGTGTCGTCCTCCATCGTGCTGGCCCCGCTCACGCTCGGGGAGTCCGACCGCGTTGTCCGCGACCTCGGGCTGACCGCGGTGAACCTCTTCGCCATGCTGCTCGTGATCTTCGTGGGCACGAGCCTCGTGTACCGGGAGATCGAGCAGCGCACGATCTACACCGTGCTCACGCAGCCGCTGAGCCGCACGCAGTTCCTGCTGGGGAAGTTCCTCGGGCTGTGGGGGACGGTGCTCGTGGCGGTCCTGATCCTGGGGGCGCTGTACATGGGCGTGGTGGGGATGTTCGCGTCCGGCGTGCCGGGCGACCTGGTCGTGGCGGTGGCGCTGGTGGGGCTGGAGGGGGCGATCCTCACGGCGGTGGCCATCCTGTTCTCCACGGTGGCGTCGCCGTTCCTGTCCGCGCTGTTCACGTTCCTCGTGTACGTGGCGGGGCACCTGGCGTCGGACCTGTCGGTGCTGGCCAAGCAGGCGGAGAACCCCGGGCTCGTGCTCGTCACGAAGCTGTTCTCGGTGGTGCTGCCCGCGCTGCACACGTTCCACGTGCGCGACAACGTGCTGGCCGGCATTCCCGTACCGCCGGAGCGGATCCTCTGGTGCGTGCTCGCCACCCTCTTCTACACGGGCGCCGCGCTGACCGCCGCGTCGCTGGCGTTCGCCCGACGGGACTTCGAATGAAGCCCGCGCTCGTGACACTGGCCGCCGTGCCGGTGCTGCTGGCGGGCGCGTACGCGGCCGGGCACCAGGCCACGCGCGCCCAGAACGCGTCCGGCGACCCGTACGAGCTGATGTACCTGCCGGAAGGGCAGGTGCTGCGGGCGGCGAGCCTCGGCAACCGGAGCTTCGTGGCCGACCTCGTGTGGCTGCGCACGATCCAGTACTACGGCGAGCAGCGTCTCACCACCCGCAACTACGACCAGGCGGAGCGGCTGTTCCAGGTGATCTACGACCTGGCGCCCACGTTCAAGGGCGCCACGCGCTTCGGCGCGCTCGTGCTGTCGCAGGACGCGGGGAACCCGGAGGGCGCGCTCGCGCTCCTGGAGAAGGCCGCCGCGGACGACCCGGATGCGTGGGAGTACCCGTTCGACCAGGGCTTCATCTACCAGACCGCGATGCGGGACTACGAGAAGGCGGGGGAAGCGTACCGGCGGGCGGCGGGGAAGCCGGGTGCGCCGGATCTCGCGGCGCGGCTGGCGGGTCTGTCCTTCGCGCGGCTCGGCGACCGGGCCGAGGCGCGGGAGATCTGGATCGCGATCCGCGAGGAGGCCGAGAACGACCTGACCGCGGCGCTGGCCGAGCGGAACCTGAAGAACCTGGACCTGGAGGAGGCGGAGGAGACGCTCACGGAGGCCGTGCACCGTTTCCGCACGGAGCGCGGGCGGATCCCCGCGAACTGGGAGGAGATGGTCCGCGCGGGCGCGCTGGCGCGGGTGCCGGCGGATCCGTGGGGCGGCGCCTTCTTCTGGGATCCCGGCACGGAGCAGGTGTACTCGTCCACCACCGTGGACCGCCGCATGGCGCAGACGCGCAGCATCTTCCGCGCGTACGTGAACGCGTACGCCGCGCGGCACGGGGCGCGGCCGGCGTCCTTGCAGGATCTCGTGGACGAGGGCATCGCGCGGTTCCCGCCGTGGGAGCCCTTCGGGATCGCCCTGCAGTACGACCCCGCGTCGGGCGTGGTGGCGTGGAATCCGCCGTGGCCAGAGATCGAGCCGAACATGCACGGGACGGGGGAGGCCGCGTCGTGACGCCGGAGACCTGGAGCGCGCTGACGCACCCTGCGGCCCTCGCGCTGTTCGGCGCCGTGGTCGGGAGCTTCCTCAACGTGGTGATCTGGCGGCTGCCGCGCGGCGAGTCGCTGGTGCATCCCGGCTCGCGCTGCCCGTCGTGCAAGCGGGCGGTACGCCCGTGGGACAACGTGCCGCTCGTGTCGTGGCTGGCCCTGCGCGGGAAGTGCCGGAGTTGCGGCACGCGGATCCCCGCGCGCTATCCCGTGGTGGAGGGGCTGACCGCGGCGCTCTTCGCGCTGGTGGGCGTGCTCGTGTCCGACCCCGTCACGCTCGCGGCCGGGCTCGTGTTCGTCGCGGCCATGGTGGCGGTCACGTTCATCGACTTCGATCACCGCATCATCCCGGACGTGATCACGCTGCCGGGCACGGTGCTGGCGCTGCTCCTCGCGTTCACCGGGCTCGGCCTGGGCCCGCGCGACGCGCTGCTCGGCCTCGCGCTCGGCGGCGGCGGGCTCTTCGCGGTGGCCGCGGGCTACCGCGCGGCGACCGGCCGCGACGGGCTGGGCGCGGGCGACATCAAGCTGCTGGGCATGGTGGGCGCCTTCCTCGGCCCCGCGGGCGCCTTCCTCACCATCTTCCTGGGTTCGATCACCGGCACGCTCTTCGCGTGCGTCTACATGCTGCGCACGGGCGCCGGCCGCACGGCCGAGCTTCCGTTCGGCACCTTCCTCGCCCCGGCGGCCGTGTTCGCGCTCCTCTTCGGTGGACGGCTGATGGCGTCGTACTGGGGCCTGTTCGCGGGATGACCCCCGTGTCCCCCCCCAAGGCCCCGCCCGATCGCCCGCACGAGGACGCGCGCGACGCGGCGACGCCCGACGACACCCTCACCGCCGCTCCCGGCCGCCTCGCGCGCGACGGCAGCGTGCTCCCCTTCGCGGGGACCGCGGCGCTCTTCGTGCTCGTGGCGCTCGCCTTGCACCTGGCCGGCCAGCTCAAGGGGAACCTGGAGGACGAGATCGCGGCGCGGCTGCGCATCTGCGCGAGCCTGGCGTCGTCGTCGGTCACGCCGCCGGTGGCGGACATCCCCGCGGACCGCCGCGACTCCGAGATCCTCGGCCGGCTGGAGGATGTGCGCCGCGAGACCGGCGTCTCCGAGATCGCGCTGTACGACGCGCAGGGCACGCTCGTGGGATCCACCTCCCGCGCGGACGTGACGCCGGGAATCCCGCGCCGCATCCGCCTGGGCGCCGCGGCGCCGCGCCCGGACCCGGCCGCGCGCGGCGTGGAGCACGACGCCGCCGGCGGGCTCACCCTCGTGGTGCCGCTGGCCGAGGCGCAGGGCGGCGGCGCGCTGATCGCGCGCGTGGACCGCGACGCGCAGGGCAGCCTCCCCGCGGTGGACTTCCTGTTCAACCTCGCGAAGGTGCTGGCCGGCGTGGTGACCGCGGCGGGGCTGCTCATCCTCCTGCGGTGGCTGGCCGCGGGCGACGAGCTGGTGTCCCGCAAGGCGCCGCCGCCGGCCTCGGACGTGGACCTCGTGCTCGGCACGATGAAGGAAGTGATGTCCACGCTGAAGGACAGCGAGACGCACTACCGCGACCGTTCCCGTGAGGCGGAGGCGGTGGCGGAGCACGCGCGCCGCACGAACGAGCTGATCCTGGAGGGCATCTCGTCCGCGCTCGTGGCGTTCGACGAGACCGGTCGCGTCACGCTGTGCAATCCCGCGGCGGAGCGCATCCTCGGGCTGAACGCGCGCGCGGTGCGCGGCCGCCGCATCGAGGACGCGCTCGCGCCGGACGACCCGCTGCGCCGGATCGCGTGGGCCATCCGCGAGCGCGGCATGGACACGGGGCGGGAGGAGCTGGAGCGCGGTACCGGAGCCGGCGGCGCCGCCGGGGCGGGCGCGGAGGAACCGCGATGGCTTGGCGTGAGCGGCTCGGTCCTGCACGACGGGGACGGCGAGTTCCGCGGCGGCATCCTGCTGGTGGACGACCTCACCGAGACGAAGCGCCTGCGCGACACGATGCGCCTCAAGGAGCGCCTGTCCGCGGTGGGGGAGATGTCGTCCGGCATCGCGCACGAGATCAAGAACTCGCTGCACTCGCTGCTCGGCTACGCGAACCTCCTGAAGGCCGACGCCACCGGCGAGCCGCCGCTCCCCGTGAAGGGGATCCTCGAGGAGGTCCGCTCGCTGGAGAACCTGGTGAAGGGGATCCTGGAGTTCGCGCGCCCGTCCCGCGTCACGCGCACGCCGGTGGACCTGAACCGGCTGGCGCAGGAGACGGTGGAGGCCACCGCGGCCGTGGCGAAGGCGCGCGGCATCGAGGTGCGCGTGGACCTGGACCCTGCGCTGCCGCTCGTGGCCGCGGACGGCGAGTCCGTGAAGCGCGTGTTCCTGAACTGCGCCTTGAACGCGATCGAGGCGATGGACGCGGGCGGGCTGCTCACGATCACCACGCGTCCGGCGGAGATCGGGCTCACGGACCCGGCCGCGCCGCCGTCCTCCGGACGCGCCGTGCGCGTGGCGTTCCGCGACACCGGCCCCGGCATCCCGGAGCCGGACCGCGCGAAGATCTTCACGCCGTTCTTCACCACGAAGCGCGACGGCCACGGCCTCGGCCTCGCGCTCGTGCACAAGACCGTCACCGACCACGGCGGCCGCGTGCAGCTCCACAGCCGCGACCAGGTGGGCACGGAGTTCGTGATCGTCCTGCCGGTGGAGGAGCGGTCGTGAAGCGCGTGCTGCTCGTGGAGGATCGCGCCACCACGCGCGCCATGCTGGCTGAGACGCTGAAGCGCCGCGGCCTGGACGTGTCCGCGTGCGGCACGGAGGCGGAGGCGCGCGCGGCCATCGCGGCGGACCCGCCGCCGGAGCTGGTGCTCACGGACCTGCAGCTCCCGGACGGCTCCGGGATGGAGCTCCTGCGCGCCGGCGTCGCCCGCGATCCGCACCTCCCGGTGCTCGTGATCTCTGCGTACGGCACGATCGAGATCGCCGTGGAGGCGATGAAGTCCGGCGCGTACGACTTCGTCACGAAGCCGTTCGACACGAACCGCCTCGTGGAGCTGGTGGAGCGCGCCCTGGAGCGCCGCCCGCGCGCGGCCGACGCCGCCGCCGGCAAGGACCCCGCCGGGGATGCCGCCGGCCTGAACGGCGAGAGCCCGCTGTTCAAGGAGGCCGTGCGGCAGGCGCGCCGCGTGGCCCCGTCGGACGCCACCGTCGTCCTGCTCGGCGAGAGCGGCACCGGCAAGGAGCTGTTCGCGCGCGCCATCCACCGCTGGAGCGGCCGCGCGGACGGCCCGCTCGTCACGGTGAACTGCGCCGCCATCCCGGCCGAGCTGATGGAGGCGGAGTTCTTCGGCGCGGAGCGCGGCGCGTACACGGGGGCCGTGGCGCGCAAGATCGGCAAGGTGGAGGCCGCGTCCGGCGGCACGCTCTTCCTGGACGAGATCGGGGAGCTGCCCGAGGGCCTGCAGGCGAAGCTCCTGCGCGTCCTGCAGGAGCGTGCGTTCACGCGCGTGGGCGGCACCGCGGAGATCCACTCCGACATCCGCGTGGTGTGCGCCACGAACACGGACCTGGCCGCCGCCGTGCGCGCGGGCCGCTTCCGCGAGGACCTCTTCTACCGGCTGCACGTGTTCCCGGTGCGCGTCCCCTCGCTGCGCGAGCGCCCCGGCGACGTGGCGCTTCTCGCGCGCACATTCCTGGCGGAGGAGTCCGGGAAGGCCGGCCGCCCGCGGCTGTCGCTCTCGGAGGCCGCCCTGGCGCACCTCATGGGCCACGCCTGGCCGGGCAACGTCCGGGAACTCAAGAACGCGATCGAGCGTGCCGTGATCCTCGGGGAGGGCGACGTCCTCTCCCCCGAACACTTCCCGGGGCTCGGCCCCGGCAGCCCCGTCCTCGCGGGCGGCGGCGACGAGGAGCTGGGCCTCCTCGAGGTGGGGCGGCGCGCGCAGCGCGAGGCGGAGAGTCGCGCCATCCGGCGCGCGCTCGAGGCGACCGGCGGCAACCGCACGGAGGCCGCCCGTCGTCTCGGCATTTCCTACAAGACCTTGTGGAGCAAGCTGAAGGAGTACGAGATCCCATGACGAATGCACGCATCCTGCCCGCGCTCCTCGCGCTGGCCGCCACGGCCCCGGCCGCGGCCCCGGCCGCGGCCCAGACCGGCGCGACCGCCGGCGCCGCCGCGGCGGAGTGGGAGCTCCTGCACGTGGAGGCGCCGCGCGAGATCGGGCTGGGCACCATGGCCGTGAACGTGTGGGCCGACGTGTCGCGGGCCGACGGCGCGATCCCGATCGAGGGCTGCACGCTCGTCTTCAAGGACGACCGCGGCGGCGAGAACACGGTGGACATGACCGCGCTGGACGGCGCGTTCGACGGCCCGGCCGAGGCGGTCGTGGCCACGGTGGACACGTACGCGTGGGTGCGGGACGGCGCGCACGCCTGGGAGATCCGCGCCCGCTCGGCCGGGGAGACGCCGACCGTGATCGCGCGCGGCGCCATCCGCGTGAAGCCGCGCATCAGCACGCCGGACCTCCTGATGGTGGACGCGCGCGGCGTGGCGCACCCGTGGGTGGGCAGCGGCGCCGGCGGCTTCGCGCCGGGCGACCCCCTGGACGCGGGCATGCCGGGAGCGGCGCCGCGCATCGCGGACACGAACGGCGACGGCCTCGCCGACCTGTGCGTGCCCATGCGCAACGGCACGGTGCGCGTGCTGCAGAACCGCGGCAACGGGAAGCTCGAGCCCGGCCCGTCCATCCCGTGCGGCCCCGACCTCGTGGCCTGTGCGGCCGGCGACCTGGACGGCGACGGGAAGCCGGACCTGGTGACCGTGGGTGCCGGGGGGCTGCTGGAGATCCACCTGGGCTTCGCGGCCTCCGCGGACGCGGCGCTCCCGCTGCGCTTCGTGCCGGAATGCGTGGAAGTTGCGGATCTTGACGGCAACGGCAAGGGCGAGATCTACGCCGGCCTGCTCGGCCAGGACGCGGGCGAGGTGCACGTGGTCCGGCCGGGCGCGGACGGATCCTGGGCGGTGGCGCGCGTCCTTTCGCCCCCGGAGGGCGGCAGGGGCCGCGTGAAGGCCCTCCTGCGGGTTCCCGGGCCCCCGAAGCGGGGCGACGAGCTCCTCGTGCTTTCGGGAAGGGCGAAGTCCGGGACCCTTGAGTCCTGGGGGAGGCTTGCCGATACGCAAACGGAACCCGGGCTTCGGACCGGAGTCCGTTTCGCGGGGGAGCCGACCGGGGTGGTTTCCGGGCGGTTCCTCGGACCGGGCGCGCCGCTCGTGCGGCTCGTGCTGGTCCGCCAGGAGCACGGCGTCGATCTGCTGACGATCGGCGTCGACGACGTGCCCCGGCGTGTCGGCCACGTGGATGCGGTGCCGGGAGCGGTTGCGGCGCTGGATCTCGACGGGGACGGCGACGACGACCTGGCGACGGCCGCGGAGGATCTCCGGCTCTGGATCAACTTGGGTGGTCGCGGATTCCGGGAGGCGGGCGAATCGCCCTACGTCCTGGAGACCCCGGTGATCGCCCTGGCGTCCGGCAGCCTTGATGAGCGTCTCCCCTAGGGGGGACGAGGGCCCTGTGGAGGAGTGAAGGCCAATGTTCAAGTTCAGTCGGGGATCGAAGCGGACCGTCGGCCTCGACATCGGCTCGAGCGCCGTCAAGGTCGTCGAGCTCGACCACTCGGGCGAGCGCCCGGCGCTCATCCGGTTCGGGAGCCTGTCCCTCCTCCCGGAGGCCATCGTCGACGGCGAGATCATGGACCGCGACGTCGTCGTGGACACGATCTCGGAGCTGATGGAGACGAACGGCATCTCGTCGAAGGACGTCGTGACCGCGGTGAGCGGGCGCGCGGTGATCGTGAAGAAGATCCAGATGGACAAGATGTCCGACCAGGAAGCGCGCGACGCCATCCAGTGGGAGGCCGAGCAGCACATCCCGTTCGACATCGATGACGTGTCCCTGGACTTCCAGGTGCTGAACCGCGAGCGCGAGCCGGAGAAGATGGACGTGCTGCTGGTGGCCGCGAAGCGCGAGATGGTGGAGGCCCGCTCGGACCTCATCCGCGCCGCCGGCCTCACGCCGTCCGTCATCGACATCGACTCCTTCGCCGTGCAGAACGCGTTCGAGCGCAACTACGAGCCCACCGACGGGTCCGTGACGCTGCTGCTGAACGTGGGCTGCTTCGTGACGAACGTGAACATCGTGAAGGACGGCGTGCCGTACTTCACGCGCGACCTGAGCTTCGCCGGCAACGCGATCCTCGAGGCTGTCCAGAAGGACCTGGGCGTGGACTACGAGGAGGCGAACCGGATCCTGGCCAACCCCGGCGAGGAGCGCCTCGACGACCTGCAGTCCATCGTCCGTCTGGTGGGCGAGGAGCTGGCGGTCGGCATCGAGAAGTCGCTCTCGTACCTGCGGGCGTCGGGCGAGGCGGACCGCATCGACCGCATCCTGCTGTCGGGCGGCGCGGCGTTCGCGCCGGGCCTGCGCGAGTCCATCGAGAAGCGGCAGGGCTCGCCGGTGGAGGTGGCCAACCCGTTCCGGTCCGTGGACTGGGAGCCGGGCAGCTTCGGCGAGGTCGACCCCGCCGCGGTCGGTCCGCGGTACATGGTGGCCGCCGGCCTCGCGCTGCGCGCGGGAGGGGAGTGAGCGATGATCCGCATCAACCTGCTGCCCCAGGAGGCCCGCAAGCGCACGCGCCGCGCGGGCGCCGCGATCAAGATCGACAAGGCGCGGGTCATCCCCGTCGTCGTGCTCCTCGGGGTCGTGCTGGCGTGCACGTCCACGATGATGCTGCAGGGCGCGCGGCTGTCCACGCTGGAGCGCGACGTCGCCGAGGCGCGGGCCGAGTCCGAGCAGTACAAGCGGACCATCGCGCTCATCGACGAGATGGTGGCCAAGGAGCGGGAGCTGAACCGCCGGCTGAACCTGGTGGAGCAGCTGGACCGCAACCGGTTCAAGACCGTGAAGGTCCTGGACGAGGTGGCCCGGCGCGTCCCGCGCTACATGTGGCTGACCTCCATGAAGAACCTGGCCGCGGACCGCGTGGCGTTCGACGGCTACGCGTTCTCGAACCTGGTGGTGTCGGACCTGATGAACGAGCTGGACGGCTCGAACGCCTTCTCCGACACGGAGCTGACGGTGGTGAAGCGCAAGGAAGTGGACGGGCAGAACGCCGTGAGCTTCACGGTGACGTCCACGGTGAACACGCAGGCGCTGCTGGACGGGCCGAAGGCGACGCCGACGGCGGCGGCAGCGGCCGGAGCGGTCGAGGCCGTCGAGACGAGGGAGGCGCAGGATGGGCAAGGTTGATTTCCGCGACACCAACGTCCAGGTCGCCGGGCTCGTCGTCTTCATGGCGCTCGCGATCGGCTACGTGTTCTTCCTGACGCCGCTCGTCCCGTTCGGCTACAAGCCGCGGGCCGAATCCATCGCGACGCTGTCGGACGAGTACGAGCGGATCTCGGCGGACCTGATGAAGGCGAAGCAGACCGCCAGCCGGCTCCCGCAGGTGCAGGCGGAGTTCGAGGCGATGAACATCCGCTGGGAGGAGGCCAAGGTCCTCCTGCCCACCGAGAAGGAGATGGCGGAGCTGCTCACGCAGGTCACGATCTCCGGCCAGCGCGCGGGGGTGGACTTCCTCCTGTTCGAGCCGAAGCCGCCCACGCCGAAGGACATCTACGTGGAGCACCCCGTGGACGTGCAGATCCAGGGCGGCTACCACGACGTCGGGATGTTCCTGAGCCGGATCGCGAACCTCTCCCGCATCGTGAACGTGAACCAGATCTCGATGAAGAACGTGGCGGACCCGAAGGACAAGGAGGCGGCCGAGATCGTGGAGGCGAGCCTCTCCCTGTCCGCGTACCGGCTCCTCAACGAGGAGGAGCGGGCGCAGGTCCAGAGCCAGGCGGCGGCGGCAGCGTCGCCGAAGCAGGCCGGTCGCCCGCAGCGGGCGGCGGCCGCGGGAGGGAGTTCCGGTGGCCACTAGAACGCGCATTCCCGGGACGTCGCGGGCGGCGCTCGTGGCGGTCGCCGGGTCGCTCCTGCTCGTCGGCTGCGATGCGGGTCCGCTCCGCAACCTGGCCGGCGGGTCGAGTTCGAAGGACAAGCAGCCCATTCCCCCGGCGGTGAACGCTGCCGCCGCGCAGCCGCAAGGAAGCGCGCCGGCGTCCTCGCCGGGGGCGAACCTGGCGGTGCAGGGCCCGGCGGTCGCCGGCGGCGTCACGGACGCCACGCCGGCGATCGGGCAGGACCCGGACGAGCCCCTGCGCACGCAGTCCGAGCAGTACCACGCCGGCCGGGAGCGCGACCCGTTCGTGTCGCTCCTGGGACGGGAACGGAGCCGGTCCGATCTCGTGGACCTCGGCGTGTGCCGGCTCGTCGCCATCGTGACGAGCGGGGAGAGACCCTTCTGCGTGGTGGAGGATCCCGAGGGGATCAGCTCCGTCCTCCACGTGGGGGATCCGGTGCGGAACGGCCGCGTCGTGACGATCAAACCCGACGCCATCGTCTGCTCGCAGACGGTGCTCGGCTACACGACCACGGTCCAGCTGAAACTCGAGGAGAGGAAGGATGTCAAGAATGGCTAGCTCACGATTCTTCCGCAGCGGGTTCGCGCTGGGCTTGGCGGTACTGGTCTGGGCCCTTCCGACCCTGCCGGTCGGCGCGGCCCGGACCGAGATCGACACGACGGACATGGCGCCGATCGACGTCGACGTGCAGAACGCCACCGTGGAGTCCGTGCTGCGGACCTTCGCGGAGTTCTCCGGCCGCAACATCATCCGCGGGCCGGAGGTCACGGGGACCATCACGGCGAAGCTGCTGGGCGTGCCGTGGCTCGTCGCGCTGGACACGATCCTGCGCGCCAACGGGTACGGCTGGGAGGAGACGTCGGACGACATCATCCGCGTCACCACCATGGAGAAGCTGCACAGCGAGCGTCTGAACGAGGAGGTCGCCGAGCGGAAGCGCGAGGAGTTCATGCCGCTCGAGACCGCCATGGTCCGCGTGAGCTACGCGAAGGCGGACGAGATGAAGACGCCGCTCGAGGTGCTGCTGTCCTCGCGCGGCAAGATCGAGACCGACGAGCGCACCAACGCGCTCATCGTGACCGACATCGGCAACCGCATCCAGCGCGTCCGCGACATGGCGGCGCTCCTGGACTACAAGACGCCGCAGGTGGAGATCAACGCGAAGCTGGTGGACGTGGATCGCCGCGCCATCCGCGACCTGGGCATCACCTGGAACGTGGAAGGCCTGAACGACGGCGACGCCGCGGTGAACTACGGCGTGGAGGCCCCGATCGCCGACGCCGTCGGCCTCGTGGACTTCTCGCTCACCGGCACGGACGCCGACTTCTTCGCCACGCTCGAGGCGCTGGAGCGCCAGGACAAGGCGGAGATCATCTCCAACCCGCGGATCACCACCGCCGACAACAAGGAAGCGAAGATCGTCGTCGGCAAGAAGATCCCGCTGGTGGTGGCCGACGAGGCCGGCAACGCGATCACGCAGCTGACCACGATCGGCATCAAGATGACGGTGATCCCGCACATCAACCAGGACGACCGCATCACGCTGGACCTGATGCCCGAGGTCTCCGACCTCTCGGCGCAGGCCACCGTGCAGGGCGGCATCGTGATCGTGACGTCCGAGGCGAACACGCGCGTGATCGTCCAGGACGGCCAGACCGCGGTGATCGGCGGCCTCATCCGCACGAACGAGTCCACGGTGGACCGCGGCGTGCCGGTGCTGATGGACGTCCCGGTGGTGGGCAACCTGTTCAAGAGCTCGAACAAGGTCAAGGAGGAGCGCGAGCTTCTCATCTTCGTGACGCCGCGCATCATCCGGGCCGACGAGGGCTAGGCGGAGCGCCGCACGGGGACGCGGGAACCGGAGCGCCGGGGGCATCGTCCCCGGCGCTCCGTCGTTCCGGGCGGGTCCGAAGGGGTCGTCGCCTTCGCCCCGGCCCTGGCCCTCGCCCCGGGCTTCCGGCATCCCCGCCGAGGGGCTATCCTCGCGGCATCGCCCATCCCGTCCGAGGAAACGTCGCGTTGCCCTGGGTCTCGCTGATCGGATTCATGTGCGCGGGGAAGTCGTCCACGGGGAAGACCCTGGCCCGGCACCTCGGGTGGCCCCACTTCGACACCGACGCGCTCGCCGTGGAGCGCGCCGGCATGCCCGTGCACGAGATCTTCCGGACCAGGGGCGAGGCGTACTTCCGCGACCTCGAGTACGAGATCGTGGAGGACCTGCCGCCGGAGCGGGACCTCGTGCTGTCCACCGGCGGCGGGCTCGTCCTCGTGGAGCGGGCCATGCGGATCCTCGCCGTCCAGGGCCCGGTGTTCTGGCTGCGCGTGGAGCCGGAGGACGTGATCGACCGCGCCCGGCGCCCGTGGGCCGCGCAGCGACCCCTGCTGGAGGACGGCGAGGACCTGCCGGAGCGCGTGCTGGAGCTCATGCGCGCGCGCGAACCGATCTACGCGCGCTGGGGCACGCCGGTGCGCGGGGGGTTCGCCCACCCGCGCGAGGCCGGCCGGCACATCCTGGAGATGCTCTCGGAGCGCCCCGAGTTCCGTCCGTACTTCGGGGAGGACGGGTAGCGCCGTGCTGCGCGTGATCGCGGGCGAGCACCGCGGCCGCCGCCTCGCCACGCCCCCGGGCCGCGCCACGCGCCCCACGGGGGACCGTGTGCGCGAATCCCTGTTCAACCTGCTCGGCCCGGTGGGCGGCGCGCGCGTGCTGGATCTGTTCGCGGGCTCCGGCGCGCTCGGGATCGAGGCGCTGTCGCGCGGCGCGGAGCACGCCGTGTTCGTGGAGCGCGATCGCGAGGCGTTGCGCGTCCTGCGGGCGAACGTGGCGGCCCTGCGCCTGGGGCCGCGCTGCACGATCCTGGCCGGCGACGCGTGGGACGCCGCCGGGCCGGCGGCGGGCCCCTTTGACCTGATCCTGGCCGACCCGCCGTGGGGGGACGCGGCGGAGGAGCGCGTGGTGGCCGCGGCCCCGGGGCGGCTGGCGCCGGGCGGCGTGCTCGCGCTCGAGCACCCGGCCGAGCGCCCGGCGCCGGCCGCGGCCTTGGGGATTTTGGGGCCAAAAGCCAGGGGGTTAGGGTGCCCGGCGCGGGGCCGGCGTCGAACGTGCGCTAGGCGATATCCAGCACACGCTGCGCACGCTGACCCCTGCCGAGCAACTCGCCGGCTTCGACGACGCCATCCGCGGCCTCGGGGCCAGGCTCGACACCATCGTCCGCTCCGGCGAAGGCCCGGGCAC
>CAYYFX010000092.1:0-15663 GCA_964471155.1 uncultured Gemmatimonadota bacterium | reverse complement strand
ATCGGCCACTCGTCGGTCCAGCTCGCCCGGTTGTCGTCCCGGAAGCGGGCCAAGATGAAGAGTGCGTTCACTTGTCCGACGTTGGGTACGATGGGGGCGGCTCCGAGCCCCAAGTCCTCAAACCCGCAGAACTCGTCTTCCTGTGCGGCGCCGGGGGTGACGCCGAGGAGAGCTTGGGCCGCGATGCACAGCACGGCGATCCCGTCACGAAGCCGACGGGCGCCGGCGCTCACCCGGGGGGGGGCGAAGAGGTTCGGGCGCGGAGTGGGAACTGGGTGCGACTTCCAGTGCGGGCGGGGGTTCATGGCCACCTCCCTGTGGCCGCGAACGCGCTCTCGTGGCAGGGCCGCCCGTGCGCACCGAGCGCTCGTCTGGTCGCGACCGACATCGGTCAAGATGTAGGAAGATGACCTATGAGTCAAGAACTATTGGTAACTTCCCTGGAACTTTCAGTTCCGGGACCGCTCAGCCGGCCATCCGCCGCAGCCGCAACGAGTTGCCCACGACCGACACCGAGCTGAGCGCCATCGCCGCGCTGGCGAAGACCGGCGAGAGCAACCACCCCGTCCACGGGAAGAAGACGCCGGCGGCCAGCGGGATCCCGATCACGTTGTAACCGAAGGCCCACACCAGGTTCTGCCGGATGATGCGGCGCGCGGACCTCGCCAGGCGGAGCACCGCGGGGATGGACGCCAGCTTCCCGCCCGCGAGCGCCACGTCCGCGGCCTCGAGCGCCACGTCCGTGCCGGAGCCCATTGCGAGGGAGAGATCCGCGGCGGCGAGGGCGGCGGCGTCGTTCACGCCGTCGCCGGCCATGGCCACCACGGCGCCGGCCTCGCGCAGCGCGCGCACCTTCGCGATCTTGTCCTGCGGCGTGGCCTCGGCGATCACCTCGTCGATCCCCGCCTCGCGCGCCACCGCTTCGGTCGTGCCGCGGCGATCGCCGCTGAGGAGGATCACGCGCAGGCCCAGGCGCTTCAGCGCGGCCACGGCGTCGCGCGCGTCCGGGCGCAGCGGATCCCGCACGCCGAGCGCGGCCACCGCGCGCCCGTCCACGGCCACGAGCACCGGCGTGGCCGCGTCGCGCTCCATCGCGGCCACGGCGTCCGCCAGCGCCGCGGGGTCCGCCTGTTGCGATGCGAGGAACGCCGCCGTGCCCACGCGCACCTTGCGTCCTTCCACCCGGCCGAGCATTCCGGCCCCCGCGCTGGCGAACGCGGTCTCGGCCTCGACCGCGCGCGCGCCCTTCGTCTCCGCGTGCCGCACGATCGCGCCGGCCAGCGGATGCTCGGAGCGGCGCTCCAGCGCGGCGGCGTACGTCAGGACCTCGAGTTCCGACAACCCGGCATCCGGCGCCATCGTGACGTGCGTGACCTCGGGGCGACCGCGCGTGAGCGTGCCGGTCTTGTCCAGGACCACGGTGTCCACGCGCGGGCCGGTCTCCAGCACCGCCGCGTTGCGCACGAGGATGCCGGACTTCGCCGCGCGGCCGGTGGCCACCGCGATGGCGGCGGGCACCGCGAGGCCCATGGCGCACGGGCACGCGATGATCAGCACGGTGACGAACGCGTGCAGGCCGAACGCGAGTCCCTGCCCCGCGAGGACCCAGCCGATCAGCGCGGCGACCGCCACGCCGATCACCGCGGGCACGAACACCGCCGCCACGCGGTCCACGAGCCGCTGCACCGCCGGCTTCGCGGCCATCGCCTCCTCCAGGAGCGCCACGATGCGCGCGACCGCGGTGTGCTGACCCACGGCGGTGGCGCGGAACGTGATGCCGCCGGCGCCGTTCACAGTGCCGCCGGCCACGCGGTCGCCCGCGTGCTTCTCCACGGGCACGGACTCGCCGGTGAGCAGCGACTCGTCCACCGACGTGTCGCCCTTCTCCACCACGCCGTCCACGGGCACCTTCTCGCCGGGGCGAAGGACCACGAGGTCGCCCTCGCGCACGTCCGCCACCGGCACGTCCACCTCGCGGCCGTCGCGCAGCACGCGCGCCTCGCGCGGGGCGCTCTCCGCCAGCGTGCGCACGGCCTCGCCCGCGGTCCGCTTCGCCCGCTCCTCCAGGAGCCGGCCGAGGGTGACGAGGGACACGACCCACGGCACCGCCTCGTACCACACGTCCGTGGGCAGCCCGAGCGCCTGCACGCGGTCGGGCGCGATCGTCACCACGGTGGACGCGGCGAACGCGGTGCCGGTGCCGAGCGCCACGAGGGAGTCCATGTCCAGGTTGCCGTGCCGCAGACCGCGCCCCGTGCGCTCGAAGAAGTGACGGCCGGACCAGAGGATCACGGGCAGCGTGATCGCGAAGAGCAGCCAGCGCAGCGCGTCGTGCGACAGGCGGTCCAGCCCCGGCAGCGCGGAGCCGTGGTGCATCAGCGGCATGGACAGCGCCATGGCGATCCACGCCGCGGTGAAGGAGTACGCGAAGCGCGCGCCGAGCTGCGCCTCGGAGACGTCGCGCGAGGGCGCGGCCATGGAGTGGTGCTCGGCGCCGTCGCGGACGTGGGCGTCATAGCCGGCGGCACGGACGGCGGTCACGAGCGCATCCGGGCCGGGATGCTCGTGGGGTTCGCCGTGCTCCGCCCACGCCACGCGCGCGCGCTTCGCCATGAGATCCACGCGCGCGGACTCCACGCCCGGCACCGCTTCCAGCGCCTTCTCCACGCGGGAGACGCAGCTCGCGCAGTGCATTCCCGTGACGTCCAGCGTGGTGCGTTCCATCCCTCGCCTCGCTCCGGCGGACCCGGGCCGCCTCCCGATCAACCTACGACGCCGGGGCGGCCCTTGACAGGAGTGCGTCTCCCCCGTTCCCTGACCCCATGTGGCGGAAGCGCATCCCGGCCGTCCTGGCCCTTCTGTTCCTGCTCGCCGGGCCCCTGGGGCTCCTGGCGGTGGGGCATGCCGCCCTGCACGGGGACTGCCACACGTCCTCGGATGCGGAAGATCATCCGGAGATTCCGTGTCCGGTCTGCCAGTTCCTGACCACGGTCTCCCTGGAGACCCCGCCGCCGGCCCCGGCCCTGCCGGGATTGGTGGCGTTCGGCACGGCGTCGGCCGCACCGGCCGATGCGCCGGTCCTCCCGCCGGCCTTCGCCCCCACCCGCTCGCGCGCTCCCCCCATCCCCGCCTGAACGGTTCCCGGAGCGGTCGCCGCTCCGTGCCCGCGTGCCCGCCTTCCGGCGTGGCGCGCCGTACCGTCATCGGGAGGGAGATCCCATGCGCGCTCTGCGCCTGCCCGCGGCTCTCGTCGGGCCGGTCCTGCTGCTGTTCCCGCTCGTCGCGGGGCCGGCGGCGGCCGGTCCGGTCAATCCGGACATCTCCGTCGTCGGCCAACCGTTCGCCCGCTGGACGAACGACGCAGAGGATTCCTCGAAGGACCGCCTCGCGCTGGACCCCGGCGAGGTGGAACTGCTCTTCGACGCGTACCTGAACCCCTACGCCCGCGGCCTCGTCATCGTGGCGCTCGGCGACGAGGGCGCCGAGGTGGAGGAGGGGTACTTCTCGCTCGTGCGCGGGTTGCCCGGCGGCCTGGCGCTCAAGGCCGGGAAGTACCGCGTGGACTTCGGCAAGATGAACCTCATGCACGGCCACGCGCTGCCCTTCGCGGAACGGCCGCGCGTGCTTGCGGCGTACCTGCCGGGCGAGGAGTCGTTGAACGAGACCGGCGTGTCGCTCTCCGAGCGGATTCCCGTGCCGGGCACGTTCTCGCTCACGGCGGCGGTGGATCTCCTGCAGGGGGACTCCTTCCGCGTCGAGCGCGAAGCCTCGGAGGCGCCGGACGATCCGCTCGTCGTGGATCCGGACGGCGCCGACCGCGCGGACGAGGCGCGGCCCGCGTTCGTCGGCCACCTCTCCGGCTTCGGACAGATCGGCGAGCGATCCGGTGTCGAGGTGTCGCTGTCCGCCGCCGGCGGCACGAACAACGTGGCCGCGCGCGCGCGCACGAAGGTGTTCGCGGCCGCGGCGAAGGCGAAGCTGTGGACGGCGCCGCGGTCGTACCTGCTCTTGCAGGGCGAAGTGCTGAAGCCGGACCGCGAGGACGCGCTGTGGGACGAGGACGCCGCGGCGTACGCGAGCACGCGCACGAAGCCGCTCGGCGGCTACGTCTACGCGGACTACGCCTTCTCCCCGCGCTGGGACGCGGGGCTCTTCGCCGAGTCGTACGGGCAGCCGGGCGACGCCGACGTGCGGGACGACGCCTTCGGCGCCTTCGTGGGGCTGTCGCTGATGGAGGAGACCACGTCGTTCCGGCTGGACTGGAACCGGCTCCTCCCCGGCGCGGCCGAGGGCGCGGAGGACCCCGATCCCGTGGACACGCTCACGCTGCGCGCCGTCTTCTCCATGGGGCCGCACAAGGCCCACCAGTTCTAGGAGCGAATCATGACTGCAATGCTGCGTACGCTCGGACGGAACGTCCCGCTCCCGGTCCTGGTCCTGGTCCTGGTCCTGGTCCTGGTGGTCGCCGCGGTCGGGTTCGGGACCGCGGATGCGAACGCGAAAGTGAAGGTGGCGGCCTCCATCCCGGACCTCGCGTCCATCGCCGCGTCCGTGGGCGGCGAGCACGTGGAGGTCTTCGCCATCGCGCGGCCGGGCGCGGACGTCCACCGCGTGGAGGTCCTGCCGTCGACCATGGTGAAGGTGTCGCGCGCCGACGTGTACCTGAAGGTCGGCCTGGAGCTGGACCGCTGGGCGGACGGGATCATCGACGGCTCGCGCAACGGCCGGCTCCGCATCGTGGACTGCGCCCGGGACATCGTGCCGCTGGAGAAGCCGTCCACGGTGAACGCGTCCATGGGCGACGTGCATCCCTTCGGGAACCCGCACTACTGGCTGGACCCGCGCAACGGGATCGTCGTGGCGCATGCGGTGGCGGAGGCGCTGTCGGCGGAGGACCCGGTGCACGCGGCGGAGTACGCGGCGAACGAGCAGCGGTTCGCGAAGGATGCCCGGGCCTGCTTCGAGCGGAATGCCGCTGCGGCGGCGGCGCTGCCCGAGCGCACCGTGTTCACGTACCACGCGTCGTGGGTCTACCTCGCGGACGCGTTCGGGCTCGAGGTGGCCGGCACGGCAGAGCCCGTGCCGGGGATCCCGCCGACCGCGAAGCACCTGGCCAAGCTCGTGGACGTGGCGCGGACGCGGCGCGTGCCGGTCCTGATCCAGGAGCCGTACTTCCCGGACGATGCCGGCAAGTTCCTCGCGCGCGAGACCGGCCTGCGCGTGGTGAAGGCGGCGCCGTCCTGCGACGGCGTGGAGCCCGGAAGCTACCTCGCGCACTTCGACGCGCTGTTCGCGCTCCTGGCCGCTCCGGCAGCCCGGTCCTAGGAGGCGACCATGACCGAAGCCTTCGCCCTGCCCTTCTTCCGGACGGCGCTCCTGGCCAGCCTCGTGCTGGCCGGGATCCACGCCTACCTCGGCTTCCACATCGTGCGGCGCGGGGTCATCTTCGTGGACTTGGCACTCGCGCAGATGGCGGCGCTCGGCGTGGCGGTCGCGCTGGTGCTGAACGTGCACGAGGACGAGCGGGTCACGTACCTGCTCGCGCTCGGCATGACGTTCGCCGGCGCGGCCGTGTTCGCCTGGCTGCGGGGGCAGGAGCGGAGGAACGTCCCGCTGGAGGCGTTCATCGGGATCGTGTTCGCCACCGCGCAGGCCGCGGTGTTCCTGGTGCTGGAGAAGAGCCCCGCGGGGCCGGAGCACCTGAAGGAGACGCTCGCGGGATCGCTGTTCACGGTGTCGCCGCGGCACGTGGCGGAGACGGCGGCGCTGTACGCGGCCGTCGGCATCGCGCACGTGCTGCTGCGGCGCCCGTTCTTCGAGATCACGAACGACCCGCGCGCCGCCGCCGCGCGCGGGCGCAAGCTGTTCTGGTGGGACCTGGCGTTCTACGCCATGTTCGGCGTGGTGGTGACATCCAGCGTGCAGATCGCGGGCGTGCTGCTGGTGTTCGGGCTCCTGGTCATCCCGGCGGTCGCCGGCGCCATGGCCACGGCGAAGGCGGGGGCGGCGCTCGCCATCGGCTGGGTGTTCGGATTCGCGGGGTGCGCGCTGGGGCTCGTGGGCTCCATCCGCTTCGACCTGCCGGCGGCGCCGAGCATCCTGGTGACGTTGACGCTCCTGCTGGCGGCGTTCGGGGGCGTTCTGCACCTGCGGCGGGGCGGTCCTCCGGGATGAGATGGCCCTCTGGAGCTTTGACCTGGGCCCGGCGAGAGGCGCACAGTGGATGAACCTCGTCAGGAGGTCGCGATGTCCCCGACTGTCTCCCGGTCTGCGTTCCTGATCGCCATCCTCCTGCTTCCCGCCCCGGTAGCGTGTCTTGAACGAGTCGCACAGCCACTCGACGACGACGCGCACGAACGCGGCGATGCGTGGACCGGCGGGTGCAGCACGAACATCGCGTACTACAACGTGTGCAACGGCTGGATCTGGGCGTGGTCGGGGTGGGAGGCCGGGGAACGGATTGGCGTGTGCTATCCCGTCGACTGGTGTGGTGACTACTCCAGGGTGTTCGGCTCCTGGCACTACGCGGTGGCGGGAAACCCCTCCGGCTACGGGTATACGGGCAGCATGTCGCTCGTCGTGGGAAATGCCACGCACTGTCCGGCCTTCACCATGGACACTCAGCCCATCCTCCCCGCTGCCGGGTGGAACTTCCTGCAGTGGAATGCAGTTCCCCCACCAGGGCCGGAAGGGATGCTCCTCCTCTGGACCAACGGGCCGGTTGCCGGTCCCGTGGCATGGGCCACGGAGCATCCCGGCGGATGCGACGTCTGCTATCCGTCGAGCCGTGTCGTGAACTCCTACCGCTTCGGCACGGCGTCCGATCCCGCGTGTCCCGGGCTGCTGTTCCAGGAGCCGGGCGCCTGCGCCGCCGAGCTGATCTGGGACGTGGAAGGGTTCTTCATCCCGTGGGGTACGGTGTCGGTGGACCCCGCGTCGTGGGGCTCGGTGAAGGCGCTCTACCGGTAGCGCAACCGGTCGGCCTACCCAGGGACGTTCACGAATCCCCGCAGCGCCAGCAGCACGGCAAGCTGCCCCACCGCGATCGGCAGCACGGGCACCGCCCGCCGCGGCGCGCCGGTGACGCCGGCGGCCGCCGCCACCGCGGGCGGCATGAGGAACATCCAGATCCGGCCCGTCTCGCCGAGGATCGATCCCGAGAGATCCAGCGCGACGAGCGTCACGAGCGCGGCGAGTCCGAAGGGGATCTCCAGCGCGTTCGGCGCGCGGTCCCGCAGCGCGCGCAACTCCGCCGGGATCACGGCGAGCCACGCGAGGACGAGCGGCGGGCCGAGGAAGAGCGCGAAGTCCCAGAGATTCCAGCGGACCCAGGTGGCATAGTCGCGGCCGTGCACCAGGGCCTGCACGCGGTGCGCCGCCGCGAAGCACTCGCGCGCCACCGCGGGCCAGTCCATGCCGGCCACGGCCGGGGCGGCCAGCGCCGCCGCGAAGCCCAGCACGGCCGCCGTCGCCAGCGCGGCGCTGCGCGCGGGCCGCGGCATCGGGACGCCGCGCCGCGCCGCCACCACCCACATTCCGGCCAGCGCCAGCGCCCACGGCAGCAGCGCCGCGGCCGCGGTCAGCGAGACGAAGAGCGCGCCGCCCGCCAGCAGCCCCGCCGCGCCCGCGAGCGCCGGCGCCTGCGGCCGCGATGCGTGCCGCATCGCCTCCACCAGGAACGCCGCCGCGCTCATCACCATGAGCAGCAACAGGTGATCGGTCTGCGGCGTGAACAGCATCAGGCTGGGCACGCTGCCGTACAGCAGCACCGCGGAGGCCACGCCGTCCGGATTGCACCGTCCGCCCACGAGCACCACGAGCGGCACGAGCACGAGCGCGCCGCACGCGAGCAGCAGCCACGCCGCCGCGAACGCGCCGGCGCGCTGCGCGTCGGTCGTCCCCGGCGGCCCCGCCGGCACGCCACCGAGCCGCTCGCCGAGGGACAGCAGCGCCTCCGTGCGGCCCGGCTCCCCCGCCCACTCGTTGACCGCGCGGAAGAACAGCACGCGCCCCGGCGGCTGCGACGGCCCGTGCACGGGGAAGCCGCGCTGCAACCGCGGGTAGTCCCGCAGGAACGCCCCCACGTCGTCCACGCGCCGCGCGATCGTGTGGTAGCTGGTGAAGGCCGGATCCATCACGCGGCGCGGGAGGTTCGCCAGCCCGCCCGGCTCGATCGCCGTGAGCGCCACCATCTCCGCGAACACGAGCACCACGGCGGCGGCGAGGTACGGCACGCGCACGCGATTCGGCGCGCCGCCCCAGGTGCGGCGGATGGCCACGCTGGTCAGCGCGAGCAGCCCGAAGATCGCGGCCACGATCGCCAGCGGCGCGAACGACTCCAGCGGCCGCCGCTCCCACTGCCAGCTCTCCGGCCCCCGCAGGGCCGCCGGCACGTCCGCCGCCAGGAGCGCCGCGAGGACGAGCCCGATCCCGGCCGCGATCCACCCGCCGCTTCGTCTCATGCCCCGCCTCCCGTCACCCCTCGCGCCGCCGCCAGATCTCGATGCGCGGATGGTCGAAGATCCGGAACAGGACTTCCGCCCCGTCGTCCCGGAACGTCCACGGCCCCAGGCGCGGATACACCGCGAACTCCCGGACCTTGTCGAACGGCAGCGTTCCGTCGTCCAGGTATCGGTAGAACGCGCTCTCGACCGGACGGAGATCCGACGCCGCGGTGAAGGACCGGCGATGCCCCTCGGAGAGCGCCAGCCAGTCTGCCCGGTCCATGACCTCCACGATGTGCTGCCGGCGCTGGTCCTCCGTGGACCGCTCGTGCCCCACGTAGTAGTTGCGCCACAGGATCTCGTAGCGCAGCGGCGCGCGCTCGATGGCCGCCACCGGCGCCCCGATCGGGGGCCCGTACCCGGGCGGGTCCTCCACCACCACGATCTCCCGCGGCCCCACGTTCTCGTCCAGCCAGCGCGCGGCCTGCACGCGCGCGTCGGGCTCCGCGTAGATCGCGGTGAACGCCAGCCCGTGCAGGAGGACGACGACGCCGACGACGGCCGCCAGCGGAAGCCGGAGCCGCGGCGCGCGGGCGGTGAGCGCCGCCACCGCATCCGCGGCGAGGATCGCCAGCACCGGGAGCAGCGGCACGAGGAAGCGCACGGTCTTCACGCGAGCCGCCAGGAGCAGCGCCAGGAGCGGCAGCCCGAAGAGGAGGAGCCGGACGTCCTGCGGGCGCCGGCGGCGGAGCGCCACCACGAGCCCGACCACGGCGAGGATGTCCGGCAGGATCCCCACGGCGTACGGCAGGAGCTTCGTGGCCTCCGTCCACCCGGGAAGGTCGTGCGCGTACGGCAGCGTCCAGTCGTGGAAGTCCGACGAGAACGCGCGGCGCAGGTTCCCCGCGAGCGTCGTGTGCTCGCCGGTGCGCGCGCCGGCGTCCCCTCCGCCGAGCACGAGCGCGGGATTCAGCGCCACCACGACGATCGCGGCCGTGACCGCCGCCGTCGCCGCACGTGCCAGCGCCCGCGGGCGATCCGCGGTCCACGCCGCGTGCAGGATCGGCAGCAGCACGAGCGCTCCCGGCGCCTTCACGGAGACGGCCGCGCCGAGCGCGGCGCCCGCCACCGCGAAGCGCGCCGCCCCCGGCCGCTCCGCCGCCCGCTCCGCCGCGAGCAGGCCGAGCGACACGGCGAGCACGAGCAGCGACTCCACGGTGCCGAAGTGTCCCGCCTGCACGAGCGCCGGGAAGCCGGCCACCAGCGCGGCCGCGAGCAGCCCGGTGCCGCGACCGAAGCGCCGCGCCCAGAGTCCGACCACCACGACCGCTGCCGCCCCCGCGATCGCGGAGATCCAGCGCGCGAGGAGCAGCGTGGCCGCGAAGTCGTTGCCGTAGGTGGGCGGCCCCGACTGCGCCGCCGCGCCGAGGAAGAGCGTGCGTGCGAGCACCACGAGCCACAGCGGCAGGATCCCGTACGACGAGATCCCGGGGTCCGGCAGCGCGCCTTCCTGCACGCTGCGCTCGAGCTGGATGGCCTTCGCCGCCACGAACAGCCGCTCGTCGATGTGCAGGGCCCACGGGAGCCCCCAGTCGATGCCGCGCGCGCGCAGCCCGAGCGCGACGAGCGCCAGCAGCAGCAGGACGGGAAGGTCGCGGCGCATGTCAGCCGGCCGGCAGCGCGCGCTCGAGGAAGCGGATCCAGTTCCCGCCGAGCACGTCGTGGATCTGCGCGTCCGGGTAACCGCGATCCGACAGCACGTCGCCCAGGCGCGGCAGGTCGGCGATCGTGTCCAGTCCCTGCGGCGCCGCCTCCGCGCCGAAGCCGCCGTCGAAGTCGCTGCCGACGCCCGCCGCCGTGTGCGTGCCGGCCACGTTCGCCACGTGCTCCACGCAATCCGCCAGCCGCGCCAGCGGGACCGCCGGCCGCCCGCGGTCCGCCCACGCCTCCACGAGCATGCGGTTGAACGGCACCACGCCGATCACGCCGCCCCGCGCCGCGAGCCGCGCGATCATGGCATCCGAGAGCTGCCGGTCCCCCGGGCACACCGCGCGCGGATTCGAGTGCGACGCGAGCACCGGCCCTTCCGCGAGATCCAGCGCCTCGAAGAACGACTCCTCCGCCGCGTGCGAGAGATCCAGCGCCAGCCCCGCGCGCGCGAGCGCCGGGACGAGCCGCCGCCCCGCGTCCGTCAGCGGCCCGGGCGCGCCGGTGCCGCCGGAGTAGCGCGTGCCCCGCCACGCCAGCCCCACGATGCGCACGCCGCGCGCGAACCACTCCTCGGCGTCGTCGGGATCGCGGATGGGGTCCGCGCCCTCCATCAGGGGCACCATGCCCACGGCGGGCAGGTCCGGCGCCGGGTCGCCCGCGCCCGCCGCCCCGCCGTCCGTCCACGCCGCACGCACCGCATCCAGGTCCGCCTTCGACCCGATGAGCCGGAACCCCGACCCCGCGTCGTCCGCGAGCCGCCGGTAGAAGTCGAGCTGCAGCCGGCCGAGCGCCTCCGCTTCGCGGTCGTTCGCGTACGTCACCGACGTGACGTCGCCGGCCGTGATGTTCGCGGACTCGGGCGCGAGGAAGATCGTGGGGAACACGATCCCCACGCGTCCCCTCCGCATCTCGGGCAGCCCCACCATGCAGCGCCCGCGCCACGGCTCGTCCGCCTTCTCGGCCTCGCGCTCGCGGGTGGCGTACGCGGAGTCGCGCGGGTCGCGGCCGAAGCAGAAGTGGTTGAACGCGAGGTCGAGGTGCGCGTCGACGACGATCAAGGATCCCTCCCGGGGTGCGATCGCGGGGGCGTTCGCAAGGCGGCTCGCGGGGATCCTACGGGGACGCGCGCGGATCGAACAGGTCCATCCCGCCGGGGCGGACCGGGGGTCGCGACCGGCGCTCCGCAAGACGGCGCGCGGCGACCGCTACGTCGTGGCGCCCCCGCAGGACGAGCCGCCCCCGGCCGTGCAGCCGAAGCAGTGGCGCCCGGTCACGATGGCACGGCCGGCGTGACGGACGGGATCGAAGTCGCGGATGTGCCGGCCGGCCGACGCCGCCACGGGCAGGTCCAGCATCTGGTTGAAGTCGCAGTCGTACAACGTGCCGTCCCAGCCCACGGACACCATGGTGCGGCACATCACGCCGGGCGCGGCCTGCGGGTTGTACGCGTCCACCAGCTTGCGCAGGTACGCCTCGTAGTTGCCGCTCTCCAGCAGGAAGTCCAGGAAGCGGCTGATCGGCATGTTCGTGATCGTGTACACGCCGTCCACGTCCACGTCGTGCCGGCGTTTCAGCTCGCGCCTGAAGTCCGACTCCACCGCCGCCTGCTTCGGCGGCAGGAACGCGCCCACCGGGTTGTACACGAGCGTGAGCCGGAGCCTCCCGCCGCGCCCGTACCCCGCGGCGTTCAGCCTGCGCAGCGCGGCCACGGAGCCGGCGAACACGCCGTCGCCGCGCTGCGCGTCCGTCTGCCGCGCCTGCCAGTACGGGAGGCTCGCCACGATCTCCACCTCGTGACCCGCGAGGAAGTCCACGAGATCCGCCTGCGCCGCGAGGTTGAGCACGGTGAGGTTGCAGCGGTCCATCACGTGCCGGCCGAGCCGCCTCGACTCCGTCACCAGGTGCCGGAACACCGGCGCCAGCTCGGGCGCGCCGCCCGTGATATCCACGGTGCGCACGCCGGACCGCTCGATCGCCGCGAGACACGCGTCCGCCGTCTCCCGCGTCATGATCTCCTTGCGGTCGGGGCCCGCGTCCACGTGGCAGTGCCGGCACGTCTGGTTGCACAGCTTGCCCACGTTGATCTGCAGGACCTCGATCGACGTGGTGCAAAGCGGGTGCAGCCCGTCCAGCTTGTCGTGGAAGAACGGCAGCCCGCGCGGAGCCTCCAGGATCTCTCGCTGCCGCGCCGGCGCGGCCAGCGCGCTGCCGCGGCGCTGCAGGGAGGCGAAGGGTGCCGCCATCGTCACATCGACAGTTTCTGCAGGACGTTCCTCATCTGCACGCCGTGCACGAGCGACGCGCCGCCGCGGATGGCGTTGGCCACGTGGATGGCCTCCGTCATCTGGTCCAGGTTCGACCCCTTCTCCAGGCACGCGCGGGAGTAGGCGTCGATGCAGTACGGGCATTGCACCGCCGACGCCACGGCCAGCGCGATCAGCGCCTTCTCGCGCTCGCTCAGCGCGCCGTCCTCGAACACGGCGGCGTAGTACGCCATGAACTTGTCCCACAAGGCAGGGCTCCCCTCGGACATCTCGGCGAAGCGCGCGAGGTCGGCGGGGTCGTAGTACGTCTCGGTCACGGGAACCTCCGGGCAAGGCGGCGGACGCGCGGAATGCCGGCCCGCGGGGGCCGGCGGCGAGGATATGACACGCTACCGGCCCGCGGTGACCCCGCCCAGCACGGTCGCACGACCTCGAGGCGCCGGACCCCGCGGCCTCGCGCCCGGGCCCGCGGCCGCGCACGGTCGGCGGCCGCCGACACGCGTGCTATCGTCCCGCCCGCGGCCCCGCGGCCCCACGGTTCCACGGTTCCACGGCCTCACGACCGCGCGACCCGACGGCCACGGCCTTGGCGCACCCCGGAGCGTGCCGATGTCCCCGACCGCCCTCCACCTCCTGCAGATCGCCGCCGGCGGCGCGCTCGGCGCGCTCGCCCGCTACGGCCTCGCCGGCCTCGTCCAGCGCGCCACCGGCCCCGCCTTCCCCGCCGGCACCTTCGTCGTCAACGCGCTCGGCTGCCTCCTCTTCGGCTTCGTGGCCGGCCTGGCCACCGAGCGGGCCGCCCTCCCGGCCTCCACCCGCCCCTTCCTGCTGATCGGCCTTCTCGGGGGCTTCACGACCTTCAGCGCGTACGCCTACGAGACCCTCGAGCTTCTCCGGGAGGGCGATTGGCTGGGGGCGGCCGGGAACGGCCTGGGCCAAGTCCTGCTCGGCCTCCTCTCCCTCTGGCTCGGCGTGGTCCTGTCGTTGTGGTTCGAAGATTGGGGATGATCGGACCCAAGTGATTGTCCCGGAATGATTTGGAACGATACGCCACCCGGCCGTCCGGAACCGGCCGGCCCCCTTGGGTTTGCCGGGCGCCAGGCACAATCTGCGAACCACTCTTGAACGCTCCGGCAGGGTGGCGCGTCTGAGGGGTGTGGAGGGACCGGAAATGGTCGAGTGGCTGATCCTCACCGCAACCCACGCCTTCAAGACCGTCCTCCTCGGGGGCCTGGCGCTGATCTCCTGGGGGGTGGACGTCGCGACCGCGCCCCGGATCGAGGTGACGGGCGGGCGGGTGCACGCGGTGGTCTGCTGTCAGGTCGAGGATGAGTCGCTGGCCGGATGGGCGGCGCGGGTGGAGGCGAAGGCGGCGAAGGGCGCGTGGGTGCGGGTGGGGGATCGGGTGCCGCCCATCCGGATCGAGGCGCTCTTCCGGCCCGACGTGCTCCGGCCCGTGGTCGTGGCCGTGCCGAAGCCGGAGCCGAACGCCGCCACGTAGGCGCGACCGGCTACGTGCCGCGAGGCACCGCGCGGGCGGCGGGGATGGCTCGACGCCGCTCCGGCGCGGTGACCGTCGGACCGGCGAGCCGCCTTGCCAGCGCGTGCGCCAGCCGCGCGGCGGCCGCCAGCGCGTCGGGATCCAGATGCTCCGCGGTGTCCTCCCGCGAGTGGATCCGCCGTGACGCCGACCCCAGCACCTCGCCCACGAGCGTCACCGTCGCGAAGCCGCGCGCGGAGATCGGCATCGTGTCCACGCCCACGCCGGGCAGGAACGGGACGATCCGCACGCGAACGCCCGCCTCGCGCGCGGCCCGACGTGCGTGCTCCGCCACGGGCAGTCCGTCCGGGGCGGATCCGTGCGCGTCGAGCGCCAGCAGGCCGCTTCCCACGCCCACCGAGTCGAGGTTCACGAAGGCCGTGGCGGCCGGATCGAGATCGCGCTCGTGCGCGACGATCCAGCGCATCGCGCCGGCCATCCCCAACTCCTCCGCGCCGGTCGCGAGGAACGTGAGCCGCGCGTCGGCGAGCGCCGGATCCGCGGGGAGCACGCGCGCCAGCTCGCCGAGCACGGCAAGCCCGGACGCGTTGTCCATCGCGCCGGGCGACTCGTCTCCGGCGGGGTTCCACGTGACCGCCGCGAGGGCCACCGCCACCGCGTACCCCACCGCCGCCACCGCCACCGGCACGTCGCCGCCGCGCAGGGCCACCGCTGCCGACCAGCCGGTCGCCAGCGCCAACCACGCGATCGCGGCCAGCGCCGCCGCCGCCGGCCAGAACGTGGCGAAGCGCGTGGACTTGCTGTCGAGGTGCGCCAGGAACACGAGGTGCACGCCCCCCGCGGACTGGGCGTCGCGGCCGCGCGGCGAGCGCGTCGCGACGACGTTCGCGCTCTCCACCAGCGGCTCGTCGTCGAAGAGCCGTTCGAAGGACAGCCGCCAGCGGCCCGCGGTCGACGCCAGCGCGAGGAGCGCCAGCGCGGCGGGCCACGCGAGCGTCGGCTCCGCGCGCAGCATCCGCGCCACGAGGCCGATCCCGAGCGCGAAGCCGATCTGCACGAGCCCCCGCAGCCGGGCGAGCGCCGTGCGGCCGGCCCGGAACGGCTCGTGCCGCACGGCCAGCCCGGCCGCACGGAACTCCCCGGCCAGCAGGTCCGCGGCCCGCGCCTCCTCCGCGCCGCCCGGGAAGCGCGGGAAGGCGAGCGCGCGCACGCGGGCGAGCAGCCGCGCGCCGAGGTCCGCCGGCGACGCGCTGCCGGTCACGCCGGCGCTCCCGCGGCCGAAGCCGCCGCGGCCGCCACGTGCCGCGCCGCTGCGGCGAACCCGGACAGGTCCGGCCCGCTCCCGCGCAGCGACATCGCGAGCAGCTCGCCGTCCCGGCGCAGGTGGTCCAGTCGGGCGGGCAGCGCGAGCGCGCGCAGCCTCGACTCCATCTCCACCGCCACCTTGCGCGCGCGCAACAGCACGCGGTTGCGGGGCGCGAAGGGCCCGAGGTCCGGCCCCACGAGCAGGAAGGGAACGCCGAGCGCCACGGCCCAGTTCGACCGCTCGTGCGGCGGCGCCGCCACGACGTCGATCGCCGGGAACGCCGCCGCCGTGCGCCGGTCCAGGTCGGCGCGCCCGTCGAACTCCACGACCGCCGGCGCCGCCTCGCCGCCCGCCGCGCGGCGCACCGCCGCCGCCAGCCGCCCGCCGCGCGCCGCGAAGACGAGCGCGCGGTGGCGCCCGTCGCGTGCGATCGCGCAG
>CAYYFX010000091.1:0-15885 GCA_964471155.1 uncultured Gemmatimonadota bacterium | reverse complement strand
GATCGTGTCATAAAAAAACCGGTACACGCTGTCGCCGTCGTTCTGGTAGTTCTTCGCGGCGTTGATGCCGCCCTGCGCGGCGATGCTGTGCGCGCGGCGCGGGCTGTCCTGGAAGCAGAAGGCCTTCACGCGGTAGCCCAGCTCCGCGAGCGTGGCGGCGGCGGACGCGCCGGCGAGGCCCGTGCCCACCACGATGACCTCGAACTTCCGCTTGTTCGCCGGATTCACCAGCTTCATCTCGAACCGGTGCCGGTCCCACTTCTGCGCGATGGGCCCCGACGGGATGCGCGCGTCGAGCTTCATGTCACGCTCCTCCCGTCCCGGGCAGCAGCTTCAGCAGCACCGCCACGGGGATGGAGACGTTCCCGGCCAGGATGATCCAGGCGAGCGCGATGCCCAGCCGGTCCACGTGCGGCCGCCACCGCGGGGTGGCGAGCCCCAGCGTCTGGAACAGGCTGCCCACGCCGTGCGAGAGGTGCATGGCCAGGAGGACGTTCGCCAGCACGTAGAACCCGGCCACGAGCGGATCCGAGAACCCGGCCACGACCATCCGGTAGACGTCGCGGTGGCCGTCCGCGGTGACCATGTCCCGGAACTCCGGGTGCGTGACCAGGAGCGTGTAGTGCAGGAGGTGGTAGACCACGAACGTCGCGATCACGAGCCCCGAGAGCAGCAGCGTGCGCGGCGCGATGCCCAACTCCACCGGCACGCTCATGGCATAGCGCCGCGGCCGGGCCGCCCGGTTGATGGCGGTGAGCCGGACCGCCGAGCTGATGTGCAGCACGACCGCCACGAGCAGGGCGATGCGCGCCGCCCACAGCGCCTCGGGCAGGGTGCGGAGGAGGGCGCCGTAGTGGTTCAGGACCTCGGGGCCGAGGAAGATCTGCAGGTTCCCGAGCATGTGGACGAGGACGAACATCACGAGAAGGAGGCCGGTGACGCCCATGACCACCTTCGTGCCGATCGACGAGCCCAGCGGGCTCCCTCCGGACGCCATCGCGCCTCCCTGATCAGCTCCGCCGGACCGCGGCGGCGGGTGGCCCCGCGGCAGACCCGAAAGATCCCGCGAGAACCTACGGGGGATGCCCCCGGCTGGCAAGCCGGTTTGTGGTTCGCAGATTGGGGCGGGGCCCGGCGAAGTGCTTGTTCCGCAGCCGGTTGGCGGTGCCGGCCACCTCGGGCTACGCAAGCCGTTGCGCCGCTTGCGGGGTGCCCGGCGCGCGCCCCAATCTCCGCACCACTACCGATAGCGACCGGCTTCGGCGGGGCGGTTCAGGGAGTCCAGGGTGGCGGCGAGACGGCGGCGGGAGGTCGTGTCGGAGGGGTCCAGGTTCACCACGACGACCAGCGCCCGCGCCACGCCGGCGGTGTCGCCGGCGGCGGACAGCACGTCCGCGTGGGCCAGGTGCGCGGCGGGGTCGTCCGGCCGGTCCGCGATGACCGCCTCCACGACGGCGCGTGCCTCGTCGTGGCGGCCGGCCGCGGCCAGGATGCGGGCGCGGTCGAGCCGCGCCACCGGATCAGCGGCCTCGGGGCCGGCGGCGCGGTCCAGGTGCGCGAGGGCCTCCTCGGGGCGGCCGAGGACGAGCGCCAGCCAGGCCCGGCGCGCGGCGATGTCCCGCGGGGCGAGGAGTCCGATCCCGCCGGCGGCCAGCCCGTCGGCGCGCCGGTACCAGGCGGCGGCATGCCCGGCGGCGGCGCGGTCGGCGTCGGTCACGCGGCCGGCGAAGGCGGCCTCGCGCGACACGCGGACGGCGGCGTCGGCCGCGTCCGCCCGCGCCCTGAAGACGCCGGCGGCGGCGGCCTGCAGGGTGAGCAGCAGCGCGAGGGACGCGCCGGCGAAGGCCAGCGTGCCCGGCCGGCGCCAGCGGCCGGCGCGGCGCAGCGCGAAGCCCTGGAGGGACACGTCCGGCGCCGTGAGGAGGCGCCAGCCCACCCAGGCCAGCCCGGTCACCGTGAGCGCCACGCCCACGGCCATCAGCATGGGCACCAGTCCGTACGCGCCGCGCCACGCGGCGAAGGCCCCGAGGAACACCGCGAGCACCGCCGCCTCCCCCTTCAGGTCCAGGTCCCAGCGGCGTGGCGCGGGCGTCGCGCCGCGGGCGGGCGCGGGACCGAAGCCGTAGCGCAACGCGTCCTTCGGGCACGTGCTCACGCAGTCCAGGCACTTCATGCAGCCCGCGTCCACGACCATGCCGTGCCGGCGCACCTCGTCGTGCACGCGCACGTTGGACGTGCACACCGCGGTGCAGTGCCCGCAGCCGTTGCAGTGCTCGTTCACGCGGATGCGGCCGCGCGCCGCGCGGTCGGCGAGGCCGAAGAAAGCGCCGTACGGGCAGCCGTAGGTGCAGAACCCCTTCGACCCCAGCAGCCACACCACGGCGAATCCGCACACGAGCAGGAAGGGGACGGCCACCGCCGCCCCCGCGAACGTCTCCCAGAAGTGCTCCGTGGTGAGGTGGTTGGAGAATCCGGGGAAGGGGGCCGGCGCCGCGAAGAACCCCCGCTCCGGGAGGAGGTCCTTCGCCCACGGGACCACGAGCCACCGCTTCGCCGTGGGCCACACGAACATGTACAGCGCGAGCCCCAGCGGCACCCAGCCGAGCAGCCGCGCGCGGAAGGGCCGCGGGCGGATGCCCGCCTTGCGCATGAGCCACGCGCACAGGTCCTGCAGGGCCACGACGTGGCAGCCCCAGCCGCAGAAGAAGCGTCCCAGCACGAGCGTCGAGAGGATGGCGAGGGCGAAGAAGATCGCGCCGGCGTTCACCTGCCCGAGCTCGAGCGTGCGCATCGACTCGGACGGTTCCACCGGCGAGATCGTGCGTCCCGCGAGCTGCCAGTGCAGGATGTGGACGGCGATCAGCACGTGGACGGCGCCGAGCACGAGCGCCCGGCGCCGTCCCATGCGCGATCGCTTCATCGGCCCTTCGACCTTCGGGTCCCCGGGGAAGACCGGGAACGGGTTGCGCTCCCGGATCGGGCCGCCCTCCGGGGCGCAGCGGGCGTCGGCGCGTGCCATGCCCGCCATTGTCGGCTACGACGTCGAGGGCTTCAACTCGCTCCGCTTCAGGAAGATGCGGTCCGCGGTGCTCTTGTACGTCTTGGCCGGCAGGCCGTCGTCCCCGCCCGGCTGGACGTAGACCTTGTTCTCCTCGTCCAGCACGTCGCCGAAGCGGACGGAGAGGACGGTGCCGTCCTGCAGGTGCAGCTCGAACCGGCGCGACGGTTCGGCCAGCCCGAACACCGCCGGATCCGCGGGCTCCACCACGTCGGTGGCGTACAGGTTGCAGGCCGTGCCGAGCACGCCGTCCGCCTTGGCCTTGTCCACGGCGCCGCCGTCGTCCGCCGTCCAGGTCCAGTTCGTCCGGTCCGGGCCCGCCGGTCCGGCCGCGCCGGAGGTGTCCGCGGCCGCGGGCGTCGCCGTCGCGAACTCCTTCGCGAGCGTGATCGTGGTGCCGCCGTCGTGCAGCACGATCCGGTCCACGTCCTGCCGGTCCGCCTGCGTGACGCGCAGCTCGATCCAGCGCTTGGCGTCCGGGGCCTTGGTCTCGTCGCCCCACAGCCCGAAGGAGGAGCGCAGCGACGCGGACACGAGGTACACGTCGTCGGAGCCCTCGCGCCGGACGAACGTGCCGCCGCGCGTGGCCGACTTGCCCACGACGAGGTGGAACAACTCCGAGCCCGCGGCGCCCGTGCCGACGAGGTGCAGGCCCTCCCCGTCGTCGATGTCGTAGTCCGCGAGCACCTCGCCGGTGGACGAGCGGAGCTCGCCCGTGAGGCCCGTCAGGTCCTCGAGCAGGCGGTCCACGAGGTCCGTCTTCGCCTTCCAGCCCCAGCGGGACGGGACGACCCACCCGTCGCCCTCGCGCGCGAGCTCCACCGTGCTGTCCGGCAGCGCGCCCACCCAGGCCTTGATCGAGTGCACGGAGGATGCGTCCAGATCCTTCGCCAGCAGGCTCTCGAACCCGCCGCCCTCCGCGGCGCCGTACCGCTGCCGCGAGGTCACGAGCGAGAGCGCGCCCAGCACGAGCAGCACCCCCGCGAGGATCCCCAGCGTCCTGCGACTCATCATCGTCCCGTCCCTCCCTGGGCCTGCGCCAGCCGCTCCGCGTACTCCTCGGCCTCGCGGCGGCGGCGGAAGCGTCCGCCCAGCCCGACGCCCACGAGGAGCAGGGGAACCAGCGCCATGTTCACGACGCGGAACGCCAGCTTCCTGCCGTCGGAGACCGTCCCGAACGTCCGGGACTCGAAGGTCTTCGAACGGATCGAGATGAGGTCCTCGCCGAGCGTGAGGGCGTCCACGGAGTTGAGCAGCAGGGCGGCGTGTCCCGCCTGCTCGATCAGCATGTCCTCGAACAGCTTGGAGCAGCCCACCACCAGCAGGCGTCCCGGCCCGGCGGCGCTGTCGGCGGCGGCGGCCATCTCCGGGCCGGCCGCGCCGGTCGTGTCCGCCGGCTCCGGCCACGCGGGGACGGGCTTCCCTTCCCACGGATCCGGGAACTCCCCCTCCACGAGCACGCACAGCGGCGGCTCCTCCAGCGCGGGGTGGCCCTCGGGGTCGAGATCCTCGGGCGCGAGCATCCCCGAGGTCTTGTCCACCACCCAGGCCTTGTCGCTGCCGGTGAAGACGGTGCTCGCGGTCAGGCCCTTCGCGGCGAGCCCCTCCTCGTCCAGCACGAGCTGGTTGCCCCACAGGTACAGCAGCTCCGGCACGCCCGCGGTGAACGGCAGGTCCCGGCGGATGTCGTCGCCCAGCACGCGGATCTGCATCGGCGCCTGCACGGGCTCCGACGTCTGGAACCGGATGCCGCCGAGGATGGCCTCGCGCGGGATGGCCAGCGTGGCCATCTGCGCGTCCATCAGCAGCCGGTCGTCGATGCGGATGCCCCAGGACGACGTGAGATCGTTGATCCCGAGCGTGTTCGGTCGCACGGAGATCTGGAAACCGCCGCGGGGGCCGGGGCTGTAGTCGTACGTGGTGGCCTGCGTGGCCACGACGACGCTGCCGCCGCGACGCAGCACGCGGGCGACCTCCCAGCGCTGCCGCTCGTTCAGCTCCCGCACGCCGAGCAGCAGCAGCGTGCGGGCCTCGGGCGGCACGGGGCTGTCCTTCGTGATCCGCACGGGCCGGACGTCGTAGCCCTGGCTGCGAAGGTAGTCGGGGATCGGCTGGAACGGATCCTGCGGCTCCGGCAGCGGCTGGCCGGCCTGCAGGTAGAAGCTCACGAGCTGCGGATCCAGCGCCTCCTTCTCGGAGTACACCGCCACCACGGGATCCGAGTCCCGCACCAGCTTCAGGACGCGCGAGAGCAGCTCGTACTCGAGGCTGCCCAGGTTGTCCGGGAGCACCTGCGGCAGGATCTCCTCGCCCTCGTCCTTGTATCCGATGGTCAGCGCCGAGTAGACGAGCTTCACCGCCACGGCGTCCCGCTCCACCGACTGCACCTGGAAGGGACGGATCCCCTTCGTCTGCAGCGTCTGCTGCAGCTCCTCGCTCTCGGAGGGGTTCACGATCTTGAAGTCCAGCCGGCCCTTGGACGCGATCGCGAGCTCGCTGAGCTTGTCCGTGACCTCCTGCCGGAGGGTCTTCAGCCCGGCGGGCATCTCGTCCGAGGGCGTCACGTAGTAGCGCACCTGCACCGGCACCGAGAGCCGCCCCAGGATGTTCTTCGCGCCGTCCGACACCGTGTACAGCCGGTCCTCGGTGAGATCGAAGCGGCCGAGCCCCAGGTTCGAGGCCGTGCGGTTCAGGAAGATGGCGATTCCGAGCATCAGCACGGCGCCCAGCGCCAGTCCGGTACGGAAGTTCGTGCTCTTCGACATGGCCCTGCGCCTCCTAGTACTTGCGCCCTTCGAGCGAGAGCGTGTTGAGGACGAGGAAGACGACGGAGAACGAGACGAAGAACAGCACGTCGGCCAGGCCCAGCACGCCGCGCTGGATCCCCTCGAAGTGCCCGGAGATCGCGAACGCGTCGCTCAGGAACGAGCCCAGCCCGGCGATCCAGCCGTCCAGCACGGCCACGAAGAACGGCGTGCCGGCGAGGACGAAGAGGGAGCACGCGAGCAGCGTGAGCACGAAGGCCGTGATCTGGTCCTTGAACAGCCCGGAGACGAAGATCCCCACGGCGAGGAAGAGCCCGCCGAGGAGCAGCGCCCCGACGTACCCGCACAGGATGGCGCCGAGGTCCGGCGACCCGATCCACAGGAGCGACAGGGGGATGGTGAACGTGCAGGCCAGCGTGACGGCGTAGAACGCCAGCGACGCGAGGTACTTGCCCAGCACGATGTGCGCCGGCTTCATGGGCAGGGTCATCAGCAGCTCGAACGTGCCCTGCCGCTGGTCCTCGGCCCACAGGCGCATCGTGAGGGCCGGGATGAAGAAGAGGAGGTACAGGGGCAGCGTCCCGAAGAAGTCGCGCATGTCCGCGACGCCGTTCAGGAAGAAGCCGTTCGTGTAGAACCCGCCCGCGAGGACGAGGAACACGATGATGAAGATGTACGCGATGGGCGACTCGAAGTACGCGCCCATCTCGCGGCGGAAGATGATGCCCACGTCGCGCATCAGGCGGCCCTCCGTCCGGTGAGCTCGATGAACGCCTGCTCGAGCGAAGGCCGCTCGGCCGACAGCTCCAGCACGTCCCAGCCCCGCGCGCGGGCCACCTCGTTGATGTCGCGGCGCGGGTCGCGGTCCAGGGCGCTCCGGAGCAGGAGCGCGCCGCCGTCCTCCGCCGGATCCACGGCGACGACTCCCGGGATCGCCCGCAGCGCGCCCACGGCGTCCGGCCCGTTCGCGGAGAGCATTACCCGCGTCCGGGTCTCCCGCATCGCGTTGCGGCGCAGCTCATCGGTCTGGCCGTCCGCCACGATGCGGCCCTCGTGGATGATGACGATGCGGTCGGTCACCGCGGAGATCTCCGCCAGGATGTGCGACGAGAAGATGATGGTCTTCGTGGCCGCGAGGTCGGCGATCAGGTTGCGGATCCCGATGATCTGGCGCGGATCCAGCCCGGAGGTGGGCTCGTCCAGGATGAGGACGTCCGGATCGTGCACCAGGGCCTGGGCCAGACCGACGCGCTGCCGGTAGCCCTTGGACAGCTCGTTCACGTTCTTGAAGAGGACGGAGCGGACGCCGGTGGCGTCGAACACCCACTCCAGCCGGGAGGACAGCTGCCCGCCGTCCAGCCCGCGCGCCGCCGCCACGAACGCCAGGTAGTCCCGCACGCGCATGTCGGCGTACAGGGGGGCGTTCTCCGGCAGGTAGCCGATCCTGCGGCGGACGGCCAGCGGGTCCTTGACCACGTCCACGCCGTCCACCGTGACCTGCCCCGCGTCGGGGGAGAGGTACGTGGTGATGATCTTCATCGCGGTGCTCTTGCCCGCGCCGTTCGGGCCGAGGAATCCCAGGACGCGGTTCCGCTCCACGGAGAAGGAGACCCCGTCCAGGGCTTTGGTGGGCCCGTAGGACTTCGAAACGTTCTCGACTCGGATCATGCTCGACACCCTGGATTCCGTACCGATGGGGCGCCCGGGGGGACGCACGGGAAAAGCGGACGGGCATGGTAGCGGATCCCGGGAGGCCAGCCAACCGCATGCGCTCCCGCCCGGACGGGGGAGCGCGGGGTCCGGCCCGCCCCGCCGATCCCGCAAACGGGCGGAGGAACCCCGGACCCGCGGTCCGGTTCACGCGTCGCCGTGCCCGGCCGCGGGTTGCGGAGGACCGCGCGAGGCCGGCGGAGGGGCGAGGAGGGGGCGGGATGCCGCGTCGTTGGCATCTCTCTATCCCGCGACAATGCAACGTGATGCGCTCCGCCCGCTCATCTTGGACCTGAAGTCCGTCCCCCGGCCACGCGCGCCCTTGCGGCGGCGGACGGGCCGGGCTACGTTGCCCGAACATGCCGAATCGCCTCGCGTCCGAGACCAGCCCGTACCTCCTGCAGCACGCCGGCAACCCGGTGGACTGGCATCCGTGGGGGGACGCGGCGTTCGACCGGGCCCGGGCCGAGAACAAGCCGGTGCTCGTCTCCATCGGGTACTCCTCGTGCCATTGGTGCCACGTGATGGAGCACGAGAGCTTCGAGGACCCGGACGTGGCCGCGCTCATGAACGAGCGCTTCGTCTGCGTGAAGGTCGACCGCGAGGAGCGGCCGGACGTGGACGAGGTGTACATGACCGCCGTGCAGCTCCTGGGGGAGCACGGGGGCTGGCCGCTGAACGTCTTCGTCACGCCCTCGGGGGAGCCCTTCTGGGGCGGCACCTATTTCCCCCCCGACCGCCGGTTCGGCCGGCCCGGGTGGCGCGAGGTGCTCCTGCAGATCGCGCACGCCTGGGAGGAGAAGCGCGGGGAGGTCGAGGCCCAGGGACGGCGCCTCACGGACGCGCTGCGGGAGGAGTCGCGCGCGGCGCCGGCGGACGCGCCGCCCGGGGATGCCGCGGTGGCGGCGGCCCTGGACACGCTGGTGGCGCGCTACGATCCGGAGTGGGGCGGATTCGGGCACGCCCCGAAGTTCCCGCCGGCCCTGTCGCTGCAACTGCTGCTGCGCCGCTACCGGACCGGCGGGGACGCGAAGCACCTGCTCGTGGCGGAGGGCACGCTCCGCGGGATGGCGCGCGGCGGCATGTACGACCAGCTCGGCGGGGGCTTCCACCGCTACTCCGTGGACGAGCGGTGGCTCGTGCCGCACTTCGAGAAGATGCTGTACGACAACGCGCAGCTCGCGCGCGTGTACGTGGAGGCGTGGCAGGTGACGGGGGAGGCGCGGTACGCGCGGATCGCCCGGGAGACCCTGGACTGGGTGCTGCGCGAGATGACGGGACCCGAAGGCGGGTTCTTCTCGGCGACCGATGCCGACAGCGACGGCCGCGAGGGGCTCTACTTCGTGTGGACGCGCCCGGAGATCGACGGGCTGCTCGGCGAGGACGCCGCGCTGTTCGCGGAGGCGTACGGGGTCACGCCGGAGGGGAACTTCGAGGACCCGCACCACCCGCCCGCGCCGGGCGCGCCCGGGGCGTGCGTGCTGCACGTCGCCGTGCCGCCCGACACGCTGGCCGCGCGGAAGGGCCTGGACGAGGCGGACGTCGCGGCGCGCCTGGCGCGGTGCCGGGCGCGCCTGCTGGAGGCCCGGCGGTCGCGCACGTACCCCGGCCTGGACGACAAGGTCGTCACGTCGTGGAACGCGCTGATGATCGGCGCGCTCGCCTACGCGGGGCGCGCGCTCGGGGAGCCACGCTACGTGGACGCGGCCGTGCGCTCGGCGGAGTTCGTGCTGACCCGGCTGCGCACGCCGGAAGGCCGCCTGCTGCGGACCTGGCGGGCCGGCGAGGCGAAGATCCCCGCGTTCCTCGAGGACCACGCGTTCCTCGCGGGGGCGCTGCTCGACGTGTACGAGGCCGTCTTCGACCCGCGCTACTGGCGCGAGGCGGAGGCGGTGGCCCGCGCGATGAACGCGCTCTTCCGGGATCCGGCCGGCGGCTGGTTCCACACCGCGGAGGACGGGGAGCGGCTGGTCGCGCGCCCGGCCGGGGGCTTCGACGGGTCCATCCCGTCCGCCAACGGCGCGGCCGCCTCCGTGTGCGCGCGGCTCGCCGCGTTCACCGGGGACGCCTTCTGGCACGAGCGCACCGACGCGGCGCTGCGCCGGTTCGCTCCGTCCGTGACGCGCGCGCCGGCCGCCGCGATCTCCCTCCTCCTCGCCCTGCAGGCGCGGTCGTCGCCGGGCGCGGAGGTGGCGGTCGTGGGCGCGCCCGGGGACGACGCCACGCGCGCGCTCGTGCGCGAGGCGCAGCGCGCGTTCCTCCCCTTCGGCGTGCTGGCGCGGCTGGATCCGGCCGCGCCCGACGTCGCGACCGCCATCCCCCTGCTCCGCGGCAAGACGCTCGCGGGCGGCCGTCCCGCCGCGTACGTCTGCCGGAGCTTCGCCTGCCGGGCGCCGGTCACGGAGCCGGCCGCGCTGTCCGCGGCGCTCGCCGCGGCATAGATCCCAGGAGGGAATCCCCGTGACCATGCTCCCCCTGCTGCTCGCGGCGGCCGCGCTGGACGCGGCCGGACCGGGATGTCCCCCGGCCCACCACGACGTGCGCATCATCGCCATGGACCCCGCCACCGGACGCGTCGCGGTGGAGGACGTGGTCCGCCTGGACCGGCCGCCCGCGGCGGACGCGCCGTGGCGCTTCGTGCTGAACCGGAACCTCGAGGTCGCGTCGGTGCGCGCGGGGGAGGAGGCCCTCGCCGTCTCCGCCCGGCCGCGGTTCGATCCGCGCCACTTCTGGCGCCGCCCGCCCTACGCGGAGCTTTCGGGCTGGGATCTCGCGCGCGAGTTCGAGGTCGCCCCGCCGCGCGGCGGGTGGGGCGACGGGCCGCGGCGGCTGACCCTGGCGTACGGGGGCGTGATCGCGGACAGCCTGCACGCTCCCGTGCGGGAGTACGGCCGGAGCTTCGAGACCACGTCGGGGCGCGTGGTCCCCGAGGGCGCGTTCCTCTCCGGCGGCACCTTCTGGATCCCGTGGAGCGGCGAGGGCCTGTTCACGTTCGACCTGACGGTGGCCTCCCCGGCCGGGTGGCGCACGATGTCGCAGGGCGATCTCGTGGAGGATCGCGAGGCGGACGGGACGCGCGTCATGCGCTGGCGGTGCGATGCGCCGTCCGACGGGATCCACGTGGTCTCCGGACCGTACGGGATCCGGCGGCGGGACCACGGCGGGATCAGTCTGGAGACGTGGTGCTACGCGTCCACCGACAGCACGGTGTCGGACCCGTACCTCGACGCGGCGGCGGAGGCCATCGACCGCTTCGCCGGGATCTACGGGCCGTACCCGTTCGGCAAGTTCGCGCTGGTGGAGAACTACTGGCAGACCGGGTTCGGCATGCCGTCCTTCACGCTGCTCGGGGATCGCGTGATCCGGCTGCCGTTCATCGTGCACACGAGCTACCCGCACGAGATCCTGCACAACTGGTGGGGCAACGGCGTGTACGTGGACGCGGAGCAGGGCAACTGGTGCGAGGGCCTCACCACGTACGGGGCGGATTACGCGGCGAAGGAGGCCGAGGGCGGCACCGCGGCCCGCGACTACCGGCGCGACGCGCTCGTGGGTTACACGGACTTCGCCGCCGCGGGCGGCCGCGACTTCCCGTTGGTGCGCTTCCGGGAGCGGGACAGCGCCGCCACGCAGGCCGTGGGCTACGGCAAGACGCTCATGGTCTTCCACATGCTGCGCCGCCTCGTCGGGGACGACGCGTTCTTCGCCTCGCTGCGGCACCTGTACGGGACGCAGCGCTTCCGGCACGCGGGCTGGGACGACGTGCGCGACGCGTTCGAGGCCCGCACCGGCCGGGAGCTGGACGACTGGTTCGCGCAGTGGGTGGAGCGGGCGGGGGCGCCCGTGCTCTCCCTGGAGGGCGTGGCGGCGGAGCGCGAGGGGAAGGCCTGGGTCGTGCGCGGAACGCTCGTGCAACAGCCGCCCGCGTTCGCCGTGCGGGTGCCCGTGGTCGTGACCGGGAGCGGGGGGCGCGAGGAGCAGGTCATCGCGGCGGACGGCGAGCGGACGCCGTTCACCGTCCGCACGGCGTTCGCTCCCGGACGCGTGGCGGCGGATCCCGGGTTCGACCTCTTCCGGCGGCTGCACGCGGACGAGGTCGCGCCCACGCTGAGCGGCGTGCTCGGGGCGAAGGCCACGCGCGTCGTGCTCGGGGCGGAGGCGACGGGGGCGCTGCGTGACGCACTCGCGGCGGCGGCGCAGGACTGGGCGAAGGACAGCTCGGTCGTCGTGGTGGAGGAGACGGCCGGCGCGCCGCTGAACGACTTCGAGGGCGGCACCTGGTACTTCGGGCCGGGCGCGGCGGCGCGCGCGTTCCTCGCGGCGCTCCCGCCGCTGCCGGACGCGGCGCGCGGCGCGCCCGCGGCGGTCGTGGCGGGGCGGCTCGACGGTCGCGCGGACCGGCCCGCCGGCGCGATCACGGGCGGCGCGCTGGACGCGGCGGCGGTGCCGGGGATCGCGCGCAAGGTCCCGCACTACTCGAAGTACAGCTGGCTCGCCTTCGACGGCGACCGCAACGTGGGGAAGGGCGTGTGGGACGCGGGCGAGTCGCCGCTCGCGATCACCCTTCAGGGAGGTTCGCGATGAGGCGGTCGGCGCCGGCGGCGGCGGGCGCGGTGTGCGCGCTCGCGGCCCTCGCGGGGAGCGCGACGGCGGCGGAGTCCGTCGATCCCGCGGCGGACGTGGAGAGGATCGTGAGCCTGCTCGCGAACGACGCGATGCGCGGCCGCGGCGCCGGCACGGCGGAGCTGGACCGTGCGCGGGACCTCGTGCAGGCGGAGCTCGCGGCGGCGGGGCTCGTGCCGGGATTCGGTGAGGCGTGGCTCCAGGAGCTGGACGGACCGGACGGCGCCCGGCTCGCGAACGTGGCGGGGCGCGTGGCCGGCACGGGACCGGAGTGGATCGTGGTCGGCGCGCACTACGACGGGCTCGGCGTCGGCCGGCCCGGCGGCGAGCACCCCGGGGAGGTGCATCCGGGCGCCGACGACAACGCGTCCGGCGTGGCCGCGCTGGTGCGCATCGCGCGCGCGACGGCCGCGCTGGACGCGCCGCAGCGCTCGGTGTGGTTCGTGGCGTTCAGCGGCGAGGAGACGGGGCTGCTCGGATCGAGGCGCTTCGTCGCGAATCCTCCCGCGCCGCTCGAGCGCTGCGTCGCGATGCTGAACCTGGACACGGTGGGGCGGATCGAGGACGAGCGCGTCGTCGTGTTCGGCAGCGGCACGGCGGCGGAGTGGAAGGACCTGCTCACGGGCGTGAACTACCCGTTCGGGTTCGACCTCGCCTGGAACGACGGCGGCGTGGGCGCCTCCGACCACACGCCGTTCTTCGAGCGGGGGATCCCGGTGCTGCACTTCTTCTCGGGGGCGAAGCCGGAGTACCACCGGCCCGGGGACCGCATCGAGCTCCTGGATTTCGCGGGCACCGCGAAGCTCGCGGAGATGGTGGCGGAGCTGACCGCGCACCTGGCCGGCTCCGGGGAGCCGCTCGAGTTCCGGCCGGCGGGCGCGGAGAACCTCGCGAAGCCGCCGGGGTCGGGCGGACCGCGGCGCGTGTCGTTCGGCTCGATCCCGGACTTCTCGCGGGAGTCCGGCGGCATCCTGCTGTCGGGCGTGATGCCCGGGAGTCCGGCCGAGACCGCCGGGCTCGCGGCGGGCGATCTGCTCGTGGAGATGGACGGCCGCGCGATCGACACGATCCAGGACTTCCAGGCCGTGCTCGCGGAGCATGCGCCCGGCGACGAGGTGGCGATCCGCTTCGTGCGCGGCGGCGAGACGCGCGCGGCGAAGGTCACCCTGACCGAGCGCCGGTGACCTCCCGGGTCAGCCGAGGTTGAGACCGCCGTCGACCGGGAGCATCGCGCCGGTGATGTAGGACGCGGCGTCGGAGGCGAGGAAGACCGCCGCGGCGGCGACCTCGTCCGGGCGGCCGATGCGACCCAGCGGCGTCGCCTGCGCGAACCAGCGCTTCGCGGTCTCGATCTCCTCCGGCGGCAGGTACGTCGCGAAGATCGGCGTGTCCACGCCGCCGGGGCAGATCAGGTTCACGCGGACCTCCGGCGCCGCCTCCAGCGCGAGCACGAGCGACGCGTGGTTCAGCGCCGCCTTGGCGGCGCCGTACGCGGCGAGCCCGGGCACGGGCCGGACGGACGCGCCGGTGGAGACCTGGATCACGGAGCCGCGCCGCGCGCGCAGCATCGGGAGCGCCTCGCGCGCGAGCAGCACCGGGGCGGTGGCGTTCACCTCCAGCACGCGTCGCCAGTCCTCCTCCGGCATCGCCGCGAGCGGCGCGCGGGCCGGCGCGCCGGCGCAGTTGACGAGGACGGCGAGACCGCCGAAGGCGTCGCGCGCGACGGCCAGCATGCGCGCGCGATCCCCGGCGACCGTCACGTCGCCGGACGCCGCGTGCACGCGGCCCGCCCCGTGCGCGGCGCGCACCTCCTCCAGTCTCGCCGCGCGCCGGCCGGCCACGACCACGCGCGCGCCCGCGGCGACGAACGCCTCCGCCACCGCGCGGCCGATCCCGGTGCCGCCCCCGGTGACCAGCGCGGCCTTGCCGTCGAGGCGGAAGCCGCCGTTCATCGCCGCCTCGCGGGCGGCGCCGCGGCGCCCGTCGCGCGCGTCGCGCGCGTCGCGTGGAGGAGCGGAAGCACCTCGCGCCACAGGTCGGCGACCTCCTCCGCGAGGGCGGGCTCGCCCAGACGCTCGCTCCAGGACAGGCGGCGGCGGGCGCGCAGGCCGCGACCCACGAGCCACGGACGCAGCTCGTCCGGGAGGGAGCCGTCCGCGGCATCGGGCAGGGCGACGCCGGTCACGATCCACCCGTGCGCGAGAAGGCCCGCGCAGGTCGCGCGCACGGCGGCGTCGTCGGGTCCGAGCAGCGCGCCCCGCAGGCGGGCGGCGGCCTCCCCGTCCTCCGCGGCGAGGCCGACGTCGAGCCCTTCCGGCGTCGCGTTCGCGAAGAGGTGCGGCGACGTCGCGGCACCGGCGTCGTCCGGGCGGACGCGAACGGTGATGCCGCCGCCGCCCCGGGCGGTCCCGAGGTCGTCCGGCTTCGCGGCGACGCGCAGCGCGAGCCCGGGCAGACGGTCGGCGGCCGCGCGGGCGAGCGCGAGGAGCGGGGCCGCGTCCGGCTCCGCGAGGGGGCCGGCGAGGCGGGCCGGCAGGTCCGCCGGAAGGCCGGCGAAGGCGATGTCGCGCGGTCCGGGTTCCACGGCGTCCTCCGGGAGGCGGGGAGGATAGGAGGCGCACCCCCGCGCGGGCAAGCCCGGCACGAGGACGCGCGTGCGGGCCGCCCCGGGAGTCCCCTCCGCGATGCCCCGTGGACGCGGCCCGGGGTTCCCCCGACAATGTCCGCATGGCCGGCAACCCCGAGACCCGTCCCGCCCCCGAGGCGCCTCCCCTTCGTCCGTTGCTGGAGACGGACCGGCGCGCGCTCGTGGAGTTCCTCGAGCGGGAGCCCGAGGAGAACCTCTACCTCCTCGCGCGCGTGGCGCTGGACGGCGTCGTGAACGAGGCGTCGCTCGCGCACGGCCGGTTCTACGGGCACTTCAAGCCGGAGGGGCTGACCGGCGTCGTGTTCTTCGGGCATCGCCGCGGCGTGGTCCTCGCCGGCGACGCCGACGACTTCGTGCGCGCCGCGGCCGCGCTCGCGCAGGGGAAGGAGGCGGGCTGGGTCATCCTCGTCGCGCCGCGCCGCGCCGCGGACCGCTTCCTCTCGCACTACCGCTGGCGGGGCCGGCCGATGCACCTGAACCGCGTGCAGGACTTCTACGTCGTCCGGGCGGACCGGCTGTCCCCCGTCCGCATCCCGGTGCGGCGCGCGCGCATGGCGGACCTCGACGTGGTCGTGGAGATGTCCGAGCGGATGCTGCTCGAGGACTTCGGTCTCGCCGAGGGCAGCCTGTCGCGCGAGGGGATCCGCGAGTCGATGCGCCGGAAGATCCAGGACGGCGTGACGTGGCTCGTGGAGCACGATGGACGCGCGATCTTCAAGGTCGACGTCTCCGCGCAGTACGCCGGCGGGGCGCAGATCGAAGGCGTGTTCACGCGCCCCGAGCATCGCGGGCGCGGCGTCGCGCGGCGGGCCGTCGCCGCCGTGTGCGCCGAGCTGCTCGCCACCTCCGGCTTCGTCTCCCTGCACGTGGCACGCGGCAACGCCCCGGCGCGCCGCGCCTACGAGGCCGCCGGGTTCGAGCCCGCCGCGGAGTTCCGCCTGGTGCTGCTCGCCACGGGCTGATCGATGTGCAGCCTTGCGGCCGCCGGGGCGCGGGGCGCGGTCCCGGCGCGGTCCCGGCGCGGGTGGACTGCGGTCCGCGCCCGCCCGGGCCCCCCCCGCCGCGGCGCGCCCCGCCCCGCC
>CAYYFX010000090.1:0-16058 GCA_964471155.1 uncultured Gemmatimonadota bacterium | reverse complement strand
CCGCGGGGTCGTCGCAGTCGGGCCCGGAGCGCGCGGCGCTGCAGATCGCGCGGAGCAAGCTGAATCCGAACCAGCCCTGGGACGGCTGCCTCACGTTCAAGTTCACGCCGGCCGAGCTGCAGCCCCTGCGTGCGGCGATCGCGAGCGACCCGCACTACAGCAGCGACGCCCATCACACCGCGCAGCACGACGGGTAGCGCGCGCATCGGGCGGGCCGACGGCCCGGCCGCGGGGCGAGCGCCGGGATGCCCGGAAACGACCGGGATGCCCGGAAACGAAGCGGCCCCGCCGGCCTGCGCCGGCGGGGCCTTCGCGCATCGGAGGGCTTCCGTTCCGTCAGCCCTGGATCTTGGTGACGTTCTCCGCCGCGGGGCCCTTCGCCCCGGCGACCACGTCGAACTCCACCTTCTGGCCCTCGGCGAGGGACTTGAAGCCCTGGCCCTGGATCGCGGAGTGGTGGCAGAAGACGTCCTTCTCGCCGTCATCCCGCGTGATGAATCCGAAGCCCTTCTCGTCGTTGAACCACTTCACGCTTCCGGTCGTACGCATTCCGTACTCCTTGCTTGTGTGAGCATCGGAGTCCGGGGTTGCGGCAATGCCATTCCCTATCACCGACGTCTCGTGTTCGCGGGAAACCCTTCCCGCAGGTCGACGCTCCCGACCTGGGAACGTCCTCGCGAGCCGGCAACGGTGCCGCCTCGACGGGTTTGCAGAGAGCCTGATGGGGAGTGGTACTGCCCAGGGGCGGTTCTGCAGACGAACGAGGTCAAGATACGGCAAAGCCGCTCCCGGCGCAATCGGCATCGCGGCGGCGGCGGGGTCGGCCTATAGTGAGCCGCGGTCGGCGAGTCGGCCGCCGAGCGAGCGGGACGGGCCGGACGCACCGGACGAACCGGACGAACCGAGCGCGACGATGCCCCGGGCCACCCAAGGACCCGGAACCGAGACGTCGGAGAGGAGCCCGCCGTGGGCGACAAGGGGAAGAAGGACAAGGACAAGGGCGACAAGCAGAAGAAGAAGCGGCAGGAGGAGGAGCAGCAGAAGAAGAAGGACAAGCAGCCCAAGCGACCCTCCTGAGCCTCCGCCCAGGGTTCACGGGCGGCGGATCAGCTTCCGGGCCTCGGACCGGCCGTCGGCCGCGATCCGGTAGAAGTAGACCCCGGCGGGTACGGGTCGGCCGGACGCGTCCAGGCCGTCCCACGAGAGGCTGTGCCGCCCCGCGGCCATCGGGATCCGCGCGATGACCCGGACGAGTCTCCCGGACACGGCGTGCACCGTGAGTTCCACGTCGCCGTCCCGCGCGAGGGTGAACCCGATCTCGGTGGAGGCCCGGAACGGATTCGGAGCGTTCTGCTCCAGCACCGGACCCGGGGACCGCCGCTCCGCGGCGTTCCCGACCGCGGTCGTTCCGCCCGTGTGCAGGGCCCCGAGCGCCGCGGGATCCGCGTCGAAGTCGCCCCCCGACACGGCGCGCAGCACGACGGAGGACGTGGTCGCCACCCCGAAGTCCGCGAGATCGATGGCGGCGAAGTTCACGTCCCTGCTGTTCTGACCGGACGTGATGTCGTCGCCGGTGTCCTCGAGCGCGTACGCCCGCGTGAGATCCCCGATGGTGACGGCGATCGACTCGCGGTTCCCGATGTCGAACAGGACGAGATCGGGCCCCGGTCCATCCACGGGATGCGGCGGGAAGAATCCCAGCGCCAGCGTGGCGGCCGCCTGCCGCACGCCGACCCAGTCGTTCAGGTCAGGTCCCACGAGGAGCGACTGCAGGACGGCGAAGTCCTGGGGCAGGGTGAGATCGACGTGGAGCACGCCCGAGCCGCCGGGATCCAGGGACTCGTGTCGAAAGGCGTCTCCCGGGCTCGGGGTCGCCGAGAGGAGGCTGTCCGCGAACGCGTGCTCCGCAACGGAGAAATCCCCGATGGTGACGTCCGCCTGGCTCCCGCTCGTCGCGGTCAAGACGGCGGCGAGCGCCGCGGCCGTTCGCGTGGCCAGGACGGCGGGAATCGGTGCGGCGGGGACGAAGGGGCGCATCGAAGGGCTCCGGGAGGCGAGGGGTCGTGGCGCGTGCCGCGGGCGACCGCCTGCGGCCTGCCCGGGGAAACGCAGCCCGGGCAGGCAAGCGGACATGGCGACCCGCACTCCCGGCGTGAGGCAGCAGGTGTTCGCGAACCGCGGCGTGGAGCCGGCGCCGGATCGCGCCGTCACGGTCACGCTGGGGACGCCGGAGAACGCCGACGAGTACGTGACGGTGAGCGCCGCGCGGGATCGCGGCCGGGCTACGAGATCACGACGATCTTCTGGCGACTCCGGTGCGCTCCGGCATCCAGGCGCAGGAAGTAGATCCCCGCGGAGACGGGCCGACCCGCCCCGTCGCGGCGGTCCCAGGCGCGCTCGTGCTTGCCGGCCGGCAGCGGCTCGTCCGTCAGGACGCGCACGAGGCGGCCGGACACGTCGAAGAGCGCCGCACGCACGGGGCCCGGCGCGGGGAGGTCGAAGGCGATCATGGTGCGCCCGGCGACGGGGTTGGGTCGTGGGGCGTACAGCCGGAACGGGAGCGGGGCGGCGCTGAGCAGGCCCGCGCCTTCGCCCGGCGTCCCGTCGCCGACGGCGGTGACGACCGGGCCGCCCCCGGACCAGAACCCGCCGCGCAGCGTGAAGCCGGGCCCGGAGAGGTGTCCGGCGTCCGGCTGGCCGATGGTCCCGCCGAGCGCGAACGGCCCGCCGGCGGAGCGCGTGGCCCCGCCGCCGTCGATCGTGAAGCGGGGGATGCTGAACTGGGCGGACGCTGAGCCGGGGACGCCGGTCAGGCAGACGGCGGTCAGCAGGGTGCCCAGCCAGGGCGTGGGCGGGAAGTGGGCGCGCATCGTGGCTCCTGGTGGGCGGTGGCGGGGAGTCGACTTCGCCAGGCCGGTGCACGTGTCCGCCGGCCTCTCGATCCCCGAGGACTCATGCGCCGGATTCGGTCCCGAGATGACAGCGGTGAGCCTCCGCGCGCGTTCCGGCACGGAGCCCGGCCTCCAAGGCGCGGGGCCGAGTCAGACGGGCGGCCTCCTGCGCATCGAGGCGTCCTCGATCAGTGGTAGCGTGCCTTCACCCTGCCCTAGGCAGTGGTCGCTAGGGCAACGGGGGTCGATGCAGTCACCATCACATCGAAGGAACCGACGTTGTTGGACCGCCGGCTGCTGTCATCGACTACATCACATTCTCGCCGGTGTGATCTCGAAACGTCGCGGCTCGCGCTGCCGGACGCGCGCTTTCGTCTCGAGATCTTCGACGTGACCGGCCGGCGAGTGCGCACCCTCCTCGATGCGCGCGTGCTCGAGGCGGGCATCTACGCGGAGACCTGGGATGGATCGGGCGACTCGGGCAACCCGGTTGCGGCCGGTGTCTATTTCTACCGGATGCAGGCGGCGGAGTTCCACGAGACCCGGAAGTTGGTGCTCGTGAGGTGATCTGACACGCGTTGTCCGCGGCTCGTCATCGCACTGTGCGCCCACCCGACGTGGCGCTGGTCGACGTATCGGCGCCGGCCGCCAGCAGCCGCTCGACGATCGCGCTGTCGCCGGCCGAGGCGGCGAAGCTCAGGGCGCACGCGCCGTTGCGATCGCGCCGGTTCACGTCGGCGCCGCGCGCGAGGAGGAGCTCCACCATGTCCGGCTTGCGCTGCAACGCGGCCACGTCGAGCGCCGTGCTGCCGTCGACGTCCCCGGCGTTCACGTCGGCTCCCGAGTCCAGCAGGAGACGCGCGATGTCCACACGGTCGTGGATCGCCGCGAGGTGGAGCGGCAGCGAACCGAACGGATCCGCGTCGTCCGGCTGGGAGGCCAGGGCGGGGTCCGCCTCGAGCGGGCGCGCGACCGCGGCCGCGTCGGCGCGAGCCGGAGTCCGCGGGGAGGACGGGTTCGGGGGCGGGAGTGTTCAACCCGTGGCCGCTCCCGCCGGTGTCCGGTCCGGCCCCGGAATCGCGTTTCCCCTGGCAAGCCGCTCGCCGCCCCGGATCCCCGGTGCGCGGGCCCCACCGGGGGATCCTCCATGAAACGGTGTCTTCCAGTCGCAGCAGCCGCCCCGCTTTCCCTGTCCCTCGTCCCGCCCTCGCCCGCGGAGTGGCACGAGAGCGGTCTCTACGTCTCCACCCACGACCTGTATGTCGACTTCGGAGGCGGCGTGTCGGACGGCGCCGGCGGCAGCGTCGTCGTATGGTCGGCGGGGGCGACCATCCGGGCGCAGCGGCTCGACCGGTTCGGGGAGCCGATCTGGGCCGACGGGGGGATCGTCGTCTGCTCCACCGCCGGAAGCCGCACCGTCAACGACATCGCTCCGGACGGAGCGGGCGGCGCGGTCATCTCCTGGGCGGACTACCGGAGCGGCAACGGGGACATCTACGTCCAGCACGTGGACTCCGCCGGCGCGCCGCAGTGGTCCGTGAACGGCGAGCCCCTCTGCCAGGCGAGCAGTCATCAGACCGCCTCCCGGATCCTCGCCGACGGGACCGGCGCCTTCATCGTCGCCTGGGAAGACCAGCGGAGCGGCACCTACGACATCTTCGCCCAGAAGATCGATGCGGCGGGAGTCACCCAGTGGACATTCGACGGGCGGCTCGTGTGCAACGCTCCCGGGAGCCAGCGGGACGTCCGTCTGGCCGAGGACGGCGCGGGGGGCGCGTTCTTCACTTGGTGGGATACCCGCTCCGGCGGCGAGGACGTCTACGTGCAACGCCTGAACGCCGCGGGAACGGCGCAGTGGGCCGCCAACGGGGTCGTCGCGCACACGTACACGGCGAGCGACCAGTCGTTCCCGAGCATCGTGCCGGACGGCGCCGGGGGAGCCGTCGTGGCGTGGGAGGATGGCCGCGTGCCCTCCGAGGACGAGAGCGGCGTCTACGCGCAGCGGTTCAACGCGGCCGGAAGTCGCCTCTGGAACTCCCAGGGCGCGGCCGTCTGCAAGGAGTTCGGGAACCAGTCCGAGGTGCGACTGGCCGCGGATGGCGTCGGGGGATGCCTGGTCGCCTGGACCGACACGCGATTCGGCCAGGCCGCGGTCTACGCGGAGCGGCTGAGCGCGGCGGGCATCCCCCAGTGGGTCTGGGGCGGGATCGCGGTCTCGAGCACGAACTCGCGGGTGCTGGGAGTCGCGGGCACGGGCGACGGCGGCGGGATGGTCGTCTGGGCCGACACCGTCGCGGACGAACTCCGGGCCCAGCGCCTGGACGCCGGCGCGACCGCCATGTGGGGCCCCGGCGGCGTCACCCTGGCCAGGAACGCCAAGGTGGGCTCCTTCCTGGACATCGTGAACGACGGAACCAGCGCGACGCTCGTCTGGGACGACATCCGGACCGACGACTACAACTACTTCCCCCGCATGTACGCGCAGCGCGTCGAGTGGACACACGGTCAGTGGGGCAACCCGGAACCGGGGCTGATGTCCGCCGCGGATGTCCCGAACGACCAGGGAGGCCGGGTGGCGGTCACCTGGGAATCCAGCCGGATGGACCGCGCCTACCCGCGGACCATCGACCAGTACTCCGTCTGGCGCGCGACCAGCGCGCTCGGCGCGGCCACTCCGCTCCCGCCGGAGCTGCTGGCGCGCGTGCTGGACCCGGATGCTCCCGCCCCGCGTACGGAGTACGCGTGGGAGCTGGTGGGCACGCAGACCGCGCACGGCTACGCCGCGTACTCGCTCGCCGCGCCGACCCTGGCGGACTCCGTTCCCGGCGACGACGGCGCGGCCTGGTACCGCGTGGCCGCCCATGGCGCGGGCGATGACTTCCTCACGTTCGTCTCGGATGTGATGACGGGGTACTCGGTCGACAACCTCGCCCCCGCGGCCCCGATGGCGCTGATGGCCTCGCGCGTGGGGTCGAACGTGGAACTCCAGTGGAACCGCGTGCCGGACGGGGACCTGCGCGACTACACGGTCTACCGCGCCACCGAGCCGGGCGTCACGCCCGTGCCCATCCACTTCCTGCTCGGGGAGGCGGACACGACCGTGATCGACGCGAACGTCCCGCAGGCGGATCTGTACTACATCGTCACCGCGAGCGACGTGCACGCCAACGAGAGCCTGCCCTCGAACGAGGCGTCCGTCCTCGGCCCCACGAGCGTCGGCGGATTGCCCGCGATCACCGGGCTGATGTTGCTGCCCAACCGGCCCAACCCGTTCCGTTCGCGGACGGAGTTCACGGTCGGTCTCCCGGAGCCGTCCGACGTGAGGATCCAGGTGTTCGATGTCACGGGACGTCTGGTGCGGGCGCTCGAGTGGCCGGAGCGCGCGCCCGGCTGGGCGAAGCTCACGTTCGATGGCCGCGACGCCGCAGGCGGGCCGCTGGGGGACGGTCTCTACTTCTACCGCGTGACGGCGGGTCGCAAGTCCGCCACGGGGAAGATGCTGCTCACGAGGTAGGCCGCCGGGGGGGACCGGCCATGGTACGCCGGGCGCGGCGCCGCACGCGGCAACTCCCGGATCGACGGCCGCGACGACCCTAGTGGACGACGACCAGCTTCACGGTCACGGCCTCCGCGTCCAGTCGGGTGTGGACGAAGTAGACGCCCGGTGTCACGGGGGCGCCCGCCGCATCCCGGCCGTCCCACGCCACGGTGTGCGCGCCGGCGTCGAGGCGACAAGCGCGCCGTCCGGAGACCACGCTGGCTGGGAGTCGGGCCCCTCGGTGAGCTGAATGGCGGTCCCGCCGCCGGCGGGCACGACCCAGATCCCCGAGCCGCGGTCGAACGCGATCGCCGTCCCGTCGGGTGACCACGCGGGCGAGTCGGCTCCTCCAATGGACGTGATCTGGAGAGCGGCCCCGCCGCCGGCCGGCATGACCCAGATCTCACGGCTGCCCGAGCGCGGGGGCCGGAAGTGAGGATCCTGAAGCAGGTGTCGCCCTAGCGGTACGGTCCACGGCCCAGGGGGCCGTCCTTTCCGGGACCCACAGGGGCGGAGCCTCGAGAGCCGGGCCACCAACGACGTGCGCGGGTCACCCGATGCCGCGTCGATCGGTCATGCCCTATCAGCGGTAGAGACCCTTGATGCGCCCCCAGCCGGAGGTCTCGACGCCGACGCTGGGCATGAACCCGGCGGAGAACGACGCGCTGACTCCCCCCCGGTTCTGCCCGTGGGGTCCGTCGGAACGCGGTCGACACCGCAGGCTGAGGATCAATTCATGATCCCCCGTGCCGAGGAGAACGGACTCGTCGAACGAGACCGGCTCGTACTCCACGAGGGCGACGTACTCGACCAGCACCCCGCCGGCGTTCCGGAGAACCAGGGTGGCACTGCTTCCGTCGGTCACGTCCAGGGTGCCGGCGAGGTGGAGGCTCGCGGGCGAGTCGACGTCGATGCGGGCCGACTGGTCGAAGTCGCTCCAGCCGCTCCCCCCGGCTCCCGATATGTTGTACCCCTCCCCGCCGCCGAAGGTCGATACCTCCGTGAACACGCCCTCGGGAGGAGCGCTCGTTTGCAGCGTGAGCGAGGAACTACCGTGCCCGTACCCGGCCGTCGCCTCGCAGAGGAGCGTGTCACGGTACACCCCGGCTCCCGTGTAGCTCTCGGAGTCGTTGCAGCTGTCGGTCTCACCCGACCAACCGGCGGTCGCGCTTGCGTGGACGGCGGCAACGGCATCCCAGTCCACGATGCCCGTGGCGAGCGCGGGACCGACGAGCGCCGCCATGCCGCCGACGACGGCCGCGCCGATGCGGAGAACCAGGACCATGATTGCCTCCTTGCACTTGCCGTGACGTGCCCCGGACGCCCTCCGCTCGGCACCGTCACGGCTCTCGATCGGCCACCTGCGACGAGGCTAGCCACCGAGGCAGCCCGTTTCAAGCACGGAGGACCCCGTTCCGTCCCCGGGCAGGACTCGCGCGCGGCCGCGACGATCGGCGATCGGGCGTTGCCGTGGAGTCCCCCGGCGCGCATCCTCCCGGCGTCTCCGGCCGCGGGATCCGACTCCCCCTCGGCCTCCGTGGGCCGCTGAACCGTACCGGGATTCCCGGAGGCTCCACCTCGTGAGTAGGATGGGGTCATGGGAAGGCCAAGGCGGTCACGCGTCGGAGGTCCGCGAGCGGGCAGTGCGGATGGTCCGGGAGCACGAGAGCCAGCACGACTCGCAGTAGGCGGCGATCCGTTCCGATGGCGGAGAAAGACCGGGTGCACGGGGGAGACTCTCCGGGGCCGGGTGCGTCAGGCGGAACGCGACCAGGGTCGGCGGCCGGGGCTGGACACCGCTGCTCCCCCGGCGCGACCCTCGGCCTGATTGCCTCGCAGCCGTGAGTGGCCCCCGAATGCCGAACCCCTACTGCGACGCCCTCCGTATCGCCGTCCCCTTGCTCGCCCGCGTGAAGGACCACCACGAGGCGAGCACGTATTCCCTCCTGATCGTCGCGCTCCTGGAGCACGGCGGGCCGATGACGCTCGGCGAGGTCGCCGACCGGTTCGACGAGGCCCTGATCCAGCCGGCCCCGTTCGCGCTGCGCTCGCTCAAGAAGTGCAAGCCCGCCCGCGCACCGGTGTACCGGGTCGGCGACCGCTATGAGCTCGACGTGCACGACGACGAGCTGGACCTGTGGCTCTTCCGTCTCGGTCTCCGCCCCCCGAAAGTGCCCCGCTTGGCCGTGGTGCCGGGGCCGTCGCCGCCGCGGCCCGGGCCGGAGGTTCCGCTGACGACCGCCGAGGTGGAAGAGGCTCTCCGGCATGACCAGGGCTACTGCTTCTCCGACCAGCGGCTCGCGCTCGCGGTGCTGGACGCGCACGGCGGGACGATGGCGGCAACGGACGTCGTGCGCGAGGTCCACCGCCTGACGTCCCGCGAGCAGTTCGATGTGGAGCGGGCGCGCCTGTGGCGGTCGAACGCGATCCTGCTCCACGACGACGGCACCTGGTCGATCAACCGCGAGCACCCGGCCCACGTGGCGGCGCGGAGCGCGGTCCGCGACCGCGTGGAGGCGAACCGCAAGCGTGCCGCCCGGCGCGGGGCGCTCGGACCGCACGATGCGGTGCTGCGGCGAGTCGAGGAGGAGCAGGCCCGGCGCGCCGGGAAGCTCGCGGCGATGCGGCGGGTGCTCCTGGTCGTGTTCCCGCCGGAGGCCCCGGAAGCGGCGACGGTCGTGGACGTCGCCACGCGGGAAGTGACGACATTCGTCGGTGCGGAGATGGACAGGCTGCCCGGGGTGCTGTCGTCCTACGACTTCGTGGGGGGCCTCGGCGTGCGCGGGATGCTGCGCGCGCTCGGGGTGGACCCGACCGGGCGCGTGGTCGCCGAGCTCGGCCCTCCGCAGAAGAGCTACCAGCTCAACCGGCGGGGCAGGACGCTGAAGGTGACTGCCGCTCTCCTGGCGCAGGGCTCGTGCGGCATCTCGAAGCCGTTCCGCGACCCGCGGGATCTCCGTCGCCACCTCGACGCCGGTGCGGAGAGCCGGCTGCGCCGGGCCATGGAGGCCGACGCGAAGTCGCTCTTCGCGCTCTATTCCTACGGCCGCGTCCACGGCGCGTACCGGCTGCGCTGGGGCTTCGTGGACGACATGCTGCCCGTGCCGTGGGTGCGGCGCGACGAGCCAAGGATCCACGGCTTCCTTCGCGCCGCCTGCGAGCGCGGCGACATCGTGGAGGCCGTCATCGGGCGCGCGGCCGCGTGGAGCGATCCGTGGGGGCGCGCTGTCCGCTGCCGCGTGGTGCCGGGGCGGCACGAGTGGGATCACACTCTCGTGGACGCCGAGGGGTGGACTGTGGATGTGCGGGACGTTCAGCAGATCCGGGTGATGGGCGCGGAGACGGAGCCCTGAACGCCGCTCCGCTCGCTGAGGAGGGGGAGGATTGCGTATTCCACGGGTTTCCGGCCACCGATTCCATGGGGATCCGGCCACCCCTGAGGGGGCCTGACCCGGGTGCGACGACGCGGGGACGACCCGCGGCTACCCTGCCCCCTAGGAGGAGGCGACGGTGGCATGTCCGAGGTGGTCCGATCTGATCCCACTCAACACTCGCGCCACCACGCACAAAGGCCCGCAACCCAAGAGGTTACGGGCCTTCCCAATTTTGGTAGCGGGGGCGGGATTTGAACCCGCGACCTTTGGGTTATGAGCCCAACGAGCTACCAGGCTGCTCCACCCCGCAGTGAGTGCAGGAACCTACAGGCCCCCGTCCCCTCCGTCAAGCACCGGATCCGCGGCCCGCACAACCGCCCAGGATCCCGCCCCCGCCGCCCCCGCGCCCCCCGCCCCCCGCCCCCCGCCCCCCGGCCGTCCCGCCCCCAGGTACACCACCCGCCTCGTCTCCTCCCGCCCGGCCGTCTCGAACCGGACGAAGTACACCCCGCCGGCGGCCCGCTCGCCGGCCGCCCGCCCGTCCCACTCCACCACGTGCGTCCCCGCCGCCAGCTCGCCGTCGCGGAGGACGCGGAGCAGCCGCCCCGCCACGTCGTAGACCGCCACCCGGGCCCGGCCCGGCGCGGCGAGGGAGAAGCGGACCTCGGTCGCCTCGCGGAACGGGTTCGGAACGATGGCCCCCAGCGCAGACCGCGTCGCCGTCAGCGCGACCGCCGCCCCGTCGGACCCCTCGGACCCCTCGGGCCCCGCGGGACAGCCGCTCGTCCCCCGGATGCACGGCGCCGCGCCGCCGGACGCGAACCCGCGCACGCGCACCGTGTCCCAGATCGACGGCGTCGAGGTGCAGTCCACCGCCCCGAACACCCCGCGCGCGGTCGACGGGCCCAGGCAGACCTCGCCGCCCGTGTCCAGCACCACCCAGGTGCCGAGGCGCTGCGCCAGGGGGGCGCCGGTCGGACACTCGCCGACCGCAAGGAGCAGGTCGCGCTCCGTGCCGGCGTTCAGGACGCCCGGGGCGGGGCTGAACCCGAATACCGGCAGCGCCGTCTCCACGCCGCACTCGAACGCGGCGATCCCGTCCAGGCTGCACGTGAGCCACAGGTGCAGGGCTCGCGGAGCCCCGGTGGGCGCACCCGTGTTCGCGTACGGGTCGGTGTCGCTCGCGCTGATGGACAGCTCGTAGCCGTGCGGCAACCCGTCCGGCTCGAACACGGCGTGCTGCGTGATCGGCCCGTGCATCGTGACCCCGGCGTGCGCGTCGCCGCCGGAGTACGAGCCCAGGCCCGCGCCCTGCCACTCCACGAAGCGGTAGCCGATCGCCGGCGACGCCGTGATCCCCACGTCCTCGCCCGCGGGGAAGCCGCCCGAGGGCGGATGCACCGACCCGCCGGCGGTGGCCGTGGTGACGAGCGGGTACCCGCCGGCCGGCGCGAAGTGCGCCGTCTGGGTCATGGGCCCGAGCACGAGGATGTTGGCTTCGGCCGACGTCCCCGTGTACGACCCGAGGCCCTCGCCGACCCAGCGGTAGAAGGTGGCGCCGGGCGCGGGCGTCGCGACGATGTGGACGGGCAGCATCACGGTGAAGTCCCCGCTCGCGGGGGACACCGTGCCCTCGCCCACCGCGACGATCTGCACGGGCGCGATCGGCCCGAGCCAGCGGAAGTGGGCCGTCTCGGTGATGTTCCCGAGCACGCGGATCTCCGTGCTCAGGAGGGGTCCGGAGTAGGAGCCGGTTCCGCTGCCCGCCCAGCGGTCGAATCCCCAGCCCGGATCCGGAAGCGCGCGGATCGTGACCGGCGTTCCGAGCGGGTAGGCGCCGGATCCCGGCGACACCGATCCGCCGGTCTCGGCCAGCATCGTGAGCTGGCGCGGGTCGTTGATCCGGAACTCGGCCTCCTCGCGGATGTCGCCGTTCATCGTGATCGTCGCGGTGATGTTGCTGCCCGAATAGGATCCGGGGCCCGATCCGATCCAGCGGACGAAGCTCCGGCCCGGCTCCGCGTACGCGCGGATCATGACCGTCGTGCCCGCGGTCCGCGGGCCGGACGCGGGCATCACCCAGCCGCCGTCCCCGGCCACCATGGTCAGATCGTGCGCGCCGACGTGCTCGAACCGCGCGTGCTGCGTGATCGGGCCGTTCATGGAGATCGTGGCCGAGGGGGACGGGCCCGTGTACGAACCCGGCCCGGTGCCGACCCACCCGAGGAACCGGTGCTCGATCGACCAGGGCGTCGCCTGGATGGTCACGGGGGCATGGACCGGCATCCAGCCGCCGGCCGGCTCCACCGTGCCGCCGCCGTCCACGGTCATGTCCAGCCGGACCGCGGCGCGGGCGAATCGTGCGGTCCAGCGGGCGGGAGGGGCCGGGGCGACCACGGTGTGCGCCGCCGCGCCGCCATCCGACCACTCCTGGAAGTCCCACCGGGCGCCCGGCACCGCTTCGATCTCCGCCGGTGCCGCCACGGTGTGCGACGTCCCCGGAGGCCACGCGAACGCCGCGGGCAGCGCCACCGGCACGCCGTCCACCTCGAGCGTCAGCCCCGGGGGATCGCTCGCCACCACGAGCGGGGTCGGATCGCAGCCGACCCGCGCCGCCCCGATGTCCACGCCGAGCCCGTTGTTCGCGGCGAGCAGCGGCGAGGCTCCCGACACGAACAGGGAGTCCGCCGGCTCCTCGCAGAAGAGCCCGTCCGCGGAGAACGTGCTGCCGGTGTACGCCCAGCCCGCGAGGGGACCCACCCAGTCGCCGCCGGCGTTCCCGAAGATGTCGCAGGCCTCGATCGTGGGCGGCAGGGCGCCCGGGATCGCCGCCACGGCGGCCCCGCCCGTCGATCCCTGGATCACCACGCGTTGCATCGTGAGGGACCACCCGGCCGACGCCGGGGCGAACACGCCGCCACCCTCGGTGGCCTCGTTCCGCACCAGGGCGCAGTCCTCCACCCTGAGGTTCCCGTACCCCGCGTGCAGAGCGCCGCCGCGTGCGGCGGTATTGGCCACGAAACGGCATCGGCGCACGCGAACGCTGCTCTCGGTCGCGATCGCGCCCCCGGCGTTCGCGCCGTGGTTCCCGCGGAAGTCGCAGCGCTCGATCGGCATGGGCGACCGGCTGTAGATCGCGCCCCCGCGTCCCGAGTTGACCGCGGACGCGACGTTGTCCACGAACGTGCACTCGCGGATGGAGGCGTTCGTGGTGTAGACCGCGCCGCCCCGCATCCCGGCGACGTTGCCTTCGAACCGGGCGCCCAAGACCTCGCCGGACGAGAGGAAGACGGCGCCTCCCTCCGCGGACCGGTTGTTGCGGAAGGTCCCGCCGGTGATCCGCAGGACGCCGGCGTACACGGCGCCGCCCTTCCCGGTCGTGACGACGTTGTCGACGAAGGTGCAATCCGTCAGATCGATGGCCGACGCATGCACGGCGCGCTGGTTCCCGGTGAAGCTGCAATCGATCACGGTGTGGCGGGCATGGGACTTGGGCTGCCCGACCACGAGCGCGCCGGCGGTGGCCCCGCTGCCGTTCCGGAACGCGAGGTTCCGGATCGTGACCGCGTGGACGCGCGCCGGGATCGTCAGGATCGGGACGCCGGACTGGGTTCCGTCGAACCATGCGTCCTCGGCGGAGGGACCATCGCCGAGGAGCGTGACGCCGCCCTGCACGGTGAGGCCGGACTCCGGGTAGCGGCCGGGCGCGATCCGGACCGTGTCGCCGGCGACGGCGACGGCGAGCGCCGCACCGACGGTGGGGTAGGTCGACGGGACATGCAACGTGCGGGCTTGGGCGATCGGGCACGCAAGGACCGCGAGGGCGGTCAAGGCAACGGACGCTCTCACGATGTACCTCCGTGGAGCTCCGGGGGCTGACGCTCGACCCCAAGATACCTTCCGCCACCCGGGCAATGCTAGCGGTTTCGCAACAGCGCCGCCGTCACCGCCCTCCCAGGAACACCACCCGCCGCGTCTCCCTCCGCTCCCCGGCCTCGAACCGCACGAAGTAGATCCCGCTGGCCGCCCGCCCCGTGGGCGTCCGGCCGCTCCAGATCGCCGCGTGGTCCCCCGCCGGGAGGTCGGCGTCCACGAGCTCCTGCACCACCCGCCCCGCCAGGTCGTACACGACCAACCGCGCCCGCCCGGCCTTGGCCAGGGAGAACCGCAGCTCCGTCTCGTCCCGGAACGGACTCGGCGCGACCGTCCCCATCGCCGTCACCAAGGGCGGCCAGTTCGGCGTGGTGACGACCACCGGCCCGAAGAGCTCCTCGCGCCCGCTGACCTCCAGGCCGCCGACCTTGTAGTAGTAGATGCGGTCCGCCTCCACGGACCGGTCCTCGAACCGGTGCGGCGAGCGGCCCACGAGCATCTCCGTCGTCACCCGCTCGTAGGGCCCCTCGGGCCGGTCGCTGCGATGGACGTGGAACCCCTCGTGATCGGAGTCCGCCGACGTGACCCAGGTCACCACGACGCAGCGGTTCCCCGGCACGGCCGCGAGCTGCGAGAGCATCACGGGGATGGATTGCTGGCACACGTTCGACCCCGTGGTGGGCACCGGGCCCGCGGAGGAGAAGCCGCGCACGAACGGATCGTGCCAGATGGTCGGGAGCGACCCGCAGTCCACCGTCCCGAAGAGCTCGTTCACGCGGGAGTGCGTCAGCCAGACCTTCCCGCCCGTATCCACCACCGGCCAGGAACCCAGGACGCGCCGCGCGGTCTCGCCGGTCGGGCAGTCCAGGATTCCCAGCAGGAGGTCCGTCCCGTAGCCGAAGTCCACGACCCCGGGCGCCGGCACGAAGTCGCCGAAGAGGATCGTGGACTGCACGCCCGCCTCGAACGCCGAGATGCCGAACTCGCTGCAGACGAGCCAGAGATAGAGCGTGCGCGGCCCGTTCGCGGGCGGCACGTGGTTCACCAACGGGTCCGTGGGGCTCGCGCTGAGCGCGAACTCGTACCCGTGCGGGTTGCCGTCGGGCTCGAACACGGCGTGCTGCGTCACGGGCTCGTGGATCGTGATGGTGGGGTAGGGGTCGGGCCCGGAGTACGAGCCCATCCCGGTGCCGATCCACTCGCGCAGCCGGAAACCGCTCATGGGAATGGCGCTGAGGCCGAGTTGCGTCCCGGGCGTGTGCTGGTACGTCCCGGGCTGCGGGGACACCAGGCCGTTCGCGGTGCCGGAGATCGTGAACGGGTAGACGTTGCCCTCCGCGAAGTAGGCGGTCTCCGTGACCGGCCCGAACGGCGTCACGGCCGCGGACCGCTCCGTGCCGGTGTACGAGCCGGCTCCCTCGCCGACCCAGCGGTAGAAGGACCATCCCTCGGCGGGCCAGGCGTCGATGCCCAGTGGCGTCTCGCGCGGATACTCGCCCGAAGGCGGCGTCACCGTGCCGTTCCCGGAGACCTGCATGGTCACCGGCGCGGTGCCCGCGTAGTGGAAGTGGGCGGTCTGCGTGATCGGGCCGTCCATCCGGACGTTCGCCACGGCGTTCGGCCCCGAGTACGACCCGGTCCCGCTGCCCTCCCAGGCGTCGAAGATGTGCAGCGGCGGCGCGGTCGCGCGGATCTGGACGATGTTGCCCACGTGGTAGTCGCCCGTCGGCGGCGTGACGCTCCCGCCGCCGTCGACGACCATCGTGAGCCGGTAGGTCCCGTCGAAGGTGAAGCGGGCGCGCTGCGTGATCGGACCGCGGAGCAGGATCTCCCTCTGGGCATCGGCGCCGGTGTAGGAGCCCAGCCCCGTCCCGGTCCATCCGGTGACGCGATACGCGGAGTCCGCGACCGCGTGGATGGTCACCGTGGTCGGGGGCGTGTGCCAGCCGGTGGCGGGGGTCACGGTGCCGTGCGGTTCCGCCTCCATCGTGACCAGGAACTTCGTGTCGTACCGCGCCACGAGCAGCCCGTCCAGGTCCCCCGCGATCACGGAGTGCATGAGCGAGTCGCCGTCGGACCAGCCCTCGAACTCCACGCGCACGCCCGTCCGCGGCTCCACGAGCGCGGGCGCCTCGACCAGGTGCAGGGACGCGGGCGGCCAGTCGAACTCGCGCGGCGTGAACACCGTCGCCCCGTCCACGACGAGCTGCATCCCGGGGGGGACGCTCGTGATCACGATCCCCGCCGGCTCGCACAGCAGCGACTCCGCGCCGACGTGCACGCCCCACGCGTTGTTCCCGGGGAGCAGCGGCGACGCGCTCGAGATCGCGAGGGACTCCGCCGGCTCGTCGCAGAACAGGCCGTCGGCGGAGAAGTTGCCGT
>CAYYFX010000089.1:8208-16228 GCA_964471155.1 uncultured Gemmatimonadota bacterium | reverse complement strand
GCGCCTCCTGGATGCGCGGCGTGTGCGCGGACGGGACGGCGATCCAGTGGTCGCAGCGCGCGCCGAGCGCCGCGCCGCCCTCCCCGGTCAGCCCCACCGTGAGGAGACCCCGCCGCTTCGCCTCGTCGGCCGCGGCGAGGACGTTCGGCGAGCTCCCGCTCGTGGAGATCGCGACCAGGGCGTCGCCGGCGCGCCCGATCGCCTCCACCTGGCGGGCGAACACGCGCTCGAAGCCGAAGTCGTTCGCGCACGCGGTCAGCACGGAGGTGTCCACGGTCAGCGCCAGCGCGGGCAGCGCCCGGCGGTTGCGCACGTAGCGCACGCACAGCTCCGTGGCCACGTGCTGCGCGTCCGCCGCCGAGCCGCCGTTGCCGCACAGCAGGATCGTGCCGCCCGTGCGCACGACCCCGGCGAGCGCCCCGCCGGCGCCCAGGACGGCCGGGGAGAGCTCCGCCGCCAGCCGGTCGAAGAGGCGCGCGGTGTCCCCGAGGGACGCGCGGATCCGTTCGATCTGCACAGCCGCGCTCCCTCCGCCCGGCGGACCGCCCAAGCCCGTGCCGGCTCTGCGGTTGGGGCCTTTCGAAGATCAATCGGGGAGGATCGGGCCGGCCCCCAGCGATGTCAAGGCGGCCGCCATGCGCCGCCGGAAGACCGGACGGGCGAACTCCTCCGCGCGGGCACGGCAGAGGGCCGCGTCGAACCGCTCGGGCTCCGCCCCCACCGCGCGGATGGCCCGCGCGAACGCCGCCGCCGTCTGCTGCCGCACGAAGAGCCCGGTCCCGCGGTCCCAGCCGGCGGGGTCGCCCTCCCACGCGGCACCGCGGAGGCTCTCGGTCGCGCCCCCCTCGGCGTACGCCACCACGGGACAGCCGCAGGCCAGCGCCTCCAGCGGGACGATCCCGAAGTCCTCCACGCCCGGGAAGAGCAGCCCCCGCGCGCGCGAGTACAGGGAGGGGAGCGCCTCGTCCGGCAGCCAGCCCGCGAAGCGCACGTGCTTCCCGGCGTGGCGCCGCAGGCGGGCCTCCTCCGGTCCCCGCCCGACGACCGCGAGCGGCACGCCGGCCTCGCGGGCCGCATCGATCGCGAGATCCACGCGCTTGTACGGCGCGAGCGCGGACACGACCAGCCACTCCTCGCCGCGCGGTTCCCCCGTCGGGCGGAACCGGTCCGTGTCCACCGGGGGGTGCACGACGTCCGCCACCAGGTCCCAGTACCGGCGGATGCGCTCCGCCACGAACGACGAGTTCGCGACGACGCGGTCCAGGCGCGCCGCCGTGGCGCGGTCCCAGCGGCGCAGCGGATCCCGCAGCAGGCCCATCGCGCCGCGGGTGAGCGGCCCGGCCCGCCCCGGGCCGAAGTAGTCGTCGTACCGGTCCCACACGTAGCGCATCGGCGAGTGCACGTACGACAGGTGCGGCACGCCGCGGGGCGCCCGCGCGCCCTTCGCCACGCACGACGACGTGGACAGCACGAGATCGAAGCCGCGCAGGTCGAAGCGCTCGATCAGCGCGGGGAACAGCGGCAGGAACCGGCGGTAGCCGGTCCCGATGCCGGGCACGCGCGACAGCGCGCTCGTGCGGATCGTGCGGTCCTCGATGGGCGCGGACACGGAGCCCGGCACGTGCACGAGCGTGTACAAGGGCGCGTCCGGGAACCACCGGCACAGCTCCTCGAGGACCTTCTCGCCCCCGCGCATGCCGGTGAGCCAGTCGTGGACCAGGGCGACCCGCACCGTTCCCTCCCGCGCGCGTCCGTCGGCGCAGCCGGCAAGGATCCGGCATCCGCGCGCGCCGCGCCACCCCGGACTTGACGCTCCGCGCACGCCCCCGGACTCTCCGCTCCGTCCGACCGGGGGGGAACGCATGCGGATCCTGCTCGACGCCCGCACGGTGGGCCGGGAGTTCTCCGGCGTGGGCAACTACGTGCTGGAGCTGGTGCGCGCCTTCGCACGGATGGACGAGGACGCGGAGTTCCACCTGGTGGTGCACGGGCCGGGCGCCCTGCGCGACGCGCCGCTCGATGCCCGCTTCCGCCTCCTGGAGACGTCGGTCTCGCACGAGAGCCACCCGAAGGGGGACCTCTGGGCGGAGTGGGTCCTGCCGCGCATCGCCGCGGCGCGCGGCGTGGACGTCGTCCACGGTCCGGCGTTCCTCGTGCCCACGCGCCCGCTGCGCGCGGCCTCCGTCGTCACGATCCACGACCTGGTCGCCTACCAGTACCCCGACACGATCCCGTGGAAGTACGGCGTGTACATGCGCTGGCTCATCCGGCGCGTGGCGCGCGCGGCCTCCCGGATCATCACGGACTCGTCCAGCGTCGGCAACAGCGTGTGCGACATCCTGGGCGCGCCCGCGGAGCGCGTGGACGTCGTGCCGCTCGGCGTGGCCGGGCGCTTCCGCGATCCGGGGTCCGAGGCCGTGGCCGCGACGGCGCGGCGGCTCGGCCTGCCGCGGCCCTACGTGCTCTTCGTGGGCAACCTGGAACCGCGCAAGAACCTCCCCGGACTGCTGCGGGCGTTCCGGATCGTGCGCGCGCGCCACCCGGATCCGGTGCACCTCGTCGTCGCGGGCAAGCTGGCGTGGAAGAGCGGACCGCTGCGCGGCGAGCTCTCGGCGCCCGATCTGGAGGGCTTCGTGCACGTCACGGGATACGTGGACCCGGCGGACCTCCCCGCGCTGTACGCCGGCGCGGAGGTCTTCGCGTTCCCGTCGTTCTGGGAGGGCTTCGGCCTGCCGGTGCTGGAGGCGATGGCATGCGGGACCCCCGTGGTCGCGGCGGACGTGGCCTCGATCCCGGAGGTGTGCGGCGGTGCGTCGCTGCTCGTCGATCCGCGCTCGCCGGAGTCGATCGCGGACGCGATCCTGTCCGTGCTCCGCGATCCCGCGCGCCGCGCCGACCTCGTGCAGCGCGGGCGGCGGCGCGCGGCGGAGCTCCCGTGGGAGCGCACGGCGCACGCCACCCTGGCATCGTATCGGCGGGCCCGCGCGGAGCGCACGCCGTGAGCTTCACGATCGGGATCGACGCGCGCAAGCTGCGGGACGGCGGCATCGGCCGGTACCTGCAGGGGCTGCTGTCGGCCCTCGCCGGCGCCGCCGGCACGGAGCGGTTCGTCATCTTCCTCGCCCCCGGGGAGGACGGCCGCCTCGGCCCGGACGCGGACGCGCTGCGCCCGCCACGCTTCCGGCGGGTGGCCTGCGACGCCCGCCTGTACTCCGCCGGCGAGGTCCTCGCGTTCCGCGGCGCGCGCTCGCGCTTCGGCGTGGACCTCCTGCACTTCCCGCACTACGTCCGCTCGCTCGCGCCGTGCCCGGTGTGCGTGACGATCCACGACGCCATCCACCTGTCCCATCCGCCGTCCATCGCGGCGCGGCTGTACGCGCGCGCGATGATGGCGTGGTCGGCGCGGACGGCCGCGCGACTGTTCACGCCCACGGCCGCCGCGCGCGACGACATCGCCGCGCGGTTGGGCGTGGACCCCTCGCGCTTCCTGGTCACGCCGAACGCGGTGGACGCGCGCTTCGCCCCGCCGGGACCGGGGGCCACGGCGGCTTTCCGCGCGGCGCGGGGGCTGACGCGCGACTACGTGCTGTGCCTCGGCACGCACCGGCCGCACAAGAACGTCGCGCATGCCGTCGCCGCGTTCCGGCGCGCCGGCCTGCCGTCGGCCGACCTGGTCCTCACCGCCCCGGATGCGCGGACGGCGGCCGGGCTCGCGACCCTCGAGGGACCGCCGGTGCGCGTGCTGCGGGACGTGCCGGACGCGGAGCTGCCCGCGCTGTACGCCGGCGCCCGGTTCGTGCTGGCCCCGTCGCTCGCGGAGGGATTCGGCCTCGGCGCCCTGGAGGCCCTGGCCTGCGGCGCCCCGGTCCTCGCCAGCGCGATCCCGGCCCACCGCGAGGTCCTCGCGGGGGCGGCGGGGTACTTCGATCCCGCGGGGGACGCCGACTCGCTGGCGAACGCGCTCGGCGCGTGGTGGGGCACGGACGCCCTGCGCGCCGCCTCCGCCGCCGGCGGCCCCGCGCGCGTCCGCGAGTTCTCGTGGGCGCGCACGGCGGAGCGGACGCTGGACGCCTACCGGGACGCCGCCGCGGCGGCCGGCGTGCGCGTCAGCACGCGCTCGTAGAAGTCCACGCTGGCGCGCGCCATCGACCGCACGGTGTACTCCGCCTCCACGATCGCGCGCCCCTGCCGCCCGAGCCGCTCGCGGAGCGCGCGGTCCGTGCCGAGACGCACGAGCGCGTCCGCCAGCGCGGCCGCGTCCTCCGGAGGGGCCAGCAGCCCCGCGCGCTCGTGCCCGACCACGACCTGCGCGCCCCCCGCGTCGCACGCGACGCACGGCTTCGCCCAGGCCATCGCCTCGAGGTAGACGAGGCCGAAGGACTCGTACCGCGACGGCGCCACGAACACGTCGCAGTCCCGGTACAGCTCCCCGCGGCGCGCCTCGTCCACACGGCCGTGGACGCGCACGCGCGCGGCGTGCGCCGGCGCGAGCGCGCGCAGCACGTCCCCGGGTCGGCCGTCCGGGTCCCCGCCGGCCAGATCGAATACGGCGCCCGGTACGCGATCGAGCACCTCCGGGATGGCCGCGAGCAGCAGGTCGATGCCCTTGCGGCGCTCGAACCGGCCCACGAAGAGGAACCGCACCTCCGCGTCCGTCCGGTCCGCCGCCGCCGGCAGCTCCGGCACGTCGACGCCGTACGGGATGCGCGCGATCAGCGCGTCGCCGGGGCGCACGTTCCAGCGCTGCGCGAGCGTGTCCAGGATCGTGCCCGAAGGGTCCACGATGCCGTCGGCGCGCTGCAGGATCCGCCACTCCATGGCGCAGGCCAGGTCGAAGTCCGCGGTGCGCTTCCAGCCCTGCGTCTCGATGGCCATCGCCATGGGCGTCATGAGGCGGAGCACGAACGGCACCGGCGGATCGAGGGCGACGGCGAAGCCCTCGGCATCCCAGATCGGGCCCTCGACGATGCGGATCCCGTCCCGCCGGATCGCGTCGCGCACGAACCCGTCCACCGCCAGGCTGCGCGCGACGTTGCGCCGCGTGACGCGGAACGAGCGCGGGATGCTCCCCGGCGCGCGCCGCGGCGGGACCCGCACGACCCGCACGCCGTTCCGCCAGACGGTGGTCCGGCGCGGACCGTCCGCCACGACCGTGACGCGGTGCCCGTCCTCCACCAGCGCCTCCGCGAGCTGCTGCGTGTACACGCCGATGCCGCCCGTCTCGTCCGGCGCGTACTGCTGGCTGATCAGGCAGACGCCCAGCCGATCCCGCCCGTGCCGGACGCCCGCGCGCCGGTACGGCAGCAGCTCCGCCGCGCGCCGATCCGAGCGGCGCGCGAGGTGCCGGCGCGGCCGGACGAACCATCCCTTCGCATAGCCCTCCGCCACGCCGCGCACGAATCGAAGGCACGCCCGGAGGAACCCCGGGAAGGACAGCTCCCCGTGCACGAACCAGCGCGTGAAGATCCCGCCGTGCACGGCGCAGGCCTTCAGCGGGCGGACCTGGTCCCACGGGCGGGAGCGCCAGCGGTTCAGCTTGAAGTAGAAGTAGACCGTGTTGCGCACGATGACCCGCCAGTCCAGGTCCCGCGCCCCGCGCCGGATGTGGCTCTCCGCGAACTCGTGCCACACGTCCGCGCCGTCCACGTGCTCCACCCGCCAGCCCGCCTCGATCAGCCGGACGCAGAGATCGCTCTCGTCGTGGTAGTACTCGTAGTTCTCGTCGAAGCCGCCCACGTCCGCCAGCGCCGCGCGCCGGAAGCACGAGTTCGTGCCCATCGCGATGTTGTACCACTCGGACCGCGGCGCGTTGTGGTCCGCGGGTCCGGTGCGCACCGCGCGCGGCAGGCCGCCGCGGTCGATGATCCCGCGGTCGAACTGCAGCTCGTCCCCGCCGGCGCCCCACACGCGGCCGCCCGCGCCGCCCGCCGCCGGATCCTCGAACGCGGCGGCCAGCCCGCGCAGCCAGCCCTCCGAGGGCAGCGCGTCGTCGTCCAGGAACGCCACGAGCTCGCCGGCGCTCGCCGCGATGCCGAGGTTCCGCGAGACGGAGAGGTTGCGGCGCGGGTTGTCCACGCGCTTGATGTCGGGGAACTCCGAGAGCACCGCGTCCGTCCCGTCCTCCGACGGGCCGTTCACGACCACGACCTCGAACGCGGGGTAGTCCAGGCGACGCAGCCCGAGCAGGCACTGGCGCAGGACGGCGCTCCGGTTGTAGGTGCACACGACCACGCTCGCCGGCGGGAGGCTCGCCGGGCGCTCCCGCTCCGGCACGGTCCCCGCCCATGCGAGCGCCTCCGCGAGCCGCTCGCGGGAGCGCTCGCGGGAGAGGTCGTCGCGCCGCGCGCGCGCCGCGACCGCGATGCGGGCGCGGGCGTCCCCGTCCCGCACGGCGGTGGCCACGCCCGCCGCCACGGCGGCCGGCGTGCGGTCGGGCAGCAGCACGCCGGCGCCGCCCATCGTCTCGGCCACCGCGCCCGCCGGCGCCGCGACGATCGGCACGCCCAGCCCGATCGCCTCCGCGATCGGCATGCAGAACCCCTCGTGCTCGCTCAGGACCAGCAGCACGTCCGACGTCTCGAACAACGCGCGCAGGCGGGCGGGCGGAACCTCGCCGAGGATCTCCACGCGATCGCCGAGGCGGTGGCGTCCCACCTCCCGGCGCAGCTCGCGCACGTAGGGATCGTAGCCCGTCGTCCTTCCCACGATCGTCAACCGGGCCGGGCCGACCCGGCGGAGGATCTCGGGCATCGCCCGCACCGCATGGTGCACGCCCTTGTGCGGCGCCACGCGGCCCGCGACGAGCACGCGCACGTCCGGTCCGGCGCGCTCCGCCTTCGCGCGCGGGTCCGGGACCACCGCGTCCAGCCCGGAGGTCTCCCACGGGATGGGCAGCACGCGCACCGGGGCGAAGCCCGCCGCCGCCAGGTCCTCCGCGTTGAACGTGGAGTCGGCGAAAGCGAAGTCGAACACGCGCGCGAGCCGCCCGAGCTGCGCCCGGCCGCGCTCGGTGAACGCCTGCGTCTCCGGCATGCCCTCGAAGTACCGGCTCGGCGTGACGTTGTGGTAGACCAGCCCGCGGCGGCACGGCAGCCCGGACAGCGCACCGAGCAGCGGCGTGAAGCCCGCGTAGTGGAACAGCACGAGGTCCGGCGCGAGGTCCGCCAGGGCGTCCGGCGGCAGGCGCCGGGCGGCCAGGGACGGCACGCTGTCCAGGCTGACGATCGCGGTGCGGTGGCCGAGCGCGACGAGCTGGCGATCCAGCTCCAGGAGGTGCATCGACACCGCGTCGCTCGCGTCCAGCGCGTTCATCACCTGGACGATCCTCACCGCCCGACCCCGGTCCCGGGCCCGCCGTTCACGTCGCGCGGGAGGTCCGCGTCCGCCGCGACGCCCGCGCGCAGCGCGCGCACCTCCCGCTCCAGCTCGTCCACGCGCGCGAGCAGCTCGACGGCCAGATCGCACGACGCCTCGTTGAACCGGGACTGCCGCTCCAGCGTCTCGTTCAGGAACGGCTGGAACAGCCGGCGGAAGATCTTCTTGAGGACGGCCCCGGGGTGTCGCCGCCGGCCGAGGGGCACGCCCGCCTTGCAGTTCCGGTTCTCCTCCAGCTTCGCCAGGATCCGGCGCGGCGCGTCGGGATCCTCGCCGGGGACCGCGACCGCCGGCGCCGCCGCGTCGTCGTCCCCCTCGCGCGCCGCGCGCACCGCCGCCTCCAAGGCCTCGATGTCGAACGCCCGGTTCATGGCGCCCCCGCGGAGGCGGCCGCGGCCACCTCCTCCTGGTAGCGACGGATCACCTCCGCCGGCGCGCCCTGGTCCACGATCCGGCCGTGCCCGAGCCGGAGCACGCGGCTGCAGTAGCCGGCCACCGCCGCGAGATCGTGGCTGACCATGAGCAGCGTCTTCCCGCCGGCCTGGAACTCCGTGAGCCGCGCCCGGCACTTCCGCGAGAACGACTCGTCGCCGACCGCCAGCACCTCGTCCAGGAACAGGACGTCCGGGTCCACGTGCACCGCGAT
>CAYYFX010000089.1:0-8198 GCA_964471155.1 uncultured Gemmatimonadota bacterium | reverse complement strand
GCCGGTGGAGTAGGTCCGCACCGGCTCGTCGATGAACTCGTCCAGCTCGGCGAAGTGCACGATCTCGTCGAACTTCGACGCGATCTCCCGCTGCGTCATGCCCAGGATGATCCCGTTCAGCAGCACGTTCTCCCGGCCCGAGAAGTCCGGGTGGAAGCCGGCGCCCAGCTCGATCAGGCTGGCGAGCCGCCCCCGCACCCGCACCGTTCCGCGGTCCGGCCGGTAGATACCCGTCAGCAGCTTGAGCAGGGTGCTCTTCCCCGCCCCGTTGGGCCCGATGATGCCCCACGTCTCCCCGCGGGGCACGTCGAAGCCGACGCCGCACAGGACGTCGCGCCACTCCGCGTCCGGGGCCGCGCCGGGCGCGCGGCGGAGGAAGAGGCTCTTCAGCGTGGAGTACCGCTGCCGCAGCCTCGTCCGGCGGAACCGCTTCCAGACGTCGCGGACGGAGATCGCCGGCTCCACGCGGCCCCCTCAGACCCACTCGGCGAACGAGTCGCGCACGCGCCGGAAGCGCCACTCGCCCACGAGCAGGAGCGCCGCGCCCACGAGCGCGACGATCGCCACCGACGTCCAGTCCGGGAACCGCCGGTGGAACAGCACGTCCTGGTACGCCACCACCAGTTCGCCCATGAAGTTGAGCGAGTGCAGGTCGCGCAGGCGCTCGGGCACGTTCGCCACGGGGTACAGCACGGGGCACAGGAAGAACCAGAAGGTCAGCAGGTTCGCGAGGAGGTGCTGCACGTCCCGGAACTGCGCGTTGAGCGCGGCCAGCAGGAACACGAGCCCGAGCACGATGAGGAGCTGCACCGCGAGCAGCAGCGGCAGCGCCACGATCGACACGCCGGGCGGGATCCCCGCGATCGCGAGGACGAGGAAGAGGACCGGCAGGGCGAACAGGAAGTTCACGAAGTTCGCGAGCACGGACACCAGGGGCAGGACCTCGGGCGGGAACATCGCCTTCGTGATCAGGCTCCCGTTCGACACGATGGCCCCCGCGCCGTCGCCGAGCGTGGACACGAACCACAGCCAGGGCAGCAGCCCCGTGAACACGAACGCGCCGTAGTTCTCCATGTCGATGCGCGCGTACACCGTGAACACCAGGCTGTACACGGCCATGAGCAGGATGGGGTTCAGGAGCGTCCACAGGAAGCCCAGCACGGAGCCCCGGTAGCGGGCGCTCACCTGCCGGCCGGTCAGGTTCGAGACCAGCGCCCGGTAGGCCCAGCAGTCGCGGATGGTCTGGGTGATTCCCATGGACAGGTCGACCCGGGGGAGGCGAGCGGAAGTCCTTGCGGACGCTTCGGTTGCATCGGACGGGGCAGCCTACGGTCGCCCCCGCGGGCTGTCAAGAAAGACGGCCCCGCGCGCGTCCCGCCGGTCACCCCAGACGCGCGAGGCAGCGCGCGAGGCCGTCCTCCCACGGCGGCAGCGGTGCGATCCCGAGCGCGGCGAGACGGCCGTCACGCAGGACCGAGCAGCGCGGGCGCCGCGCGGGCCGCGGGAACCGGTCCGTGCCGACGGCGCGCACGTCGACCGTCCGGCCCATGCCCGCCAGGATGCGGCGCGCGAAGCCGTGCCACGTCACGGCGCCGCCGTTCACCGCGTGCAGCACGCCCGACGCGCCGGGGCGGATCGCCGCGTCCAGCAGCGCGCCGGCGAGATCCGCCGCGAACGTGGGGCAGCCGCGCTGGTCGTCCACCACGTCCAGGGTGTCGCGCTCCGCGGCGAGGCGCAGCATCGTCAGCAGGAAATTGCGGCCGTGGTCCGCGTACACCCACGCGGTCCGCACGACGCACCCGGCGTCGCCCAGCGCGCGCGTGGCCTCCTCCGCCATCAGCTTGGACCAGCCGTACACCGAGATGGGATCCGGGCGGTCGTCCTCCGCGTAGCCTTCGTCCGCCGCGCCGTCGAACACGTAGTCGGTGGACACGGTGACGAGCCGGGCCCCGGCCGCGCGGCAGGCCGCCGCCACGTTCGCCGTGCCCGTCGCGTTCACGAGGAACGCGCGATCGGGGTCGGCCTCGCAGCCGTCCACGTCGGTCCACGCCGCGGCGTGGATCACGACCCCGGGACGCGCCGTCCGCACCGCGCGGAGAACGGCCCCGGCATCCGTGACGTCGCACGCGGCGCGGTCCCACGCCGCCAGCGGGATGCCGCGCGCCGCCGCCGCGCGCGCGATCTCCGTGCCCAGCATCCCCCCCGCGCCGGTGAGCGCCACCCGCGGGATCCCGGTCCGGGAGGCCCCCGGTTCGCCCCCCGCTGCTCCCGGCGCGGGTCCCCCGGTCACTCCGGGACCTGGATCTCGGAGTTGTCCCCCACCATGAAGCGGAACGCGCGCGGCTTCGCGGGGGCCTGCGTGATGCGGGCGTTGCGCCCCACGAGGCTCCCCTCCATGCGCGTGGTGAGGTTCTCGATGCGGCTGTCCTCCAGGATGATGGAGAACTCCACCTCGGATCCCAGGATGGTGCAGCCCGACGAGATGGACGTGAACGGGCCCACGTACGAGTCCCGCACCACCGTCCGCGGGCCGATCACGAGCGGCCCGCGCAGCTCGGAGGACTCCACCACCGCGCCCTCGCCGACGGCGACCTCGCCGATCACCCGCGTGCGGGGATCGACCGTGCCGCGCACGTCGCGCTCGATCGCCGTGAGCGCCATGCGGTTCGCCTCCAGCAGGTCCTCCAGCTTCCCCGTGTCCTTCCACCAGCCCTTGATCACGTGGCTGCGCACGGTGCGCCCGTGCCCGATGAGGTACTGGATGGCATCCGTGATCTCCAGCTCCCCGCGCGCCGACGGGCGGATGGCATCCACCGCCTCGAACACCGTGGCGTCGAACATGTACACGCCCACGAGCGCGTAGTCGGACTTCGGCCGCTCCGGCTTCTCCTCCAGGCGCACGACCTTGCCGCCCTCGATCTCGGCGACGCCGAACGATCCCGGATTCGGCACGCGCGCCAGGAGGATCTGCGAGTTCGGCCGGTCCCGCTGGAACTCCTGCACCAGGGGCGTGATGCCGTCCTTGATGAAGTTGTCGCCGAGGTACATGACGAAGCTGTCCCCGGCGAGGAAGTCCCGGGACTCCTTCACCGCGTGGGCCAGCCCCAGGGGCGCGGTCTGCCGGATGTACGTGGCGCGCACGCCGAAGGCCGAGCCGTCCCCCACGGCGGCGCGGATCTCCGCTTCCGTGTCCCCCACCACGATGCCGATGTCCGTGATGCCCGCGTCGCGGATGGCCTCGATCGCGAAGAACAGGATCGGCTTGTTCGCCACGGGAACGAGCTGCTTCGCGCTCGTGTGCGTGATGGGGCGCAGCCGCGTCCCCTTCCCGCCCGACAGGATCAGCGCTTTCACGCCGCGGTCCTCCTTCGCGGGACGCGCCCGCGTCGCGTCAACTCCCGAGCCGCCGCAGCTTCCGCAGCAGCCGCCCGCCCTTCGACCGCGACGGCAGCTCCAGCGCCTCCACCGTCACCGGCTCCCCCTCGGCGATCTGCCACGGCCGGGAACCGCAGAGCACCTCCGCCTGCGCCTCGCCCACGATCCCGGCCGCCGCCTTGCGCCCCGCCGCCAGGCAGAACGGTCGCCGCACGAGATCGTGCGCGTCGGACGCGAGCAGGTGCGCCGCGCCGTTCTCCAGCAGCCAGACCGCGGTGTCCTGCGCGTCCTTGCCGAGCAGCCCCACGAGGCTGGCCGCGTTCACCTGCAGCAGCGCCCCCCGGGCCACCCAGTCCGCGAGCGGCGCGGGGTCGTCCATCAGCGCCACGTTCCGCTCCGGGTGCGCGATGACCGCGCCGAGCCCGCGCGCCTTCAGCCCCTCGATGACCGCGCCCACGCAGCCGGGCGGGCGGCGCATCGAGAAGTCGAACAGCACCCAGCGGCCGGTCTCGCCGATCGGCACCGCCGTGTCGATGAACGTCTTGCCGTCGCCGTCCGGGAGGAAGTTCTCCGCGCCGGGGATCACGCGCAGCGGGATGCCCTCCCGCTCGATCGCGGCCACGAGCCTGCGATGCTCGGCGCGTAACAGCGCGGCCGTCGTGTCGAACAGCGACTCGCCGAGGTGCGACGACGCGACGACGGCGCGGCACCCCTGCTCCACGGCGGCGCGCGCCATCTGCAGGGAGTCGTGCAGGTCGATGGCGCCGTCGTCGACGCCGGGAAGGATGTGGCAGTGCAGATCGACCACGGGCTCCCCCTATCGCCACCCGTGCGGTGCCCGGACGTCGCCGGGAACGCGTCCGCGGCGGAGGCGCCCGGCCCCGGGCGCGCGCGTTCCCGCCGCGCGGCCGTCCGGAAGCGTCCCGCCGGCGCGCCCGGCGACCGCTCGCCGCGGCGTCACCGCAACATCTCCTCGACGATGGCGGGCACGGCGGCCAGGGCCTCGTCCAGCTTGGCGACGTCCCTCGCGCCGGCGGTGGCGAGGTGCGGCTTGCCGCCGCCGCCGCCGCCGACCAGCTTCGCCACGCGGCCCACGAGATCGCCGGCCGCGACGCGGCCGCCCTTCACCACGTCGTCGGAGGCCGCGGCCACGAGGGCCACCTTGCCTTCCAGCTCCGTGCCCAGGACCACGACCGTCCGCGGCGCGGCCCGAAGCGAATCCCCCAGGTCCCGGAGCGCGTCGCGGGAGTCCACCGGCGCGCGCGCCACCACCAGGCGGTGCCCGGCCACCTCGACGGCGCGGGCGGCCAGATCGCCGGCCGCGTTCCCCGCGGCGGCGCGGGTCAGCTCCTCCACCTTGCGGCGCAGGCGCTTCGTCTCCTCCACCAGCTCCTCCGCGCGGGCCGCCGCCGACTCCGGCGCGGTCTTCAGCGCGTCCGCCACCGCGGCGAGCTGGCCGCGCAGGGCGTGCACCAGGCCCAGCGCGGGGACGCCGGCGAACGCCTCGATCCGGCGGACGCCGGCCGCCACCGAGCCCTCGGACGCGAACGCGAACAGACCCAGCCGCCCGGTGGCCGGCACGTGCGTGCCGCCGCACAGCTCGCGCGACGGACCCATCGTGACCATGCGCACGCGGTCCCCGTACTTGTCCCCGAAGAACGCCAGCGCGCCCTGCGCCAGCGCGTCCCGGAACGGCAGCACCTCCCACGACACGTCGTGGTCCGCGCGCACCAACTCGTTCACGCGCGCCTCGATGGCCGCGAGCTGCTCCGGGCGCACGGGCTCGGGGTGGCTGAAGTCGAAGCGGAGGCGGTCCGGACCCACGAACGAGCCCTTCTGCTGCACGTGCGCGCCGAGGATCTCGCGCAGGGCGTGGTGCACGAGGTGCGTGGCGGAGTGGTGGCCGCACACCAGCTCCCGCCGGGCCGCATCCACGCGCTGCGCGGCGTGCTCGCCCGCGGCCACCTCGCCGTCCTCCACCGTGCCGAAGTGCACGAACACGTCCGTGCCGGTCTTGCGCGTGTCCTCCACCCGGACGCGACCGCCCGGCGTGAGGATCTCGCCCGTGTCGCCCACCTGGCCGCCGCCCTCCGCGTAGAACGGCGTGGCCCGCATGACGACCGCCACCGAAGCGCCCTCGCCCGCGCGATCCGCCCGCGCGAGGCTGCCGTCCGCCACGAGCGCGAGGTGCACGATGGGCGATTCGCCTTCCAGCGCCTCGTAGCCGGAGAACCGCGTGCCCTCCGCCACGTCGCGCGCCAGCGCGTCCAGGGCGCCCTTCGCGCTGCCGCCCTTCCAGCTCGCGCGGCTGCGCTCCTTCTGCACCTCGAGCGCGCCGGCGTAGCCGGCCTCGTCCACGGAGAAGCCGCGCCGCACCCCCACGGACGCGGTGAGCTCCAGGGGGCAGCCGTAGGTGTCGTACAGCCGGAAGGCCACGTCCCCGGCGAGCACGCGGCGTCCCTCGTCGTCCGTGCGCCACACCGAGTCGTCCTCGAGCTGCGCCAGCAGGTCGTCGATGCGGCGCATCCCCTCCTCCACCGTGCGGCGGAAGGACTTCTCCTCCGCGGCCGCCCCGCGCCGGATCTCGCCGAGCCGCTCGCGCACCAGCGGGTACGCGTCGCCCATCGCCTCCGCCACCGCCTCGCACGCGTCCGGCAGGAACTCCCCGTGCATGCCCAGGAGCACGCCGTGGCTGACCGCGCGGCGCATGATCTTGCGCAGCACGTAGCCGCGCCCCGTGCGGTCCGGGTGCACGCCGTCCGCGAGCAGGAACGCGGTGGTGCGCGCATGGTCCGCGATCACGCGCATGGACACCGCGTCGTCGCCCGCGCCGCCCTGGTACGGCCGGCCGGCCAGCTGCGCCACGCGCCCGAGAAGCGACCGGAACAGGTCCGTGTCGTAGTTCGTGAGCTTCCCCTGCACCACCGAGCTGATGCGTTCCAGCCCCATGCCGGTGTCGATGCTGGGCGCCGGGAGCGGCCGGCGCGCGCCGTCGGCGTCCCGCTCGTACTGCATGAAGACCAGGTTCCAGATCTCCATCCAGCGGTCGCCCTTGTTCACCTCGCCGGTCAGCGACGGCCCCAGGTCGTAGTGGATCTCGGAGCAGGGGCCGCACGGCCCCGTGTCGCCCATGGACCAGAAGTTGTCCTTCATGCCGAAGCGGAGGATGCGGTCGTCCCCGATGCCGGCCACGCGCCGCCACAGCTCCGCGGCCTCGTCGTCCGGGGGGATCCCGTCGGCGCCGCCGAACACGGTGACCGCGAGCCGCGACGCGTCGAGCTTCAGCACGCCGGTGAGGAACTCCCAGGCGAACGCGATGGCGTCCTCCTTGAAGTAGTCCCCGAAGGAGAAGTTGCCGAGCATCTCGAAGAACGTGTGGTGCCGCGGGGTGCGCCCCACCTCCTCGAGGTCGTTGTGCTTGCCGGACACGCGCAGGCAACGCTGGGAGCTGGCGGCGCGCGGGAACTCCCGGCGCGCGGCCCCCGTGAACATGTCCTTGAACGGGACCATGCCCGCGTTCACGAACAGCAGCGTGGGGTCGTCCCGGGGCACGAGCGGAACCGAGGGCACGACCGTGTGCCCCTTGCCGGCGAAGTACTCCAGGAACGCGGACCGGATCTCGGCAGTCTTCATGGCTCTCCGGGGGCTCCCGCCCCGCCTTCCTCCCCGTGGAACGGGTCGTCGTCCTCTTCCGGGCGCTCCCCGGCCGCGCGCACCAGCGCGGCCCGGGCGACCTCGCGCGCGAACCCGCGCCGGGCGAGCGCCCCGTACATCCGCCGGCGCGCCTCGGCCTCCGGAAGCCGGGCCCACCGGCGCGCGGATCGTCGCAGGAACTCCGTGGCGGCGTCGATCTCGGAATCCGCCGCGAGCACCTCCTCCACCGCCGCCGCCGCCACCGCCGCGGAAGCGCCCTTCCGTTCGAGCTCCGCCTGCAGGAGCGAACGTCCCTTCGGCGCGAAGCGCATCCGGTCCCGGACGAAGGCGCGGCACGTCTCCGCGTCGGACACGAGCCGCAGCTCCTTCAGCCGCTCCAGCGCCTCGCTCACCTGTTCCGGGGCAAATCCCGACTTCCGCAGGAACGCGCGGACGTCCCGCTCGAACCGGAGCCGGGACCCCATCCAGCGGATGGCGGCCTCGACCGGCGAGGGAGGGGCGGGCGCCGCCCCTCCCGGTCCGTCCGCCGCTCCCGCGCTACTTCCCCTTCTCCGCCGCGGCAACGGGCTTCTCCGCGGCCTTCTCGCCGCCCTTCACGACAGCGGCCGGCGCCGGGGCCCCGGCCTGCGCGGTCCCGTTCCCCGCGGCGGCCGCGCCGCCCACGCCGTACGCGGCGCGCACGGCCTGCTCCAGCTTCGTGCGCACGTCCGGGTTCTCCTCCAGGAACGTGCGCGCGCTCTCGCGGCCCTGCCCGATGCGGTCCCCGCCGTACGAGAACCAGCTCCCGGACTTGTCCACGATCGCCTTCTCCGTGGCGAGGTCCAGCAGGTCGCCCTCGAACGAGATGCCCTTGCCGTAGATGATGTCGAACTCGGCCTCGCGGAACGGCGGGGCCAGCTTGTTCTTCACCACCTTGACGCGCGTGCGGTTGCCGATGGCGGTGGTGCCCTCCTTGAGCGCGCCGATCCGCCGGATGTCCAGCCGCATCGTGGAGTAGAACTTCAGCGCGTTGCCGCCGGTCGTGGTCTCCGGGTTCCCGAACATCACGCCGATCTTCATGCGGATCTGGTTGATGAACACGATGCACGTGCGCGACTTCGCCACGGACGCCGTGAGCTTGCGCATGGCCTGCGACATCAGCCGCGCCTGCAGGCCGACGTTCGCGTCCC
>CAYYFX010000088.1:3451-16258 GCA_964471155.1 uncultured Gemmatimonadota bacterium | reverse complement strand
CGCTCGAACGCCTCCACGGCGTCGCGGCCGCGGCCCGCCGCCTCGAACGCGCGCGCGGCCAGCTCCGCGCGCCGCGCCGCGATCGCCGCCGCCAGCCGCGCCTCGGCGACGGCCGGATCGGCGCCGGCCGGCGGCCAACCGGACAGGCGCGCGCGCACGTCCGCCTGCCACGCCAGCAGCGTGCGCGACTGCTGCGAGGTCCCGCCGCGCGCGATCGAGCGCGGCTCCTGCAGCTCCACGCGCCGGTCGTCGTCCGTGTGCGCCGGGGCGTCGCGCGAGAAGCGGCGCACGGCGCCGTCGTCCAGCATGAAGTGCGACAGCAGGGTCGCCGCGTCCGGCACGCCGGCCCGCGCGAAGCCGCCGCCGACGGACGGATCCGCCATCGCCGCCGCCACGCGCCCCGCGTCGATCGGTCCCCGCCGCTTCGACGCCAGCACCAGGATGTCGCTCCACTCCGCCACCCACACGTCCACCGACGGGTACACGTCCGAGATCGTGCGCAGGATGCTGCGCAGGGACTCCTCGCTCACCGAGTACCCCTGCAGCCACTGGCACAGGATCCCGTCCTCCGACAGGCGGTCCCGGCTCAGCTCGAAGAACTCGCGCGTGAACAGGCTCCCCACCCCGGCCGCCCACAGGTTCGACGGCTGCGACACGATCACGTCGTAGGTCGTGCCGGTGAGCAGCAGGTGGTTGCGGCCGTCCGAGGCGCGCAGGTTCACGCGCGGATCCGTGAGCGCGCCGTCGAGCCAGCGGTCGAAGAAGCGCGCGGCGTCCACGATCTCCGCGGACAGCTCGATGCAGTCCACGGCCTGCACCGGATGCTGCAGCACGCCGGCGAGCGTGACTCCCGAGCCGAGCCCGATGACCAGCACGCGCTCGGGATCCGGATGCAGCACCAGCGGCAGGCTGCCGAGCATCGTGTTGGTCTTGAGGTCGCCGTTCGTGGCCTCGGTGCGCCCGTCGGACTGGAGCTGCACGTTCGAACCGCGCCGGCGGACGGACACGGTGGAGACCACGCCGTCCTTGTAGTAGACGATCCGGTCGTCCGGTCCCGGTCCGTGGACGCCCGCGCGCGCGCCGAAGGACGGGCGCGTGGCGGCGTCCGGATCCCACGCGGGGGCGACGCCGACGGCGAGCGCGAGCGCGGCGGCGAGCCCCGCGAGCGCGCCGGCGCGCGCGGGTCCCGGCAGGTCCACGCGCAGCGACGCCAGCACCGTGGCCGCGGCGTTGAACAGCGCGAAGGCCAGCACGCCGCCGCGGATGCCGAGCGCCGGCATCGCGAGGAACCCGCCCGCGAGCGATCCCGCGATGGCGCCCCACGTGTTCATCGAGTACAGCGATCCCACGTCACGCGCGAGGCCGCGGGCGCCGCGGATGGCCTCGCCCAGGACGAGCGGGAGCCCCATGCCGAGGAGGATCGTGGCCGGCAGCAGCGCGGCGGCGCCGAGCAGGATCGCCGCGCCCACGTACCCGGCGAAGGACCCGCTCCACGACGCGGACAGCGCGGCGAACGCCCCCGGCAGCTCCCGGAACGCGAAGAACATCAGGACCACCGCGACCGCCGCCAGCCCCTGGGTCAGCGCCAGGGCGCGGGCCGGCTGCCGCGTGCGCGCGAGCAGCAGCGTGGCGACGCCGCCGCCGAGCGTGATGCCGAGCAGCACGGTGACCAGGCTGACCGTGAACGCGTACACGGTGTTGCCGAAGGAGAGGACCAGCGCGCGCGTCCAGAACACCTGGTACCCGAGGGACGTGAGCCCGGAGAGCGCCGCGATGGCCAGCAGCGCCGTGCGCCCGCGAAGGGGCTCCACGGGGCGCTCGTCGGGTCCGGGGGGCGCCTCCGCGGCCGGTTGCCGGAGCGTGCGACCGAGGATCATCGCGCCGAGCCCGACGGCGAGGTTCAACCCCACCGCGCACGCGGAGGCGCCGCGCAGGCCGAGCGCGGGCAGCAGCACGAACCCCCCGAGCGCCGCGCCCGCCGTGGCGCCGAGCGTGTTGATCGTGTACAGCAGCCCCACGTCGGGCGCGGCCGTCTCGTCCCGCGAGAACGCGCGCGCGATCACGGGCAGCGTCATTCCCATCAGCGTGGCGGGCGGCAGCAGCACGAGGGCGCTCACCACCGCGCGCAGGACGGAGAGGACGGCGAGCGAGGGCTCCAGCGCATCGTACAGCCCGGTGAACACGCGGTTCACGAGAGGCAGGAGGAACGGGACGCACGCGGCGAACGCCCCCAGCGCCGTCTCCAGGACGCCGTACGCGAAGAGCGGCCGCTCCCAGCGGTCCGCCCGCCGGGCGGCCAGCGCGGCGCCGAGTCCCAGCCCGCCCATGAACACGGCCAGCACGGTGCTCGTGGCCAGAGCCGTGACGCCGAACACGGAGTCCAGCAGCTTGAACCAGACCACCTCGTACACGAGCCCGGCGGCGCCGGTGACCGCGAACAGCACGGGCAGCACCGGGCGGAGCCGGCGAAGCCGGGCGGAGGCGTCGGTCACGGCGGGCTCAGCGGGGAGCGCGCGTCCTCCGGCTCGGTCGTCACGGCGGCCGGATCCCCGCGTTCCGCCACCTCGCGGCTCACGTGGACGATGCCGCCCAGCAGCCCCTGCCCCACCGCGATCCCGTACGACGCCAGCGACAGGGCGAGCGCCGTGGCGGGGTCGAACCCCGCGCGCGTGAGCAGCGCCACGAAAGCCCACTCGCGCACGCCGAGGCCGTTGAGGCCCACGGGGATCATCATCGCGGTGAACACGAGCGGCACCACGACCAGGAACGTCTGGAACGGCTCGTGCCGGTCGAACGCGAACTGGATGAGCCAGAAGTGCACGACCAGCAGGAACTGGAAGCCGAGCGACAGCACGAAGTTCCCGAGCAGGGCGCCCGGCGCGCGCGAGAACATCTCGAAGGCCGCCAGCATCTTGCCGAGCGTGCGCCGGACGAACTCGCCGGGGAGGCGCGGGATGATCCGGTGCACGAGGTCGCGGGAGCGGGAGTGCAGCGCCACGAAGAGGCACGCCCCGGAGAACGCGAGCGCGCCGATCAGCGCCCACGTGGCCCGCGCCCCGAGCCAGTCGGCGTGCCCCGCGAGCGCCGCCGCGCCGCCGAGGCACAGCGTGGCCAGGAGCCCGATCATCCGCTCCACGAGCACGACGGTGAGATGCTGGGTGAAGCTCCCGCCGCCCTTCCGGCGCGCGCCGGCCGCGCGGACCACGTCGCCGCCGACGTTGGAGGGGAGGAAGTTGTTGAAGAACAGCCCGATGAGGTAGGAGCCGAACAGGTACCCGGCCCCGACCTGCCGGCCGACCGCCGACAGCAACAGCTTCCAGCGCCACGCGCCCAGCACGTTGCCGAAGGAGTTCACCAGGAACGCGGCGACGAGCCACTCGTGCCGGGCGTTCGCGAGCCGGTCCAGGAGCTCGGTCCAGTGCACCTGCCGGAGCACCCAGGCCAGGAGCACCACGCCGAGGACGACGCGGGCGATGCGGAGGATCGTGCCCTTCAACCGGGACCTCTCGGGGGTGTCCGGGGAGAATCCCCGGGGGGTCGGAACGGCCGACAGACTCTAGCACGGATGCGCGCGGACGGAGAGGGGACGCGTATCCCCGGGCGCGTCCCCGGCGCGCGCTACCGCGCCGTCACCACGACCTTCGTCGACGCCGTCCGCCCTCCCGCGTCCACGCGCAGGAAGTACACGCCGGAGCCGAGACCGTCGCGGCGCAGCGCCAGCCGGTGCGCGCCGGCGCCGAGCACGTCTCCCGCCAGGACCTCCGCCACGCGGCGCCCCGCCACGTCGAAGAGCGCGGCCCGCACCGCCGACTCCCGCGGCAGTTCCAGGCGCACCGCGCCCTCGCCGCGCAGCGGGTTCGGCGTGACGGGACCGAGCGCCAGCACGGCGGGAAGGCCGGGGGCGACGGGCACGTCCACCGGGGTCCGGTCGAACACGGCGAAGTAGCTCCGCGACGTGCCGCCGGCCGTGAACTGGCCGGTGCCCCCGGCGAACACCTTGTCCCCGAGGGCGACGACCGCGCTGACCGAACCCAGGGCCGTCACGCTCCACGAGTCCACGAGCGAGCCGTCGCCCGCGAGCGCGGCGAGCCCCCGCACGGGGAGCCCGCCCACCGTCACGAAGTTGCCCCCGATGTACGTGGCGCCGCCGAAGTCGAGGCAGGTCATCGTGCCCTGCCCCAGCACGGGGTCCCATGGCAAGGCCGCTCCGCTCTGCGGGTCCAGCTGCGCGGCGAAGAAGCGCGCGGCGCCGCCGATCCCGTTGAACAGCCCGCCGGCCCACACGGCGTCGCCCCCGCAGCGCACCACGTCGACCCAGAAGCTGGCGGAGGGATCCCACGGCGTCGCGGCCCCCGTCGCCGCGTCGATCGCCGCGATGCAGCGGCGCCACGCGCCGCCCGTCCACGCGAACCGCCCCCCGGCGTAGACCACGCCCTCCGCGGCATCGAGCGTGCGGACCGAGCCGTCCGCGCCCGGATTCCACGGGAGGAGCGCGCCGCTGGCGGCGTCGAGCGCGGCGAGGCGATTGCGGACCGCGCCGGACACCCGCGTGAAGTCCCCGCCGATGCGGACGACGTCGCCGTCCACGTCCAGCGCGCGGACCGTGTCGTTCGCGTCCGCCCGGAACGCGAGCACGCCGCTCCCGTCCGCCGCCGCCGCGGCCACGTGGAGGCGCGGCGCATCGTCGAACGTGCGGAACTCCCCGCCCACGTACAGCCGATCGTGGGCCACCTCCATGGCGAGCACCGGCCCGTCCGGGTTCGGGTTCCAGGGGAGGACCTCGCCGGTGTGGGCGCTCATCGCGAGGAAGTTGCGGCTCACGGATCCCGCGACGAACCCGAACGGGCCGCTCAGCCAGAGGTTGCCGCCGCCCGCGCCGAGGAAGTCCACGGTGTTGGAGGTGTGGCACGTCCAGGGCAGGATGGCGCCGGTGTCCGCGTCGAACGCCGCCACGCGGTACCGGGCGTGACCGCCCAGGTCCCGGAACCCGCCCCACAGGTACAACGTGTCGCCCGCGATCCCGAGCCGGACCAGCGACAGGTCCGGCGCGTAGTCCCAGGGCAGGAGCGCGCCCGTCACGGCGTCCAGCGCCGCGACCCCGGCGCGGGGCTGCCCGTGCGCGGCGCTGAAGCGACCGGCGACGTACAGGGTGTTGCCGCGGATCGCCAGCGTCCCCGGCCACCCGGTGGACGGGTTGCCCGAGAGGATCGCGCCCCACTCGGCCGCCCCGGTGTCCGGGTCCAGCCGCGCCACGACCGGGCTGCTCTGGCCGCCGATGGTCCCGAAGGATCCGCCGGCCCACACCGCGTCCTCGCCGACGACGAGATCGCTCACCGCGGCGTTCGCGTCCGGATTCCAGGCGGTCAGCCCGCCGTCGTAGGTGAAGCACCCGATCCGGTTGCGGGTCTCGTCCCCGAGCGTCCCGAAGGACCCGCCGACGAACACGCGGCCGTTCCCCGCGGCGATCGTCTGGACCTCCGCGTTCGCGTACGGCGCCCACGCGGTGAGGGCGAGCGTGCCGGCGTCGAACGCCGCGAGCCGCGTTCGCGCCTGCCCGCCCACGTGCTGGAAGGCGCCGGCCACCCACAGGCGGCCGTCCGAGAGCGCGAGGTCGTTCACCGTCCCGTCCGCGGCGGGGTTCCACGGGTCCAGCGACAGGTCCGCGTTCAACCGGGCGAGCCGCGCGCGCGGCAGCCCGTTCACCAGCGTGAAGGTCCCGCCGAGGATGAAGCCGCCGGACCCGTCCTCGAGGACCGCCCGCACGGAGCCGTTCGTCGTGAACCCCGGCACCGGCAGGCCGTCGGCCGCCGAGACCACGGTGTTCGGGGGGGACGCGATCCCGGTGTAGCGCGCGAAGGCGCCGCCGACGAACACCAGGTCGTCGGATGCGGCGATGGCCGTGACCGGGCCGCCCGCGACGGGGAACTCCGTCCGGAGGGTCTGCGCCGGCACGGGGGCGGGGGCGAGGGCGGCGGTGGCGAGAACGAGCGCGGCGAGGACCCGAGATCGGGTTTGCATGGCGGACTCCGCGGAAGCCCGGGGGTCGTTCCAGAGTAACCGAACCACCCCGGGGGGGCGCAACTCCCGTCTCGCCGGCCGCCTACGCCGCGTCGACCTCCGTCTCCCCCTCGCTGCGCGCGATCACCGCCGCGCCGCAACTGTCGCTGAACACGTTCACCGCGGTCCGGTACATGTCGAGCGGGCGATCGATCGCCAGCATGGTCCCGACCAGCAGCTCCACCTCCGGGCCGCGCAGGTTCACGGCCTCCAGCACGAGGAAGATGATCACGAGCCCCGCCGAGGGGACCGCGGCGGCGCCGATCGACGCCAGCAGGGCGGTCAGCACCACGATCGCCTGCTCCGCCACCCCCAGCCCGGCCCCGAGCACCTGCGCGATGAACAGCACGCCGGCGCACTCGTACAGCGCCGTGCCGTCCATGTTCACCGTGGCGCCCATGGGCAGCACGAAGGACGACACGCGGTTCGACACGCCCACGCGCGTCTCCACGGCGCGGATCGTGACCGGGAGCGTGGCGGCGGAGCTGCTGGTGGAGAAGGCCATCGTCAACGGCTCGATCATGTTGCGGAAGTGGATGCGCGGATTGATCCGGCCCGCCAGCAGGAGCACGAGGGGCAGCGTGACGAACAGGTGGATCGTGAGGCCCAGCGCGATCGTGAACATGTACAGGCCGAGCGCGCGGAACGCCTCGAAGCCGGACTCGCCCACGACCCGGGCCATCAGCCCGAACACGCCGAGCGGCGCCACCGCGAGCACGAACCCGGTCAGCTTCATCATCGCCTGGAAGCCGGCGTCGAAGACGCCCATCAGCGTGCGGCGCGGGGACTCCGGCAGCCCGGCGATGGCGGCCCCGAGCAGGATGCAGAAGAGGATGACGCCGAGCATGTCGCCGTTCGCCGCGGCCTCCACCGGGTTGCGCGGCACCATGTCCAGCAGCATCTGCCCGAGGGACGAGGGCGCGGCCAGCTCCGGCAGCTCCGCGCGCGCCGCCCCCGCGAGGTTCGCGCCGACGCCCGGGCGGATCACGTTCACGAGGACGAGTCCGGTGAGGATGGCGAGCAGGCTGGTGAGGACGTAGTAGCCCAGCGTCTTGCCGAACAGCCGGCCGAGCCCGCGCCCGGAGCCCACCGACGCCACGCCGCTCACGATGGACGTGAACACGAGCGGCACGATGATCATCTTGAGCAGCGTCACGAACAGCGTGCCCAGCCAGGTCACGCGCGCGGCGAGCTCCGGTCCGCCGATCCGCCCGGCCAGGATGCCGAGCAGCATCGCGCCGAGGATCTGCACGTGCAGCCGCCGGTACCAGGGGAGCGCGCGAAGATCCATGGGCCGACCCTACGGGAGGAGGGCCGGGGCCGCAACCCGCGAGGTCACTCCCCGTGCACCGTGACCACGATCCGGCGCGCGGCGGCGCGCCGCCGGTGCTCGAACAGCCACAGCCCCTGCCAGGTGCCGAGCGCGAGCGCGCCGTCCGCCACGGGGATCGTCTCCGACGTGGACGTGAGCGCCGCGCGGATGTGCGAGGGCATGTCGTCCGGGCCCTCGGCCGTGTGGGTGTAGTGCGGGGCGTTCTCCGGCGCGAGGCGCCGGAAGCTCTCCTCCAGGTCGCGGCGGGCGGAGGGGTCCGCGTTCTCCTGGATCAGGAGGCTGGCGGAGGTGTGCCGCACGAAGACGTGGCAGAGGCCGGTGCGCAGGCCGCTCTCCCGGACGACCGCGGCCACGTCGTCCGTGATCTCGTGCAGGCCGGCCCCGCCGGCGGTCACGCGGATCTCGCGCTGGTGCCACATGCGGCGATGCTATACTCCCCGGCCGTTCCCGGCCAACCCCCGGTCGTTCCGGCCCCGGTCCGTCCGACCCGGTCGCTCCGACGCGTGGCCGTGCCAACCCGAGGAGCCGTCCCGGATGCCCGAGCGCCGACCCGCGGTGGTCCTCCTCAGCGGAGGGCTGGACTCGGCCACCGTCCTCGCCCACGCCCTCGCCGAGGGCTGGGCGGCGCACGCCCTGTCCTTCGACTACGGCCAGCGGCACCGGGTGGAGCTGGAGCGCGCCGCGGAGATCGCGCGGGCGGCCGGAGCCGCGGAGCACCGCGTGGTCCGCGTGGACCTGGCGGCGTTCGGCGGCTCGGCCCTCACCGCGGACATCCCGGTGCCGAAGGACCGCGCGGCGCCCGGCGGGGACATCCCGGTCACGTATGTCCCCGCGCGCAACACGGTGTTCCTGGCGCTCGCCCTCGCGTGGGCGGAGACCCTCGGCGCGCGGGACCTGTTCGTGGGGGTGAACGCGCTGGACTACTCGGGGTATCCGGACTGCCGGCCGGGGTTCCTCGCCGCCTTCGAACGCCTCGCGAACGTGGCCACGAAGGCCGGCGCCGAGGGCGCCCGCTTCCGGGTCCATGCGCCGCTCCTGGCGATGGGGAAGGCGGACATCGTGCGGCTCGCCGTGCGGCTCGGCGTGGACCTCTCGCGCACGCTGAGCTGCTACGATCCCTCGGCGGCCGGGGAGCCGTGCGGGCGCTGCGACGCCTGCGGCCTGCGCGCGAAGGGCTTCGCGCAGGCCGGCCTCCCGGATCCCGCGCTCGTGGGGAAGCCGTGAGCACGATCATCGTCAACGAGATCTTCCACTCCATCCAGGGCGAGTCCACGCTCGCGGGGCGGCCGTGCGTGTTCGTGCGGCTCACCGCGTGCGATCTGCGGTGCGCGTGGTGCGACACGGAGTACGCGTTCCACGAGGGCGTGAAGCGGGAGGTGGCCGACGTCGTGGAGGAGGCCTGCCGCTTCGCCTGCGATCTCGTGGAGATCACGGGCGGCGAGCCGCTGCTGCAGCCCTCCGTGCACGCGCTGATCGCGGCCCTGCTGGACCGCGGGAAGGCGGTGTTGATCGAGACGGGCGGGCACCGGGACATCACGCCGCTCGATCCGCGCGTGCGGCGCATCGTGGACGTGAAGACGCCCTCCTCGGGGGAGCAGGACCGGATGCACTGGCCGAACCTTGCGGCGCTGAGGGAGGGCGACGAGGTGAAGTTCGTGGTGGCGGACCGCGCGGACTTCGACTACGCCATGCGCATCGTGCGCGGGCACGGCCTGGCGGGGCGGGTGCCGATCCTGCTCTCGCCGGTGCACGGGTCGCTGGAGCCGGCGGAGCTGGCGGGGTGGATCCTGGAGTCCGGCGTGGACGCGCGGCTGCAGCTGCAGCTGCACAAGCTGCTCTGGCCGGGCGTCCTGCGGGGCGTGTGACGCGGCGCGGGCCGCGCGGAGGAGTCCCTTGAAGGTCGAGCTGGAGAAGACGTTCCGCTTCGAGGCGGCGCACCTCCTGCCGAACGTGCCGGAGGGGCACAAGTGCCGGCGGCTGCACGGCCACAGCTTCCGCGTGGACGTGGCGGTGGCGGGGGACGTGGATCCGCACGTGGGGTGGTTCGTGGACTACGCGGACATCAAGGACGCCTTCGCGCCGCTGCTGGACGCGCTGGATCACCGGTACCTGAACGACGTGGAGGGGCTCGGCAATCCCACGTCGGAACACCTCGCGGCGTGGATCTGGGCGCGCCTCGCGCCGCGCGTCCCCGGCCTCGTGCGCGTCACCGTGCACGAGACCTGCGAGGCGCGTTGCCACTACCACGGCCCGGATGCGAAGGAGGCGACGTGAAGACCGAACGGGGTCGCGCGGCGAAGGCCAAGGCCGCCGCCACGGCGAAGGCGCGGCCCGCGCCGCCGGTGGAGACCTTCCCGAATCCCGCGCCGGAGCGGGACTACCGCATCGACATCACGGCGCCCGAGTGGACGGCGCTCTGCCCCATCACCGGGCAGCCGGACTTCGCCACGATCCGGATCGCGTACGTTCCGGACGCGACGTGCCTGGAGCTGAAGTCCCTGAAGCTGTACCTGCACTCGTTCCGGAACCGCGGCGTGTTCCACGAGGCGGTGACGAACGAGATCCTGGAGCACCTGGTGGCGAGCTGCCGTCCGCGCGCCTTGCGCGTGACCGGGGAGTTCGCGGTGCGCGGCGGCATCACCACGGACGTGACGGCGGAGCACCCGCGGCCGGGCGCCGTGGAGACGCGGTGCGGGGACCCCGGGCGGGGGCCGGGGCCGGCCTAGCCCGGCGCGCGGCCGGCCGGCCGCCCGGCATCCCGGTCCGGCCGCAGCTCCACGAGGGTGGCGCCCCAGCCGCCCGCGGTCTGCGAGTCCAGCGCGAACCGGGCCACGTCGGCCCGCCGGCGCAGGGCGGCGTGCACCGTCTCCCGCAGCGCCCCGATCCCCTTGCCGTGCACGATGCGGACGTGCAGGATCCCGCGCGCACGGCACTCGTCCAGGTAGTCCGAGACCACGTCCGGAACGTCGCGCGGGGCGAACGCGTGCAGATCCAGCGTGCCGTCGATCGGCAGCTCCACGGGCGCTTCGGGATCGAGGTCGTCGTCGTCCGCGGTCATCGCGGCACACCCTAGCGCGGCGAAGGAAGCGGAGTGAAGGGGAAGCGGCAGCGCAAGCAGCGGGGGCGTTCCTCCGTGGCCGGCCGCGCGGGGCGGCGCCGCCCGGGCGACTGGCACGGCGACGACGCGCCGACCCGCGAGAAGGTCCTCCGCGGCTCCGGCAACGCGGAGGCCGTCCCGGCCGAGGCCTCCGCGAAGGAGCGGGGGCAGGACACGCGCGCCGGCCGCGTCGTGGAGGTGCGCGGCGCCGTGATCGCGGTGGAGCCGGCGGACGGCGGCGCCGTCGTGGCCACCCGGCTGCGCAAGTCCACGCGCGTCCCGCATCCCAACGCGAGCGCGGTGGTCGTGGGCGACGAGGTGCGCTTTCTCCCGGAGCGTGCCGAGCCCTGGGTGCTGACCGAGGTGCTGCCGAGGCGCACGCGGCTCGCGCGCGTCCGCCGCGGCCGCGAGGAGCACGTGATCTGCGCGAACGTGGACATCGGCGCGGTGATCGCCTCCGCGGACCGGCCGCCGTTCAAGCCGAGCCTGGTGGACCGGTATCTCGTGTCCTTCGCCGAGGGCGGGCTCACCCCGCTCCTCGTGTTGAACAAGATCGACCTCGTGGGCGAGGCGGAGGCCGCGGCGATGATGGCGCCGTATCACGGGATCGACGTGGCCGCGATCGGCGTCTCCGCGAGGGACGGCCGCGGGATCGACGAGCTGCTGGCGTTCGTGGGGGAGCGGATCGCCGTGTTCTCGGGGCAGTCCGGCGTGGGGAAGTCCTCGCTGCTGAACCGGCTGGCCGGCCTGGACCTGAGGGTCGCCGACGTCTACGGCGCGCTGGGCAAGGGCCGCCACACCACCACGACCTCCACGCTGCACCGGCTTCCCGCGGGCGGAGCCATCGTGGACACGCCCGGGATCCGGTCCTTCGGCCTGCTCGAGCCGGACGAGTCCGCGCTGCGCGCCTTCTTCCCGGAGGTCTACGCGGCCGCCGAAGGCTGCCGGTTCGCGGATTGCCGCCACCGGGGCGAGGCGGGCTGCGCGCTGCCGGCGGCGGTGGCGGCCGGGCGCGTGCGCGCCGAGCGGCTGGAGAGCTACCTCGGGATCCGCGAGGGCGAGGGGTAGCCGCGGTCGGGGTTCCCAGGCCGCTCCGCGAATGCAACTCACCTTGCTTCCCGCCGCAGCGCGGAGCTATCCTCTTCCTGCGGACACCCGCTGCGCCCTCTCCGCGACGCTTGCCCGCATGGAGGTTGCCATGCGTCCCCTGCTGCTCGCAGCGTGCGCGCTCGTGCTCCTGGTCCCGTCCTCCAACGCCCTCGAAGCCTCCCGCCGCATCGACGACACGCGCGGCGACACGTGGCATGCCGGCAACACCGTCACGATCACCTACTACAACATCTGCACCGGCTGGATCTGGGCCCATTACGGGTTTCTTCCCCGAACGCAGCTCGGCGTCGTGGTGGAGTCCCCGTCCGCCGTATCCGTCCTGACCGCGTCCTGGCATTACATCGTGTCCGGCGTTCCCGCGGGATACGGCTTCACGGGATCGATCGGCGCGAGCGTCGTGGACGCAGCCGCTTGCCCCGCGGGGGTGCCTCTTGCCTGGCAGGTCTGCCTCCCGATCACCGGATGGAATCTGTACTCCTGGAGTGTCGTCGTGCCCGAGCGTTTCGCGATCCACATGACGACCGGGCCTGGCTATGGCACGCCTTTGGCGATGGCGTTGGACCATCCGGCGCCCCGCGGCGGGGGACCGCCCGCCTGCGGGACCTGCTACCCGACGACGCGGGTCAACCACTCCTTCCGGTGGGGGACCGTGGCGCTGCCCCTCTGTCCCGGGGAGGTCGTGCTCCACGACGGCTGGTGCGACGCGCAGCTCCTCTGGGACTTCGACCTGGCCGTCGTGGACTCCGTGGAACCCGCGAGCTGGGGAAGGATCAAGGCGCTGTTCCGGTGACGGGGCGCCGGGGAGGTCCCGCCCGCGGCCGCGCGCCCCTTGCCGCCTCCGCCGGCCTCTGCTAAACGAGAGGGTCCCCCGCCGGCCGGAGAGCCCATGGAGATCCTCGAGTCGCACCTCGATCCGGCGTCCGCGTCGTTCCGGGCCAACGCCGACCACCACCTCGCCCTGTGCCGTGACCTCGAGAGCCGCCTGTCCGCCGTCCGGGAGGGCGGCGGCGCGGAGGCGCGCGCCCGCCACGAGAAGCGCGGGAAGCTGCTCGTGCGGGACCGCATCGAGGCGCTGCTCGACGAGGGTTCGCCCTTCCTGGAGCTGTCCCCGCTCGCCGCGGACGGGCTGTACGAGGGGGCGGCGCCGGGCGCCGGGATCGTGTGCGGCATCGGGCGCGTGTCCGGCCGCGAGGTGATGGTCGTCGCGAAC
>CAYYFX010000088.1:0-3441 GCA_964471155.1 uncultured Gemmatimonadota bacterium | reverse complement strand
AACCGGTTGCCGTGCGTGTACCTCGTGGACTCCGGCGGCGCGTTCCTGCCCATGCAGGACGAGGTCTTCCCGGACCGGGAGCACTTCGGTCGCATCTTCTACAACCAGGCGCGGATGTCGTCGGAGGGCATCGCGCAGGTCGCCGTCGTCCTGGGGTCCTGCACCGCCGGCGGCGCGTACGTGCCCGCCATGAGCGACGAGACCGTGATCGTGAAGGAGCAGGGGACCATCTTCCTGGGCGGGCCGCCGCTGGTGAAGGCGGCCACCGGCGAGGAGATCACCGCGGAGGCGCTGGGCGGCGGTGACGTGCACACGCGCATCTCCGGCGTGGCGGATCACCTCGCCGACAACGACGCGGACGCGCTGGCCATGGCGCGCTCCATCGTGTCCCACCTGGGCGGCCGCCGCACGGACCCGCTCGTGCGCCTCCCGTCGGAGCCGCCGTTGCACGAACCGGAGAGCCTGCTCGGGGCGGTCCCGAAGGACCTGCGCACGCCCTACGACGCCCGGGAGATCCTGTGCCGCATCCTGGACGGCTCCCGCTTCCACGAGTTCAAGGCGCGCTACGGCACCACGCTGGTCACCGGCTTCGGCCACATCCACGGCATCCCGGTCGCCGTGCTCGCGAACAACGGGGTGCTGTTCTCGGAGTCCGCGCTGAAGGGCACGCACTTCATCGAGCTGGCCTGCACCCGCCGGATCCCGCTGCTCTTCCTGCAGAACATCACCGGCTTCATGGTGGGCCGCGACGCCGAGCATGGCGGCATCGCCAAGGACGGCGCGAAGATGGTGAACGCCGTGGCCAACGCGCGGGTGCCGAAGATCACGGTGATCGTGGGCGGCAGCTACGGCGCGGGGAACTACGGCATGTGCGGCCGCGCCTACGGGCCGCGGTTCCTCTTCATGTGGCCGAACGCGCGCATCTCGGTGATGGGCGGGGAGCAGGCCGCGAACGTGCTGCGCGCGGTCAAGGTGCAGCAGCTCGCGGAGAAGGGGAAGACCATGTCCGAGGCGGAGCAGCAGGAGTTCATGCGGCCCACCCTGGAGAAGTACGAGCGGGAGGGCAGCCCGTACTACAGCACCGCCCGGTTGTGGGACGACGGCGTCATCGACCCCCGCACCACGCGCGACGTGGTGGGTCTCGCCCTCGCGGCCTCCCTCAACGCGCCGATCGGGGACACCGCGTTCGGCGTCTTCCGGATGTGACATGGCCCTCGTCTCCGTCACCCGCGCGCGCGACGTCGTCACCATCGCCCTCGCGCGCCCCGGGTCGCGGAACGCGCTCTCCGGCGAGCTGCTGGCCGAGCTGACCGCGGCGTTCACGGAAGCCGCCGGGGACGTCTCCGTGCGCGCCGTCGTGCTGGCCGGCGAAGGCAAGGACTTCTGCGCGGGGGCCGATCTCGGCGACATGCAGCGGCTCGGCGCCGCATCCCCGGAGGAGAACCGCGCGGACGCCCGGCGGCTCGCGGAGGCGTTCCGCGCGATCGAGACCTTCCCGCGCCCGGTCGTGGCGCGCGTGCAGGGCAACGTGTTCGGCGGCGGCATCGGCCTGGTGGCGGCGGCGGACATCGCCGTCGTCGCGGACGACGTCCGCATGGCGTTCTCGGAGGTCCGTCTCGGCATCCTGCCCGCGGTCATCAGCCCGTACGTGGTCCGGCGCATCGGCCCCGGGCACGCCCGGCGGCTCTTCCTCACCGGGGAGCGGTTCGGCGCGGAGGAGGCGGTGCGGCTGGGGCTCGCGGCGCGCGCGGTCCCGCGGGACCGGCTGGAGGCCGAGGTCTCGGCCGTCCTCGCCGAGCTCCTGCAGGGCAGCCCGGACGCGCAGCACCGCATCAAGCTGCTGCTGGACGCCGTCGCGGGCGTTCCCGTGGAGATCGCCAACGAGCGTACCCCGGAGTTCATCGCCCAGGCGCGCGCGTCCGCGGAGGGGCAGGAGGGGCTGGCCGCCTTCCGCGCGAAGCGCAAGCCGCAGTGGGCGGCGGGGGACGACGCGTGAGGAAGGTCCTCGTGGCGAACCGGGGCGAGATCGCGTGCCGCGTCATCGCGGCGCTGCGGGAGCGCGGGATCCGGTCGGTGGCCGTGTACAGCGAGCCGGATCGCACGGCGAAGCACGTGCGCGAAGCGGACGAGGCGGTGGAGATCGGACCTGCGCCCGCGGCGGAGTCCTACCTGGGGATCGAGCGGATCGTGGCGGCGGCGCGCGCCGCCGGCTGCGACGCCGTGCATCCCGGCTACGGCTTCCTCTCGGAGAACGCCGCCGTCGCGCGCGCGGTGGGGGGCGCGGGGGGCGCGTTCCTGGGGCCGGCGCCGGCCACGATCGAGCTGCTCGGGGACAAGCGGCGCGCGCGCGCGGTCGCCGTGCAGGCGGGCGTGCCGGTCGTGCCCGGCTGGGAGGGGGATCCCGCGGACCGCGACGGCGCGCGCGCCGCGGCGCAGGCCATGGGCTGGCCGGTGCTGGTCAAGGCGGCGCTCGGCGGCGGCGGCAAGGGCATGGCCCGCGTGGACGGCCCCGCGGAGCTGGACGCCGCCCTGGAGGCGGCCGCGCGCGTGGCGCGCTCCGCGTTCGGCGACGCCGCCGTCTTCGTGGAGAAGCGCATCGACCGGCCGCGCCACGTGGAGGTGCAGATCCTCGGCGACGGCGCGGGCGACGTGATCCACCTCTTCGAACGCGAGTGCACCCTGCAGCGCCGGCACCAGAAGGTCCTGGAGGAGTCGCCCTCCCCGGGCGCGTCGCCCGCGGTGCGGGAGGCGCTGCTGGACGCGGCGGTGCGGATCGGGCGCGCGGTCCGGTACCGCTCGGCCGGCACGTGCGAGTTCCTGGTGGACGCCGCCGGCGGCTTCTACTTCCTGGAAGTGAACGCGCGCATCCAGGTGGAGCATCCGGTCACGGAGCTCGTCACGGGGCGGGATCTCGTGGGCGCGCAGATCGAGCTGGCCCGCACGGGCCGGCTGCCCTTCGCGCAGGCGGACGTGACCACGCGCGGCGCGGCGGTGGAGGCGCGGCTGTACGCCGAGGACCCGGATGCGGGCTTCCTGCCGCAGAGCGGGAAGCTGATCGCGGTGGAGCTTCCCGGGGGGCCGGGCATCCGCGTGGACTCCGGGATCGCGTCCGGCGACACGGTGACCCCGCACTACGATCCGATGCTGGCGAAGATCGTGGCCTTCGGCGAGGACCGCGCGGCCGCGCTGCGCCGCCTCGCGCACGCGCTCGACGCGGCCGTGGTGCACGGGCCGGTGACGAACCTGGAGTTCCTGCGCGAGCTCGTCGTCTCGGAGGCGGTGGCGCGCGCGGACTTCCACACGCAGTCGCTGGAGGAGACCTTCCTGCCCGCGCGCGCGACGCGGCGCGCCGCGGCCGGGGCGCCCGCGCTGTTCGCGGCCGCGGCCGCCCTGGCGGACCACTTCGGCCTGGCCGCGGACGCGGCGGCGGCCGCGCCGGCG
>CAYYFX010000087.1:0-16284 GCA_964471155.1 uncultured Gemmatimonadota bacterium | reverse complement strand
CGCCGTCCCCGGCGCCCGCGCCGGCACGGGCCGCGGCGCCCGCCCCCGCGGGCCCGCACGCGCCCGTCACCCGGACCGGGGCGGCGCGCGGCGTCGTCGTGGAGTCCCACCCGCAGGCCACGATCGTCCGCATCTCGCGCACCGGCCTCGACGACGAGGTGCTCACGCTGCTCCATGAGGAGGCCGTGCGCGCCCCGCGTGCGATGCTGCTGGAGCTGACCGCGATGGAGGGGATGGACGCGGACCACGCGCGCGCGGTGGGAGACGTGGCGGCGGAGCTTGCCGCCGCCGGCGGTTCCCTTCGCGTGGTGAACCCGCGTCCCGGCGTGGAGCGCGCGCTGGCGGAGGCCGGCTTCGCGTCGATCGTTCTGCGGACGCGCCGGAGCTGACCGTCCGGGCGCGGAGCCGGCCGGCCCGCGGCCGGCGGCCCCTCAGAAGAGCTTCTTCCGGATCTTCACGCTCTCGATCACGTCCTCGATCCGCAAGGCATCCACCACGTCCATGCCGTCCGTGACCTTGCCGAAGATCGTGTAGCGGCCGTCCAGGTGCCGCTGCGGCGAGTGGGTCACGAAGAACTGGCACCCGCCGGTGTCCTTGCCGGCGTGGGCCATTCCGACCATTCCGCGCTCGTACGCGAGCGGACCGACCTCGCAGCGGATCGTGTAGCCGGGATTGCCCCAGCCGTTCCCGATCGGGCAGCCGCCCTGCGCGACGAAGTTGGGCACGACGCGGTGGAACGTGAGCCCGTCGTAGAAGCCGCTCTCCGCGAGCTTCACGAAGTTCTGGACGGTGTACGGCGCTTCCCGGTGCAGCAACTCGATCTCGAACGCGCCGCGGTTCGTGGTGACCGTGGCGCTGTAGCGTCCCGGGCGCGACTTCACGAAGTCGTCGTCCAGGGGCGTCGGCGGGCCCGGCAGCGGTCCGCGCGGCGCGATCTCCGGCCGTGGCTCCCCGAGCTTCTCGAGCGACTTCGCCGCCTCCTCGCGCACGTACCAGTCCGGGTCCTTCACCAGCTCGCGCAGCGCGGCCTTCGCCGCGTCGTCGTCGAAGTTCCCCAGCGCCTCCGCCACCGCCATGCGGAGATCCGGCTGCTTCCTCGCCTCCGGATCGTTCTTCAGGACGCCCGCGAGGAGCGTGGGCGTCTCCCGCAGGTGCTGCGCCTTCATCTCCGCGTCGGACGGGTTCATCTCGCCGAGCGCGTGCGCCGCCGCCGCCGTCACCGCCCAGTGGACGGTGGAGAGGGACGTCAGCAGGTTGGGTCGCGGCCACGGGTTGGCGGCGTCCCATGCTCCCATCAGGTAGGCGATGTCCACGCGCTCCGACAGCGGCGCCGCCTCGTTCCGCAGCCGGCCGTTCATGTAGAACGACACGCCGCCGCGCCACGTGCCGAGCGGCAGGCCGTCGGGCATGCGCCGCGACGCCTCCGCGAACGACTCGTACGCGCGGCGCACGACGTACGGGCTCTTGTCGCCGCACGCCAGGAAGTGCTCCTGCACGGACGACGTCCGGTCCTCCTGCCCCACGCCGAACATCGCGAGCACGGAGCCGCGCACCTCCGGCTCGGCGTCCTTCAGCAGGGCGAAGGCGAGGTCGTCGCGCTTGTAGTGGTACGGGATGGACTCGAGCGCGGCGCCGGCGGCCGCGCGGACGTGGACGTTCGGATCCTTCGCCAGGATCCCGAGCCCGGGAATGGCGTCCAGCGACTTCGTCCGGCCGAGCGCGACGGCCGCATTCGCCCGAACGCGCCAGTCCGGATCCGACAGGATCGTCTCCAGCGCCGGGATCGCGCCGGTGTCCTCGATGTCGCCGACCGCCTTGCCGGCCGCCAGGCGCACGTCGGGCGACGCATCGGCCAGGAGCCCGCGCACCGGTTCCGCGAGATCACGGGCCTTCAGGCGTCCGGCGGCCCAGGCGGCGCTCGCCCGCACCGCCGCGTCCGCGTCCGCGAGCAGCGGACGGAGATTCACGGCGGCCACACTGTCGGCCGTGGCGGCCAGCGCTACCGCCGCCTCGGCCCGCAGCGCGGGGTCCGGATCCGCGAGGAACGGGAGCAGCGCCTCGGCGGCGCCCTCCCCGGAAAGACGGCCGAGGGCGCGGATGGCCTCGACGCGCAGTTCCAGCGGGGCGTTCGACCCCGCGATGCGCCGCACGCCGTCCCGGGCGGACGCGTCCCCGAGCAGGCCGAGGGCGAAGACCGCCTCGCGGCGGACGGTCGCGTCGCCGTCCTCGAGCGTCGCGAGGAGCGCCGGCAGCGCCTCGCCGTACCCGATCCGTCCCAGCGCGCGCGCCGCGGCGCCGCGGATCTCCGCATCCCGATCGTCGAGGAGCGCGGCGAGCCGTCCGTCGCCGAGGGAGCGCCGCTCCTCGAGCTCGTGGATGTGCCGCAGCGTGGCCGTATCCGCGGCGTGGGCCGGGCCCCCGGCCGAGAGCGGGAGCAACGCGGCGAGGAACACGACGAGCTGGGGGCGGCGAGCGGCGATCATCGGATCTTCTCCCTCGGGAACGGATCGTGGTCCATGGGTCCGAGCGAAGCCTACATCGACTCCGAGGATTCGGGCGCCTTCTCCGCGAGCAGCGGGGCGATGTCCTTCTCGAACACCTCGCGCGGCTGCAGCCCCACGTAGCGCTTCCGGACGCGTCCGCTCCGGTCCACCAGGAACGCGGTGGGGATGCTCCGGATCCCTCCGTAGGCGTTCACCACGCCGGCGTCGGCCATGACGAGCTTGTAGGCGATGGGCTGCTTGCGCGTGTAGTCGCGCACCATCTCGAGGCCGCTGCGCCCGCCGGCGTCGCGGTCCACCGAGATGCCCACGATCTCCAGCCCCGCGTCCTTGTGCGCGGCGTACATCTCGTTGAGGTGGGGGATGCCGGCGCGGCACGGCCCGCACCATGTGGCCCAGAAGTCCAGGAGGACCACCTTGCCCTTCAGGTCGGCGAGCGACAGCGAGCCGCCGGTCACGGATGACAGCGTGAAGGCGGGCGCCTCGGGGTAGGTGACCGGCGCGGGCGGCGTCCCGGCGGCCGGCGTCCCGGCGGCCGGCGTTCCGCTGCCCGTTCCGGCGGCCGGCGCCCGGACCGCGTCACGCGAGGCCTCCGGTTGGGCGGCGTCCGCGCCGGGGTCGCCCGAGCAGGCGGCCAGGGCGGCGAGTCCGGCGAGGAGGACGGGAAGGGAGGAACGGCGGCGGTGCGTCATGGACGACTCCCTGGGAGGGCCTCGCCGCGGTCGCGGGCGGGGCCGGTCGAGGTGGCTCGGGCGAGGACGCGCTCCAGCGCCTCGAGGACGTACCGGATTTCGGCTTCCGTGGTCGTGCGGCCGAGCGAGAAACGAACGGACCCGGCGGCCTCCGGACGGGATCGTCCCATGGCCAGCAGGACGTGGGAAGGCTCCGTGGCGCCCGCGTTGCAGGCGGCCCCGGTGGAAACCGCCACGCCCTCCAGGTCCAGGGCCACCAGCAGCGTCTCCCCGTCCAGACCGGCGAAGGAGACGTTGCTCGTGTTCGGCAGCCTCGGCGCGTTCGCCCCGTTGACCCGGCTCCCGGGGGCCGCCTGCAGCACACCCCGCTCCAGCCGGTCGCGCAGCGCCGACAGCCGGGCGGCCTCCGCGGGCAGTTCCCGGTCCGCGGCGCGCGCCGCCTCGGCAAACCCCACCATCCCGGGAAGGTTCTCCGTCCCCGGCCGCAGCCGGCGCTCCTGGCCGCCCCCGGTGATCTGCGGGGCCACGGCGCGCCCCTGCCGGACGAGCAGGGCGCCGATCCCCTTCGGGCCGCCGATCTTGTGGGCCGAGATCGACGCGTAGTCCACCGGCAGGTCCCGGAAGCGGAAGGGCAGCTTCCCGAAGAACTGGACGGCGTCCACGTGGAACGGGACACCCGCCGCCCGGCACACCTGTCCGATCCGCTCCACCGGACTCAGGACCCCTGTCTCGTTGTTCGCGGCCATGATGGACACGAGGGCGGTGTCGGGCCGGATCGCGGCGTGGACCGCATCCGGGTCCACGACCCCGTCCGCGCCGACGGGGACCACCGTCACCTGCCCGCCCGCGGCCGCGAGCGCGTGCGCGGTGTGCAGCACCGCCTCGTGCTCCGTGGCGGCGGTCACCAGGTGCCGGCGCCCCTCGCCGCGCGCGCCCCTCAGGACCAGGTTGTCCGCTTCCGTGCCGCCCGAGGTGAAGACGACCTCCTCCGGGGCGCAGCCCGCCGCCTCCGCCAGCACCCGCCGCGCCTCGTCCCGGAGCCGGGCGGCCGCCCGCCCGTAACCGTGCAGGCTGGACGGGTTTCCGGGATCGCCGGACAGGCAGGCGGTCATCGCCGCCGCCACCTCGGGGCGCACCGGGGTCGTGGCATTGTGGTCCAGGTAGACGCGCATGGCCGAAGGGTGCCACGCGGGCGGCGATCGGGTCCACCGGCCGGCGGCGGGCGCGCGGCGCCGTCCGCACATTTTGCACACGAGCGGGTCTTTTCGTGGCGGCCCCGGATGCGGTAGGATTCTTTTGGGAAAGCCGCGCCGCGAAGACATCCGAGGGGCCCCTGTCGTGTCGAACTCCGCGATCGCCCGCGCCGTCGAGTTCCTTGCCGCGTGCGAGGTGCCCGCCGTGCGCCTGCACGCCGCGCGCACGCTGGGCAGCCCGCGCCGCTTCGGTCCCGTGGGCACGCTGCGCGCGGAGGCGGAGCGGGACATGTTCGCGCGCGACGTCCGCGAGCTGTTCCTCGCCCCGTATGTGCAGGCATCCCGCACGGGGCGTCTTCGCGGAACCTCGGCCGATGTCCTCGGTCGCGTGCTCTCCTGCAATGCATCCGCGGCGCTGGATGCTTTGCTCGCTCGCGGTTGCTATGAGCCGGGTCGCGCGGTGGACCGCGTGCTGCGCGGGATGCTCTCGCGCGCCCACGAGCGCGGCTTCTTCTTCGAGCCCGGGCAGGCCGAGGAGGCCCGTCGCTTCGCGGGCCGCCCGCAGGAGGCGTGCTTCCTCACGGTCACGGCGGCGTACTGCCGGTACCTCGTGGCGTTCGGCCAGGGTCGCGACGCGCGGGTCCGGCGCGCGTTCGAGTGGCTGCTGGAGTACCAGGAGGCGGACGGCACCTGGCGCGCGCCCCCCAGGGAGTGCCGGGACGGCACGGAGAGCTACCTCCGCACGCGCCTGGTGGCGGAGGCGGTGGCGGAGCTGCCCGCCTCCGCGCTGAAGCGGTGGGCCGGGGAGCGGCGGCGTCTCGCCGGGGGCTGGGCGGACCGGATCCTGGTCACCTGCGAGCAGCCCGACGCGGTGCTGCCGGCCCCGAACCTCGCGCCCGAACGCCGCAGCAGCGCGGATCCCTCCGCCCCGGACGAGAGTCTCAAGAGCCGCCTCCTCTACTTCCCGCTCGAGGATCTGTGGCTGGCGATGCGGCTCGGCGCCAGCCCGCGCCACGCCCACCTGGCACCCTGGGTCGCGTGGATCGAGGAGTCCCAGCAGGCCGACGGCTCCTGGCGCCTGCGCAACCCCGGCCTGCGCGAACGGCTCCTCCTGTCGGACCCGAACGGGCGCCTCCGCGCGGAGGCCCTCTTCCTCTCGGACGAGTGGATCACCCTGCGGGCGGCGCAGATCCTCCGCATGGCCCGGCGCACGGCACGCGCCTCCGCGTCCGGGGTTCCGGCAAGCGTCCCGGCGGCGTAGATTCGCGCCGACCCGCGCCGGGGGAGGGGATCCATGCCCATCGAGGCCACGGAGTACGGGCTTCGGGTGCACCTGCCGCTCGACTACGACGACGCCGTCCGCCGCATCACCGAGAGCCTCGCCGAGGAGGGGTTCGGCGTTCTCACGGAGATCGACGTGAAGGCCACCCTGCAACGCAAGCTCGGGGAGGGTTTCCGGCGCTACGTGATCCTGGGCGCATGCAACCCGCACCTCGCGCACCGCGCGCTGGGCGCGGAACTGGAGATCGGCCTGCTGCTTCCGTGCAACGTCGTCGTCTACGAGGAGAACGAGGACGGCTGCGTCGTCGCCGCGGTGGATCCGGACGCCATGCTGGGCGTCGTGAAGGCGGAGGGACTGGCCGGGATCGCGGCGGAGGCGAAGGCGCGCATCGTCCGCGCGCTGGAGCGCGTCGCGGCGTGACCTCCCGCCGGTGACGCGCGGGATGCAGCTGGCCGCCGGCGCGACGTGCCTGCTCGCCGGCGCGCTCGCCGTCGCGGTCCACCCCGATCCGGTGGCGGCCGCGCCGGGCGCCGGCGCGGGCGTCCTCGTGATGACGCTGGGGTGGGCCGTCGGCGCACGCGCGGCGTCGCGCGGCGGATCGGCCCGGGCGCTCGCGGTCGTGCTCCTCGCCGGCGCGGCCGCACGCGCGCTGCTGCTCGCGCCCGGCGTGCCCCTCTCCGACGACCTGTACCGGTACCTCTGGGAAGGGCGGGTGGGCAACGCGGGGCTCGATCCTTTCGTGCATGCCCCGCACGCGCCGGAGCTCGACGCGCTGGCCGATCCCGTGATCCGGCCGCGGGTCAACCATCCGGACATCCCCACGATCTACCCGCCCGTGGCGCAGCTCCTGTTCCGTGCGCAGGCCGCCGTCGCGTACCGTCCGCGGACGCCGCGAGTCACCGCCGTGCTCGCCGACCTCGCCGGGGTGCTGCTGCTCGCCGCGCTCCTCCGCCGCCGCGGTCGGCCCGCCGCGCTGGCGGTCGCGCTCGCGTGGTGTCCGCTCGCCATCCTGGAGAGCGCGGGCGGCGGCCACGTGGACGCCACCGGCGCCGCGCTCCTCGTCGGGGCGCTGCTCGCCGCGGACCGCTCCCGCGCCGCGCCCGCGGGGGCGCTCCTCGCGGCGTCCGCCCTGGTCAAGCCGATGGCCGTGCTGCTGGTTCCGCGGCTGCTCGCGCCTGGGCCGATGCGCCGGCGCCTCGCGCTGGCGGGCGGCGCCACGCTCGTCTCGTTCGTGTGCATCCCGTACCTGGACGCGGGCGCGTCCCTCGTCACCGGTCTGCGCGCGTACGCGGAGCACTGGCGGTTCCACGATGCGTTGTACACGCCGCTGACCGTTGCCGGGATCCCGCCCCGGACGGCGCGGTGGATCCTCGCGGCGGCCGGCGTCGTCGCGGCGTTCGCCGTCATCCGCCGTCCGCGCGACCCGCTCGCCGCCGCCGGCCTCGCGGTGGCCGCGGCCCTCGCGCTGTCCCCGACGGTCCACCCGTGGTACGGCGTCTGGCTGGTTCCGCTGCTCCCGTTCCTGCCACGCGCCGTGCTGCCCGCCGGCGCGGTCCTGGTGGCGCTCCTCCCGCTCGCCTACGTCACGCCGTGGCGGCACGCGATCTCCGGGGCGTGGGACGAGCCGATCTGGCCCCGCGCGATCACGTGGGGCGCCGTGGCGCTGGCGCTCGCCTGCGGCCCGCGGCTCGCGCGCCGCGGCGCCGCGGCGGACGAGGCCCCGGCCCGGGCCGGCGTGGTCAGGCCCGGCGCAGCGCCTCGCGGAGGATGGTCCCGAGGATCTTCCGCGAGGCGCCGATCGTGCCGGCGATCGTCCCGCTGATCTTCGACCGTCCCACGCGGCGGCGGTAGCTCACCGGGACCTCCACGCAGCGCAGTCCGCGGCGCGCCGCCTTCACCTGCATCTCCACGGTCCAGCCGAAGTCGCGGTCGCGCATGTCCAGCCCCGCGAGAGCGGCGGCGCGGATGGCCCGGAACGGGCCGAGGTCGGTGAAACGGACCCCGAAGAACCGGCGGATCAGCGTCGTGGCGAGCGCGTTGCCGAGGCGCGCGTGCGGCAGCAGGGCGCCGCGCTCCCGCCGGCCGAGCGTGCGGCTTCCGACGACGAGATCCGCGTGCCCGTCCAGGAGCGGCGCGAGCACGTCGGCGAGCTCCTCGGGACGGTCCGAGAAGTCGGCGTCCACGAACGCCACGATGTCGGGCGCGTCGCATGCCGCGATGCCGGCCAGACAGGCCGCGCCGTACCCGCGCGCCGGCTCCGCCACGACGCGCGCCCCGTGCTGCCGCGCCACGCGCGCCGTGTCGTCCGTGGAGCCGTTGTCCACGACGACGATCTCGTGCACGAGCCGCCGCGGCAGCGCGCGGAGCACGAGGGGGATCGAGCGCTCCTCGTTCAGCGCGGGGATCACCACGGAGACGCGCGGGATCGGGCCGCCGCCGGGCTCCGGCACGGTCACGGGACGGGGCGCCCCGGCCACGCGCCGACGGACTGCAGCCCGACCCACAGGTACCCGAACAGGAACAACGCGACGAACGGCGCCGCCCCGAGCAGTCCCCGGTCCAGCACGAACGCGAGGATCCACGCGAAGTACGCGCCGAGCAGTAGCTCCGCCCATGCGGTCCGGCTGCGCATCCCGCGGTACCGCTTCCCGCGCGGCGTGTCGTCCCGCGAGCGGATGTCGTACTTCGGCGTGCGATGGAAGGGCGACGGCCCGCCGAACAGGCCCTCCAGGACGGCGCGGGTGTTGTTGACGGACAGCCCGATCGCCACGGACATCACCGCCGGGAAGTACCGCCACTGCCGCGCCAGGCTGCGGCCGGCGCCGGTCGTGGCGACCGCGTAGAACCACACCACGGAGCCCGTGGCGAGCAGGAAGAGCGGCAGCTCGACCGCGAGCCGCGGTCCCGGCTCCGCCGCGTAGCGGGCGAGCACCGCGGGGTACGCGCACAGCGACAGCACGAGCACGAGCGCGTACGTGGCGTTGTGGGCGAGATGCACCGACGCCTCGATCTTCCGCGCGAGCGGCAGGCGCGACGCCCAGATGCGCGGGAGGATCCTGCGCGCCACCTGCATCGAGCCCTTCACCCAGCGGAACTGCTGGCTCTTGAACGCCCGCATGTCGACCGGAAGCTCCGCCGCGCAGGTCACGTGCTGCAGGTACTCGAACCGCCAGCCCCTCAGCTGCGCCCGGTAGGAGAGGTCCAGGTCCTCGGTGAGCGTGTCGTCCCGCCACCCGCCGGCGTCCTCGATGCACGTGCGCCGCCAGACCCCGGCCGTCCCGTTGAAGTTGAAGAACAGCCCGTTCTTCGCGCGGGCCTCGTGCTCCACCACGAAGTGCCCGTCCAGGGAGATGCCCTGCACCCGCGACAGCAGCGACCAGTCCGCGTTCAGGTGCTCCCATCGCACCTGCACCATGCCCACCCGCGGGTCGGTGAACCGGGGAACGATGCGCGCGAGCAGCGACGGCTCCGGGACGAAATCCGCGTCCAGGATGAGGATCAGTTCCCCCCGGGCGCGCTCCAGTCCCCAGGCCAGCGCACCGGCCTTGTAGCCGGCGCGGCCGGGCCGCCGGAGGTGCCGGATGTCCACACCCGCCGCGGCGAAGTGGTCGACCTCCTCGCGGGCGACATCCACGGTCCCGTCCGTGGAGTCGTCCAGCACCTGGATCTCCAGCAGCTCGCGGGGGTACTCCAGGGCGGCGGCGGCGCGGATCAGTCGCCGGATGACGTACAGCTCGTTGTACACGGGGAGCTGCACCGTCACGCGCGGGAGGCGGTCCGGGAGCAGGGACTCGGACCGGGGCAGCCGGCGGGCGCGCCGGTACAGCCGCAACATCCACAGCCGGCGCAGGCCGAGGCCCGCGAACACCGACCAGAGCCCGAAGTAGACCCCGAGGAGGCTCTTCTCGAGGAAGGAGAGGGTGATGTCCAAGGGCCGGCGATCCCGGGGCGGGGAGGAGGCGCGGGGCGGTGGGCAGGGCGGCCGCGCGCGCGGCGCAGCGCGCACGATAGGGACCGGCGCCGCGCGGCGTCAAGGTTCCTTGACCACCCCCCGCGCCGACGATAGCTTCCCGTTCCCGGCGCCCGCCCTCCCGGAGTCCGAATCCCCGGCGCCGGCACCCTCATCCCACGAGCAGCCGATGAGCCCGGACGACAGCCCCGCCGACCGCGACGTGGCGCTCGTACGGCGCGCGCGGGCCGGGGACGAGGCGGCCTTCACGGAACTCGTCGAGCGGCACCAGGGGCGCGTGTATCAGCACGCGTCCCGGCTGATGGGCAACGCCCAGGATGCCGAGGAGGTCCTGCAGGACACCTTCGTGCAGGTCTTCCGGAACCTGGACCGCTTCGAGGAGCGCTCCCGGTTCTCCACCTGGGTGTACCGCATCGCCACGAACGAGGCGCTGATGCGGCTGCGCCGCGTGAGCCGCCAGCGGGAGGTGGCGCTCGAGGACCTTCCGGTGGCGGCCGTGGACCGCGCCAGCGAGGAGCTGCGTGCGTTCGCCCGGTCCCCGCTGGATCACGTGATGGACCGGGAGATCCGCGAGGCGTTGCAGCGGGCCCTGGAGGAACTGCCGGAGGAGTACCGCGTGGTGTTCGTGCTGCGCGACGTGGACGAGCTGACGAACGCCGAGGCGGCGGAGATCCTCGGATTGACCGTCGCTGCCGTGAAGTCGCGGCTGCACCGCGCCCGCCTCTTCCTGCGGGACCGGATCGCCGGGTTGGTCGGCAAGCGGCAGGGACGGACCGCCTCGATGGAGGAGCCCACCGGATGAGCGATGCCTGCGGAGGGCACGAGGAGTGCCGGCGGCTGCGGGAACTCCTCTCGGACTACGTGGACCAGGATCTTCGCGAGGCGATCCTGAAGGAGCTGGACCGGCATCTGGAGATGTGCCCGGATTGCCACGTGCAGGTGGACAGCGTGCGGCAGGTGATCCGCCTGTACCGGGAATCGTCGCAGGAGGCCATCCCGTATGACGTGCGCATCCGGTTGCTGGACGTGATCCGGCGCGCGCGCGGCTGCGGACCGGGCTGAGGACCGACCCACGGTCCCCGGGGAAGTACCGGGGCGATGAACGCGAGAAGGGGGAACCGATGAGCAACGCGAAGGCCGTCACCGATGAGAACTTCGAGCAGGAGGTGCTGGGCGGGAAGGTCCCGGTGGTCGTGGACTTCTGGGCGGAGTGGTGCGGTCCGTGCCGGCTCATCGGCCCGCTTCTCGACGAGCTCGCCGGGGAGTACTCCGGGCGGGTGAAGGTCACGAAGCTGAACGTGGACGAGAACCCGTCCACGTCCATGAAGTACGGCGTGCGCTCCATCCCGACGCTGCTCTTCTTCAAGGACGGGGAGGTCGTGGACCGGCTCATCGGCGCGGTGCCCAAGGCGGAGCTCAAGAAGAAGTTCGAGGCGGCGCTGTAGACCGGCACGAGCCCCGGGCGCGCAACCGCGGGAGGAGGGGGCCGAACCGGCTCCCTCCTCCCGTGTTATGGTGGCCGGCACTCGACACCTTCCAGGAGAGAGCGAGCGATGATCCGCCTTCCCCGCATGCTGCCGTGCGTCCCGGCGACGCTGGCGGCACTGTCCCTCGCGATCCCGGCGTCCGCGCCGGCGGACGGCCTGGTCCGCGCACGCGTCGTGGTCGACGCCTCGAACCCGAGCGCCGTCAAGGTCCGCCAGGAACTGCAATGGAACGCCGAGGGCGGCACACCGCGCACCGAGCTCGCGTTCCACCTGGCGCCGGGCGTCGAGGTCACGGGCGCGCAGTCCGAGGGGAGCGCCTTGCGGTTCCGGGGCGAGACGGCGCCGGGCGGGGATACGAAGCGGTGGGTGGTGAGCCTCGCGGTGCCCCTGGCGCCGGGCGCGTCGCGGCCGATCGTCCTGGAGACGAGCGTGCCGGCGGACGGGACGCCGGGGATGTACTGCGGCGCCAAGGGCGGCTACCTGCTGCCGGGATCCGGCTGGTTCGCATCCCTCGGACCCGACGTCCTGGAGATCCCGCCGCACACCACGGAGTTCGTCCTGCCCCAGGGGTGGGACGGCATCGCGGGCGGGACGCGCGCGGCCGGCGATGCGAAGTGGACCGCCCTCCCGGGACGGCCGTACGCCGTGTGGGGGCCGTACCGCGCGGTCGACGCCTCCGCGGGCAAGCAGACGTTCACCGTGTGGCGTCGCGAAGGCAGCGGCGAGCCCCCGCGGCTGGCGAGGATCGCCGAGGTGATCGAGGCGGTCGCCATCGCGGTCGGCGAGGCGCCCGGTTCCGGTCCCTGGAAGCTCATCGACGTGGGCCGCGGCGTCGCCGCCGGCGGCCAGCGCACCCTGTTGTGGGACGAGCGGAAGGTCGCCGCGGCGCGCGGGGACGACGGGATCGGCGTGGACCGCGATCTCGCGTCCGCCATCGGCGTGGCGCACTGGCAGGAGGCGCTGCGGTTCGCGGGCGCGCAGTCCGCGTTCCTCGGCGGCGGCCTGTCGCGCTATCTCGGCGACGCCGCGCTCGTCGCGCTGGAGGACGCGAACGACCCCTGGCGCACGGACGCGCGCATCGTCGGCCCGCGCCGGACGGCCTTCGTCGCGGCGCTGGCCGAGGACCGCCCGCTCGCGAACCTGTCGCCGTTCGCGGCGGAGGCCGCCCGCGTGCTGGACACGCGCGGCGCGCTCGTCGCGCACATGTTCGCGGAGGCCTGTCCCACGCGGCCACTCTGGCTCCGGTTCCTGCACGCGCAGCGCCGGGACCGGCAGGGTGGGACGCTGACGATGAAGGAGTTCCTCCCCGCGCTGGACGACCGCTTCCGGAACCAGCACCGCTTCCTCGATCCGTACCTGGCGGGCACCGACCTCCCGGACTTCGTGCTGGCGGGTCACGCCCCGTCGGACTTCGGCACGGGTGACCGTGTGAAGATCGACGTGGCGAATCACGGCAAGGCCGGCGGGTGGGCCGAGGTCACCACGTTCACCGCGGACGACCGCAAGCTGCGCAGCACGCGCCTGCTCGTCGGCCCGGGCGAGACCCGCAGCGTGCTCATGGGCGACGCGTCGCGCACCGTCCGGATCCGCATCGAGCCGCGCGGCACGGCGCTGCAGTCCGCCCTGGGGAACGAGGAGGCCACCCTCGTACCCGCGTCCGGGGCCACCAGCGAAGCGCACGTGCCCGCGTTCCCGTTCGCGCCCGCGGGTTCCGGCCTGCGCAAGGTCGAGAACCTCACGATCGTCCTCGACGGCGTCGAGATCCGGGACTTCTCCGGCCTGCTGCAGGCGTGGGAGACCCACCACGGCCCCAGCGGCGCGGTCCTCCTGGGCAAGGCCACGGTCGTGGTGCATCCGGGCGGCCCGTTCGCGGAGGACTTCCGCGCGAGGATGGGCCGGGACGCCATCACGTTCGCCGCGGAGGACCTGTTCCTGCGCTTCCCGGTCGGGGCGTGGGAGCGGATCGAGCCCGCTCTCGGCGCGACGGAGGCCGAGCCGGTTCCCGCCGCGGTGGCGGGACGCCGGCAGTTCGTGTTCGAGCACAGCTACCCCGCGTGCTTCGCGGAGGGTTCCCTCGCGCAGGTGCCGCCGCCGGGCGGCGCGCTCGCGGTGTTCGGGCTGGGAGGGGAGGAGTGGCGCGGCTACTCGCGCGAGCCGTTGCCGAACGGCAAGGTCGTCGTGCGCCTGTGGGATCACCTGCGCGGCACCCCGATCTGGGAGGCCACGCTCTGAGCCGACCGCGCGGTCCCGTGCGGGATCGCGCGGCCGCCGCGCGCTGCCTGACGGCCGCGGCGGTGTCCGGCTTCGCCCTCGCCGTCGCCGCCGGGGGCTGCGGCGCGCCCGCGTCGTATCCCGGCGACCTCCTGCCCGCGTGCCTGGCCCCCGCGGCGCCCGCCGATGCGCCGCCCGACGCGCCGGTCGTGCTCCGCGCCGAGGATCTGGAGCGCCTGCCGTCCGGCCTCGCCCTGATCCGCGCCGGCAGCGCCCGGCCGGCGCCGGCGTTCTTGCTGGCGGACGAGTCCGGTGTCGTGCACACGCCGGAGAGCCTGCGCGGGCGCGTCGTGCGCCTGGAGATGTGGGCCACGTGGTGCGCCACCTGCCGCGCCGACTTCCCGCACCTGCAGCGGCAGCACGAGACGTGGGCGGATCGCGGGGTCGTCGTTCTCGCCGTGTGCCGCGAGTCGAAGCGCGAGGACTTCGAGCAGGCCGTGCGGAAGGACTGGCGCACGTTCCCGGTCATCGATGCGAACGACGCGCGCGACTTCCCGTTCCCGCTGGGCGCGTTCCCCACCAGCGTCGTGCTGGACGCGCAGGGACGCGTGCGCGCCTTCTGGCAGGGCTGGCGCCCGCCGGAGGACGTGGACGCGGTGCTCGCGCGCCTCGTGGACGAGGCGTCATGAACGCCGGGGGGGCCGGCGGGCGGCGCGGCCGCGGCGCCCTGCTCTTCGCGTTCCTCGCCGTCACCGTCGCCGTCATCAACCTCGCCGGCTGGTTCGTCGTGCAGCGCGTCTCGACGGCGCTGGAGGCCGAGACCTCGCTGCGGCTCGCGGCCGCCGCGTCCGCCGCGATCGGGGAGGCCACCGAGGAGCTCCTGCTGCGCCCGGACGTGGCGGGCGACGCCTTCGTGGTGGGCACGCTGCGCGCCGCCGCCGCGCGCAACGACCTGGACGACGTGCTGCTGTACGACCCGGCCGGCGCGCTCCTCCTCGATCTGGAGGGCGCCGACCTCGGGCCGGCGAACCCGTACGCGGCGCTGGATGCCGCGGCGTTCGCCGCCGCCGCCGCCGGAACCGCCGCGGCGTCGCCCGCGCGCGAGGTGTCCGGCATCGCCTTCCGCTCCGCGTACGCGCCGGTGCACGACGCGGACGGGTCCGTCGGGGCCGTGCTCGGCGTGGCCGCGGGCGGCGGCTTCCTCGCGCGGCTGCCCGCGCTGCGGCGCACGCTCTGGCTCGTGTCCGCCGGCTCGGCCGCGCTCGTGGCGGCGCTGGGCGCGCTGCTCTTCGGCATGGATCGCCGGCTCGCGGCCACGGAGCGCGCGCTCGCGCGCTCGGAGACGCTCGGGGCGATGGGCATGATGGCGGCCGGCGTGGCGCACGAGGTCCGCAACCCGCTGGCGATCATCGCCGGCACGGCGGAGCGACTCCGCAAGAAGTACGGCGCCGGCTCGGACGACCCGCTGTTCGGGTTCATCCCCGAGGAAGTGGATCGGCTGAACGCCATCCTCGAGGGCTACCTGCGCTTCGCGCGCGACGAGCCGCTTCGCCTCGCCGACGTGGACCTCGCCCGCGTCGTGGACCGCTCGCTCGAGCTGGTCGCGCAGGAGTGGGCGGCGCGCGGGGTCGCGTTCGAGCGCCGCGGTGTCGCGGGCCCGCTCCCCGTGTCCGGGGATCCGCAGCGGCTCACGCAGGTCCTGCTCAACGTGCTGATCAATGCGGCCCAGGCCATGCCGAACGGCGGCGCCGTGGGCGTCGAGGCGGCGACGGAGGGCGGCGCCGCGGTCGTGCGGGTGTCGGATGCGGGCCCGGGCTTCGCCCCGCGGGCCCTCGCCGGCGCCTTCCAGCCGTTCTTCACGACCAAGGAGCACGGGTCGGGTCTGGGGCTGGCCATGGCGAAGCGGATCATGGAAGGTCATGGCGGGACGATCGAGGTGGCGAACCGGCCCGAGGGCGGCGCCTGCGTGACGCTTCGCCTGCCGGCCGCCGGCGCGCACGGAGGGGAGTGATGGCGTCCATCCTGGTCGTGGACGACGAGCCGAGGATCGCGATGCTGCTCGCGGGGGAGCTGGAGGACGCGGGCCACGAGGTGCTCACGGCGCACGACGGGGAGCGCGCGCTGGATCTGCTGAGGACGAAGCGCCTCGACGTGGTGGTCACGGACCTCCGTCTGGGCGCGGTGGACGGGCTGGCCGTGCTGCGCGCGGCGAAGGCCGCGGATCCGTCGGTGCTCGTGATCCTGATGACCGCTTACGCCACGGTGAACTCCGCGGTCACCGCGATGAAGGACGGGGCGGTGGACTACCTGGAGAAGCCGGTCAACCTGGAGAAGCTGCGCCTCGTCCTGGAGCGCGCGCTGGAGTCGCGCCGGCTCGCCGCGGAGAACACGCGGCTGCGCGAGCGCGTGGGCCGCGGCGACGTGGGCGCCGCCGGGATGGTGCGCGGGAGGAGCGCGGCGATGCGGCGCGTGCTGGCGCTCGTGGAGAAGGTGGCGACCACGGACGCCACGGTGCTGTTGACCGGCGAGAGCGGCACGGGCAAGGAGGTCGTGGCGCGCGCCATCCACGAGCTGTCGGCGCGGCGGGCGGAGCCCCTGGTCACGGTGAACTGCGCGGCGCTCGCGGAGACGCTGCTGGAGTCCGAGCTGTTCGGCCACGAGAAGGGCGCCTTCACCGATGCGCACGAGCGCCGGCTCGGGTGGTTCGAGGTGGCGCGCGGCGGCACCATCCTGCTGGACGAGATCGCCGAGATGCGCCCCGCCACGCAGGCGAAGCTGCTGCGCGTGCTGGAGGACCGGCGCTTCCACCGCCTCGGCGGATCGCAGGTGATCGAGGCCCATGCGCGCGTGCTCGCGGCGACGAACCGCGATCTCCCGCGCGAGATCGCCGCCGGCCGGTTCCGCGAGGACCTGTTCTACCGGCTGAACGTCTTCCCGATCGAACTGCC
>CAYYFX010000086.1:0-16672 GCA_964471155.1 uncultured Gemmatimonadota bacterium | reverse complement strand
CCCGACGATCCGGTCCAGGATCTCCTCCGTGGCCACGTTCACCACGAACTCGCCCGTCCCGCCCTCGGACTCCGGCTTCGCGTTGCGCAGCGTGTCCTTCTCGCCGCCGTCCGCCTTGTTCGCGGGGCAGAAGAGCAGCATCAAGGGATCGGAACCGATGCCGTTGAAGAACGAGAACGGGGCCACGTTGAGCCGTCCCTCCACCGAGCGCGTGGACACCACGGCGATCGGCCGCGGCACCACGGCGCCGATGAGGAGCTTGTAGCGGTCGGGCTGGGCCAGCGATGCGGGATCGATCTGCATGGCCTACAGGTCCTTGTACGCCGGACCGTCCCCGCCCTCGGGCGTGACCCACGTGATGATCTCGTACGGATCCGCGATGTCGCACGTCTTGCAGTGCACGCAGTTCGACGCGTTGATCCGGAGATCCTTCTTCCCGTCCGGCGCGTCCACCATCTCGTACACGGCCGCGGGGCAGAAGAACTGGCAGGGGTTGCCGTACTCCTCCACGCAACGCGTGCGGCAGATGTTCGTGTCCGCCACGAGCAGGTGCGACGGCTGGTCCTCGCCGTGCATCGTGCCGGACTGGAACACGTTGGTCAGCCGGTCGAAGAGCTTCTCGTTGTCGAAGGTCGGGCGCGGGCGATGCCGCTCCCCGGCGGGGATCTCGGAGAGCTTGCGCATCCGGCGGTGACCCGCCTCGCCGGGCAGCCGGCCGCCCAGCGGATCCAGGCCGCCGAACGCCATCTGGAACCCGGTGCGGAGCAGCCCCGCGTAGAAGTTGCCCGCCATCGCCTGGTGGAAGTTCCGCACGCCCCACAGCTCGTCCTTCACCCACGACGCCTTCACCCGGTCGTCGAAGCCGGCGAGGCGCTTCTCCGAGAAGTCGTCCGCGAGGAGGGCGTCGAACACGGTCTCCGCGGCCTGCATGCCGGTCTTGATGGCGAGGTGGATGCCCTTCAGCCGCATCGAGTTCAGGAAGCCGCCGGTGTCGCCGATCAGCAGCGCCCCGTCGGTGAACGGGCGCGGGCGCGCGAACCAGCCGCCTTCCGGGATGGCCTTCGCGCCGTACGAGATCACCGTGCCGCCCTCGAGCCAGCCGCGCACCACGGGGTGCGTCTTGAAGCGCTGCAGCTCCGCGTGCGGGCTGTTCTCCGGGTGCCGGCTGTCCAGCGCGGTGACGAAGCCCAGGGCGAGCACGTCGCCCTCGCAGCCGTAGGCGAAGCCGCCGCCGAAGGTGTTCGCGTCCAGCGGGAAGCCCATCGTGTGGACGACCTTCCCCTTCGGGAAGCGGCCGGGCGCGAGCTTCCACGTCTCCTTCACGCCGGTGGCGTACACCTGCGGGTTCGTGCCGGCGTCCAGGCGGCGGCGCGCGATGAGGGTCTTCGCGAGCGAGCCGCGCGGCCCCTCGCCGAGCACGGTGACCTTCGCCCGGATGTCCGGGCCGGGCTGGTAGTTGCCGCGCGGCTGGCCGTGCTTGTCCACGCCGCGGTCGGTGGCGCGCACGCCGGCGACGCGCTCGCCGTCGAACAGCAGCTCCCGCCCGGCGAACTCCGGGAGGATGAACGCGCCCTTCGCCTCCACCTTCTCGCCGAGCCAGCGCACCAGCTTCGAGATGCTGATGATGTAGTTGCCGTGGTTCTGCAGCGGCGGCGGCGTCATCGGCAGGCGGTGGCTGCCGTTCGCGGTGAGGAACAGCACCTCGTCGGAGTCCACGGTGGACTCGAACGGGAAGCCCTGCTCCAGGAAGTCCGGCATCAGCTCCCTCAGGGAGCGCGGGTCCAGCACCGCGCCGGAGATGGCATGGGCGCCGAGCGCCTTGCCCTTCTCCACCACGGCCACCTCGGGCGCGAGCTTCCCGCCCTTGCCCTCGGCGTCCACGCGGGCGTTGTGCCGCTCCACGAGCGTCATCAGGTGGTAGGCGCCGGCCAGGCTGGCGGGACCGGCTCCCACGAACAGGACGTCGACGGGCATGACTTCGCGCGGCGGTGCCATGGCGCCCTCCTCACGGACGGGGGTCTTCGGTTGCGCCGCACCGGGCGCCACGACCCCCGGGGAGGGTTACCCTCGAACCGTGTACCAGGTCAAGGATCCGAACCGCGCGCGCACCCGGCGCGCGGCGCTCTCCTCCGGCACGACGCCGCGGATCGCCAGCGCTTCCATGCGGTTGCGGGAGTCCCGGACGATGCGGCGGACGCGGCGGGAGAAGCGCGCGCGCAGCGGGAGCCGCGCGACGGCGGCCAGCAGGTTGGCCAGGATGCCGGGATCCTCGGGGGCGATCTCCGCGGCGCGACGGACCACGTCCAGCGCCTCCTCGGCGCGGCCGGACCGCACCAGCACCCACGCCAGCTCGTTCCAGGCCGCGGCGAAGGCGTCGTCCAGCTCGGTGGCCTTCGCCAGCTCGCGCCGGGCGCCTTCCAGATCCCCGTCCTCCGCGAGCGCGAGCCCCTCGTACAGCCGGAAGCGCGCGTTGTCCCACAGCGGGTCGGCGGCGCGTGCGCGCCCGTAGGAGCGGTGCGCCTCGCGCGGGCGGCCGAGCGCGGCCTGGCAGTCCCCGATGCGGCCGAGCGAGTCCGCGGCATGCGGCGACGTGGCCAGCGCGTCCCGGTAGCGGCCCAGCGCCTCCTCGAAGCGGCCCGCGGCGTACGCGTGCTCGCCGAGCATGAAGATGGCCTTCGTGAACTCCGGATCGCGGCGCACCGCCTCCTCGAAGAACTTCGCCGCGAGGGTGGTCCGGCCCAGGCGCTGGTAGATGAGGCCGAGGTTGTACTGGCTGCCGGCGTCGGCGGGATCCGTCTCCAGGAGCTGCTCGCACGCCTCGATGCCCTTCGCGAAGTCCCCGAGCTCGTAGTAGCAGCACTGCAGGTCGCGCAGCGCCACCCAGTAGCCGGGATCCGCGGCGAGGCACTCCTCGAAGTAGTCCCGGGCGCGATAGAAGTCCGAGAGATCCAGGAAGTACCGGCCCAGGCAGTACAGCGCGTCCGCCGACGCGTCCGCCGAGGCGAGCGCCGCGTCCAGGTGCGCGCGCGCCTCCACCGGCAGCTCCCGCGCGAACAGGAAGCGCGCCATGATGACGTTCGGCTCCACGTCGCCGGGGCGGTTGCCGAGCGCGCGCCGCGCGTAGACCACGCCCTCGTCCACGCGGTGGAACGCGAGGCACAGGTTCGCGGCGGCGATCAGGATCTCCTGGTCGTCGCCGTGCCGCGCGAGGTAGGCGTCCAGGAGCGCGAGCGATTTGCCCAGCTCGTCCGCCGCGTAGGACGCGGACACGTACTCCACGAGCGCCACGCGGAACGACGGCTCCAGCTCCAGCGCGCGCGCGAGGTGCACGCGCGCGCGCGGCGTCCCCTCGTGCTCGCGGGCGCGGCAGTACTCGGTGAACGCCTCGAAATCCAGGTGATCCAGCACGGGCTCCGGCTCCGGCGCCTCCTCCTCCTCGATGGAGCCGATGGAGCGGCGGGTCTCCTCCGCGAGCTCGTCCAGCAGCCGGCACACGGACGTGCGCAGTCCGTTCACGCAGTCCTGCCGGAGCTGCCGTCCGGTGACGGCCTCGAACACGCGGTACTCCAGCAGGAGACCGTCCGTCACGCGCACCTGGCCGAGCACGATGTAGTCCGACTCGTACCGCGCGCCGATGCCGGGCACGGTGAGGCCGGTGGCGTTCTCCAGCGAGCGCGCGTCCGACGCACCGGCCAGCTCGTCCGCGCGCTCGGGCGGGCCCAGCAGGATGGCGTTCGCGTCCAGCCCGCCCAGCGACGAGAGACGGCGCGCGATCTCGTAGGTGATCCCGCACGCCAGGGCGTGGCCGTCCCCTTCCAGGCTGACGGCGGAGAACTGGACCACGCCGATCTTGGGTCTCATTCCCGTTCCGGTGGCAGGATGCTTGGAGGCTCTCCGGGCGCGCGCGAACCAGCCCAACCTTACCGAGGACGGCGGCGGATTCTCAAGGAGAAACACGCGCGGCGCCGCGGGCCGCGGCGCCGCGCTCGGCAGACGGCGCGGATTCTTGCGGAACGTGACAGCCTACAACCGCGCCGGGCCCAGCGCCGGATCCCCGAGGTTCCAGAGGATGCGCACGGGCAGCGAGTGCGCCGCCGTCACCGCGCCCACGCGCGTCCGCACGACCGCGTAGTACGCCTGGTTGCGGTCCGGCTCGAAGGGGAAGCGCGCCTGCCACCGCGACGTGGAGAACCGGCCGCTCGCGGGGCGGTCGTGGCCCACGTACAGGGGCTCCACCGCGCGCCACGCCGGGTTCCCCGGGCGGCGCGCGTGCAGCTCGTGCATGAAGTCCGATCCGTCGAGCGGTCCGATGTCCAGCACGAAGACCTCCACGCCGGTGACCGTGGCGTTGCCTTCCGCGGCGACGACGGTGACCTCCACGAAGCCCTCCACGATCTCCTCCAGCACGCGCGGGCGCGGGAGATCGCGGTGGCCGGCGAGACGCTGCAGCCATGCCGTGATCGACGCGGCCACTTCCGGATGCGCGAGCGTGGCCGGCGAGCCGCGCAGGTACAGCAGGTCGTCGAAGGGAAGATCCCGCCGCTCGGCGAACGGGCCGCGGGGAACCGTGGCCGGCGCGCCCGCGGGCGGCGGCGGCGCGGCGAGGCGGTCGAGCGGGACGGAAGCGCGGGCGAGCAGGTCCAGCGGGAGATCCGGATCCGAATCCCCCAGCACGACCCACAGCGGCACGCGCTCCAGCGGCCCGCGCTTCAGCGCGAGCGGATCGAACTGCGCGCGCCACCGGAGCCCGCTGCCCTCGCACGACGGGCAGCCCGGATCGGGATCGCCCCAGCTGGACGTGAGGAAGGACAGCAGATCGCGCGAGTCGCTCCACGCCGTGGGGCGGATGGCCGAGAGCGGATCGAGGCCGGCGTCCCGCTCCCAGCGGCGCCAGCACACGAAGTGCCGGTCCGTGGCATCCAGCGGCCAGCCGCACAGCACCACCGCGGCGACGCCCGCGTCCACCGCCGCCGCCTGCACGGCGCCGAGGGCGCCCCAGCGCTCGCCCGCGAGCACGAAGCGGTTGCGCCGCGTGCCGAGCCGCTCGGACACGAGGCGGTCCGTGGCGCGGATGGCGCGCAGCCATGCCGACGCCACGCGCTGCTCCCACAGCAGCGTGAGATCCCCGCCCAGCGCGTACGACCGGAGCATCGCGTAGCCGAACTGGTCCTCGCCCGTGAAGCCGCGGCCGCCCGGGTCGTCCTGGTTCACGAAGGAGGCGAGGTCGCGAACCACCGGGCCGCGGATGTCCACGACGCACGCGGCCATCCCCAGCGCCAGTGCGGGGTCGAGCCCCAGCCCGCCGAGCAGGTCGAACCCGGATCGCGACGAGCCCGGGGGGAACTCCGCCAGCAGGACCTCGCCGGAGCGGCCGGCGCGCGGCCGGCCGGCCCCGTCCAGCGGCAGGAACAGCGTGCCGGTGGCGCGGCGGACGTCCGCGGGGTCGGGGTAGCCGCGGTACGCCACGAAGGAGAAGCGCACGCGGAGGGCGGCGTCGTCGCCTTCGCCCACCACCTGCTCCCCGGTGACGCTCAGTTCCAGGGCGTCCCGGTCGGCGGCGTCGTACATCGCGACGTCGAAACCGGGAGCCTCGTCGACGCGCGGCGCGTCCGTGCCCACCGCGGAGCACGCCGCGCACGCCGCGGCGATCGCGGGGGCGACCACGAACCACGACCGGGAACCGCGGGACATTCGCACCTTCTGCATGCGGAAGACCGCGTCACCATATCAAGAAACGCGCCGACGCGTCCGATCCTGGAGTCGAGCCTTCGACCCGGGAGACCCTCAAGGTGAGCCGCCGCGACGTGCATGCCCGGACGGCCCGGGTGGCTCCCTGGAATCGCGAGGACGCGGGGCTCGACGCGCACGTTCGGCGCCGCCTCCTCTCCAGCCGCCGCGCGCTGATCGTGATCTCGGACGGGGCCACCGCCGCGCACCCCCTCGCCCACGTCCACTCCGTCGACCAGGTGACGATCGTGCTGAGCGGCCGCGTGGAGTTCCGCGTGGACGACGTCGTGCACCTGCTGGGTCCGGGCCAGGCCGTGCACGTCCCCGCGGGGTCGCGCCACGCGATGCGGTCCGCCGACCCCGGCCACGCCGAGATGCTCCACCTCTTCCTTCCCGCCGCCTGATCGTCCGCCGGACCCGCCAAGAGACCGCCGCGCGTTGACAGCCCGTCCGGCCGCAGCCGAAGATGCCGCCGGCGCGGAGGGCCGGGATGCGCGGGTGGCCGTTCACCGACAGCGCGGGAGCCTCGACGCCGCTGCGGCTGTTCGACGGGGAGCGCATCCAGGCGCGCCTGGAGCAGGGCGACTGGGTCTCGGGCGTGCTCCACGTGGTGCCGGGCGGCGTGGAGATCGTGTACGACGAGCCGCGCCTCGTGGGCGGGTGCGTGGAGTCCAGCCGCCTCCTGGACCACGAGGCCGCCGCGCGACTGAAGGCGCTGGTGCGCCCCGCCTCCCTGGACACGCCCGAATCCCGCCGCCGCCGCGACGCGCAGCTCTGGCGGTGCGCGCATCCCGGCTGGCGCGATCGGCTGGCCCGCTGGGGCCGCGAGCTGCTCGGGCGCGATCCGGTCGCCGCGGACCCGCTCCTGCGCCGCTTCCTCGGCCGGCGCGTCCTCGTCCGCCTCCCGCGGCGCGGCCTGGAGCAGCACACCACCGGGCTCCTCCTGGCCTACGACGACCGGTTCCTCGCGCTCGCCGACGTGCTCCTCCCCTGCGAGACCAGCCTGCCGCTGTGCCCGGGCACCACGCGGAGCGCGGAGATCGACGCGCTCTGGAACGACGCCGGGCTGGAGCTGTTCAACCGGGGCGCCGCGCCGGTGGACGTGCTCGGCGTGCGGACGTCCGCCGGGATGCGGCCGTGGGAGATCGTGCTCCGGCCGGGCGCGCGCGAGCGGATCGGCTTCCGCCGCGGGCCCGCGGGAACCGCCGAGCTCGTGTACGAGCGCCCCGAGCGGGGCGACGCGGTGCTGGCGCGCGCCGCGGCGTTCGTGCTGGGCGGCAGCGAGGGCACGGTGACGTTGCCCGCGCTGCCCGACGCGTCCACGCGCATGGGCGACCTTCCGATCGGCACCACTCCCGAGAGCCGGGAGGAGCCGCCGGTGCCGATCCCCTCCGGAGACTGACGTGACGGAAGTCCGGCTGACCGCCTTCTCGCACTGCGCGGGTTGAGCGTCGAAGATCGGCTCCGCCGATCTCGCGACGCAGGTCCTGCGCCGTCTACAGCCCCACCAGCCGCCGGAGGTCCTCGTGGGCACGTCCCACCCGGACGACGCCGGCGTCTACCGGGTGCGGGATGATCTGGCGATCATCCTGACGGTGGACTTCTTCACGCCCGTCGTGGACGACCCGCGCACGTACGGCGAGATCGCGGCCGCGAACTCCATCTCGGACGTGTACGCGATGGGCGGCGAGCCCTTCGCCGCGCTGAACGTCGTGGGCTTCCCGGCCGCGTCGAAGGAGCTGCCGCTCTCCGTGCTCGGGGACATCCTGGTCGGCGGCGAGGCAAAGGCGCTCGAGGCCGGCGTCGCGATCGTGGGCGGACACACCGTGGACGACCCGGAGCCGAAGTACGGGCTGGCGGTGATCGGCCGGATCGACCCCGGGCGCATCCTCCGCAAGGGCGGCGCGAGGCCCGGGGACCTGCTGTTCCTGACGAAACCGCTGGGAACCGGGATCCTCACCACGGCGTTGAAGCAGGGACGGCGGAGCGCGGCGGACCTGGCCGAGGCGGTGCGCGTGATGGCCACGCTGAACCGGGACGCGTGCCGGGTGATGCTGGAGGCCGGAGCCACCGCCGCCACGGACGTGACCGGCTACGGGCTGCTTGGCCACCTGGGCGAGATGCTGCGGGCGGGCGGCGTGGGCGCCCGGCTCACGATGGGCGCGATCCCGCTGCTGGACGGCGCTCGCGCGCTGGCGGCGGACGGCGTGGTGCCGGGAGGGACCCGGAAGAACCTCGCGGCGGCCGCGGCGGACACCGCCTGGGGGAACGGCCTCACGGACGTGGACCGGCTCCTCCTGGCCGACGCGCAGACCTCCGGCGGGCTGCTGTTCGCGGCGCCCCCGGCCGAGCAGGACCGCATCTTGCGTCGCCTCAAGGAGTTGGGGACTCCGGCGGCGGCCGCCGTGGGCGTCGTGACCGAAGGCCCCGGCCTCGTCGTGGAGCGCTGACCCCGGCGGCGTGGCGCTCCCCGGCGTTCGCGCGTACAATCGCGCTCCTTTGACCCCTCCTCCACGAGCCACGTACCCCGGACCCGAGGGACCTGCGATGACGAGAACGTTTTCCGCGCGACGCGTGCTGATCGCGCTCCTTGCCCTGGGCGCCGTGGCGGCCGGGTTGACCGTCACCTCCCGCGCCCAGGAGAGCCCCGCCGTGAAGGACGCCACGAAGGACCCCGGCCTGTACGCCGTGTTCGAGACCACGAAGGGCACGATCGTCGCGCGCCTCGCGTACGAGAAGGCGCCGGTGACGGTGGCGAATTTCGTGGGGCTCGCGACCGGCGAGATGGAGTGGAAGGACCCGCAGACCGGCGAGATGGTGAAGCGACCGTTCTACGACGGGCTGAAGTTCCACCGCTGCATCTCCGGATTCATGATCCAGGGCGGCTGCCCGCTCGGCAACGGCCGCGGCGGCCCCGGCTACAGCTTCGGCGACGAGTTCGACGCGAGCCTGCGGCACGACGCCGCGGGCGTGCTGTCGATGGCCAACTCCGGCCCGAACACGAACGGCAGCCAGTTCTTCATCACGCTCGGCGCCACGCCGCACCTGAACGACCGGCACTCCGTGTTCGGCAAGGTGGTGTCCGGCCTGGACGCGGCGCAGTCGATGGCCACGGTGCCCATGAAGGGCGGCGAGAACTCCACGCCGGTGGACGACATCCTGATGACGAAGGTCCGGATCGTGCGCACCGGCGCGGAGGCCGAAGCCTTCGACTGGAAGGCGCAGTTCGCGAAGAAGGATCAGCTCCCCGAGCGCATGAAGGCCTACCGGGCCGGGAAGGACAAGGCGGAGATGGCGAAGCTCTTCCAGACCCTGGGCGTGGACCCCGCCAAGATGCAGAAGGGCGAGAACGGTCTGGAGTGGTACGTGCGCCAGGCGGGCACGGGACCGGTCCCGAAGGCCGGGCAGACCATCGTCGCGCACTACACGGGCTACCTGCTGGACGGCACGAAGTTCGATTCCAGCGTGGACCGGGGCTCGCCGTTCGAGACGCAGATCGGCGTCGGCCGCGTGATCAAGGGCTGGGACGTGGCGTTCACGCAGATGAAGGTCGGCGAGAAGCGCCTGCTCCTGATCCCGGGCGACCTGGCCTACGGGAAGCGCGGCGCGGGCGGCGTGATCCCGCCGGACGCCACGCTGGTGTTCGACGTGGAGCTGCTCGAGGTCAAGTAGCCGGACGGGTCCGGACGTGCGCGCGGCGGGCGCTCCCTCGCGGGGCGCCCGCCGCGTCGTTCCCGCTACTCCTTCTCCGCCTTCCGGGTGCCCGCGTCGCGCAGTTCCACGCTGCCCGAGAACGTGCTGAGCGAGATCCGCACGCCGCCGTCCCCCCACGACTCCTCGAGCGACGCGCCCGGCCCCATCTTCTCGTGGTGCACGCGCCCGCCGAAGTCGGTCTCGATGCCGCCGCTGAAGCTCTCCACCGAGACCTCGGCGCCGATGCTCCCGGGCATCACGAGCAGGACGCCGCCCGAGAAGTTCTCCAGGTCGATCTCCGGGGACGCGCCCTTCACGGCCCCCACCTTCACCTCGATCTCGCCCGACACGGACGTGCAGGAGAGCGAGGTGATCGTCCCCTTCCCGATCCGGACCCGCCCGCTCGTCGTCTCCGCCGAGACCGGCGCGCCGTTCGGCTCGATCGTGATGGCGCCGCTCACGGACTCGGCCTCGATCTCGCCGCCGATGGACACGAGGTCGATCGCGCCGCTCACGGTGCTCGCCCGCAGCTCGCCCTTCGCGGCGCGCACGTCGATGTCGCCGCTCACGCTCTCGAGCTCCAGGTCGCCCTCCGTCCCCTCGGCCTCGATGCCCGCGGACACGGTCTCCACCTCCACGGCCGCGCCGCGCGGCACGCGGATGACGAGGTCCGCGTCGCCGCCGCCGCCGCGGATGCGACGCGGGAGCTTCACCTCGACGGACACGTCGCCGCCGCTCGACTCCACGCGCACGTCCTCCACCTCGTCGTCGGCGGTGCCGGTGACGCGCACCTCGGCCGCGTCGTGCGTCTCGATCCGGATCGATCCCGACACGTTCGACACGGAGACCGTGCCGTCCTTGGCGCACGGGATCGTCTCGTCCACCGGGTTTGCCGCGGCGCCGGTCGCGAGCGCGAGCCCCGCCGCCGCCGCCGTCCACCACGCACTCGTCGTTCGCATCGCTCGTCTCCTTCTCAGGTCCGCATCGAGGTGTCTTGCGCGGCGCGGCGCAACAGCGCGCCCCTCCGCTTGTACTCCGCGTTCAGCAGCCGCTGCAGGCTGGCGTTCGACGGATCCTCCTCGAGCGCCGCATGCAGCCGGTGCACCGCCTGGTCGATGATCTCCAGGTTCCGGCGCAGCACGTCGTCGCTCTCCGGATCGCCGCCCGCCGTGACCGCGTCCCGCGCGGCGAACACCGCATCCGCCGGATCCCCGGGCGTCGCACCGCGGTCGTCGCGGTCGTCGCGGACGGCGGGGACGTCGGGCGCCTGCGCGATCGGCGGCGCGGCGCCGCGTCCCGCGTCCAGGCGGCCCAGCAGGAAACCGCCGGCGAGGACCACGAGGGCCACGGCGGCGGCCGCGAGCCACGGGATCCCGCGCGACGCGGGGCGCGCGCTGCCGGTCTCGAGGCGCGCGCGGATGGCGGACCACGCCGCGGGCGGCGGGTCCACCGCGCGCGGCAGCGCGCCGGCGGCGGCGACCAGCGCGCGCAGGGCGTCCAGCTCCCGCGCGAGGGCGGCATCCGCGGCGAGGCGCGCCTCCAGCGCGCGGCGCTCGTCCTCGCCCAGCTCGCCGTCCAGGTACCGGCTCAGAAGTTCGCGGTCGCTCATGGCCATCTCCTTTCGCTACGCGCTCAGCCGCTCGCGCAGCAGCCGCCGCGCCTGGTGCAGCCGCGCGCGGCACGTTCCCTCCGGGGCGCCGGTCATCTCGGCGATCTCCCGGTGGCGATACCCTTCCACGTCGTGCAGGACGAAGGTCACGCGCGCCGCCTCGGGCAGCGCCGCGATCGCCCGCTCCAGGTCCAGCCCGGCCTCCACGCGCCCGCCGATCCCGGGCCGCGGGAGCGCCGCCGGGGAGTCGTCCGGCTCCAGCGCCACCTCGCCGCGGCGCAGGGTGGCGCGGCGGGAGTCCAGCACCGCGTTGACCGCCATCCGGTGCAGCCAGGTGGACAGCGCGGAGCGTCCTTCGAAACGCGGCAACGCCTTCCAGGCCTTCACGAAGACCTCCTGCACGGCCTCGGCCGCGCGCGTCTCGTCGGCGGCCAGCCGCAGGCAGACCGCGTGCACGCGCCCCGCGTGCATCCGGTACAGGGCCTCGAAGGCGTCCAGGTCGCCCCGCCGGGCGCGCTCCACGAGGAACGCGTCGGCGGGCGGTGCGGCGACCGCGGGGGCCGCGGCGTCCGGGACTCCAGGGGCGGACGTGATCATCGGGGCTCCTTCCCTGCGCTCGACCCTCGGACGTCCGGCGCAGGCGTTTCGTTGGCGCGACTCCGCGGGGAGGGGCGGGGCCGGGCGGCCCGCCGGGAGAGCCTCCCGGCGCCCCACCGGGGTCCCGGGTCCCGAAGTCCCGGGCATCGGCGAGGTTCCGTCGCCTTCCGTTGCGGACTTTCGCCCAGGATGGGGCGGCGTTCCAGCGGGCCTTTGGCGAATCCGATCCTTTGGGATATCCTGGGAAGCCCCACGGAACGAGCGCCCTTCGGGAGTCGACATGAACGTCTGCGTGTACTGCGCCTCGTCGGACCGGGTCGACCGCGCCTATTTCGAGGCGGCGGAGCGGCTGGGCCGGCTCATCGGGGAGCGGAAGAACAACCTGGTCTACGGCGGCGGGAACACCGGACCCATGCGGGTGCTGGCGGAGTCCGTGAAGGCGGCGGGCGGCCGCGTCCTGTCGGTCATCCCGCGGACGTTCGACGAGCGCGGCCTGCGTTTCGGCAAGGCCGACGAGGTGGTGGTCACGGCGAACCTGCAGGAGCGCCGCTCGGTGATGCTGCGCGACTCCGACGGCTTCGTGGCGCTGCCCGGGGGCTTCGGCACGCTGGAGGAGGTCTCGGAGAACCTCACCGCCCGCCAGCTGGAGCTGCACACGCGCCCGCTGTGCCTCGTGAACGTCAACGGCTTCTGGGACCCGTTCACGGCGTTCCTGGACCGCATCATCGAGGGGCAGTTCGCGAAGCCGGAGCACCGCGCGCTCTTGCACGTGGCGCCCACGCCGGACGACGCGCTGGACTACCTGGACCGCTACGCCCCCGCGAGCGTTCCGGACAAGTGGTCGTGAGCTGACGGCCCTGGTCGTGCCGCTCTCGGCGGCGCGGCCGGGGACGGTACCTACCGCGCAGGATGCCCTGGAGGCGGCCGTCGCAGCACGGTCTGCGTCTGCAGCTCCAGCACCGCCCGAGAGAAGTCCAACCGTCCCACGTCCTCGGTCGCCAGCCCCTCCCTCGACGGATGCCGTTCCGTCAGCAGGAACCCGTCCGCGAACGTGCCCTCCTCGTGGATCTCCCGGAACGCGGACGTCAGGTCGAAGACCGCCACCCCGCCGCTGCCCGAGAGATCCGCGCTGGCGCGGGCCGACAGCTCCGGATCCACGTCCCCGCCCGGCGTCCGCCAGCCGCCGCTCCAGCCCCGTCCGGCGTCCCACGCCGTCGTCACCGCGCTCACCCGAAGCTCCATGCGGCGGCCCTCCGCCGCGCCCGCGTACGGCACCCGCAGCGTCGCCCGGAGCACCGCCTCGCGGTCCAACGAAGGCACATCTCCGACCCGGAACAGCACCCGCGCCGCTCCCCGTCCATCCTCGATCACGTGCACGTCCCGAACGGCGAGCGTCCGCTCCGCCGCGAAGGCGGACGGCGCCACAGCTGCAAGCACCAGACCTGCGCATGCCATCCTGAAGGCTCTCATCGCGCGCCCTCCCCGGTTCCGCGAAACCCGCTCTTGACCTTCCCCCAGCTCTCGCGCTGCACCGCCACCGATCCGCATCCCTGGCCCCACGCGCCCACCTGCCCGCACCCGGGAGAGTTCTCCGGCAGGCATGGGGAGCCCTGCTCCACGGTGAAATCCCCGGTCTCGGGGTCACAGTAGAGCGGATCCGCCTCCACGTCCGTGGCGGTCAGGGCGAATCCCTGAACATTCCCGTCCGTGTTGTTCCAGAAGACGTTGCAGCCGGTCACGGTGCCGCTCGCGATCGAGACGACGGCAACGTCCACGATCGAACCGGTGACCACGTTGTTCCGGAACGTGGCTGCCCCCCCTTCCATCACCAGGGTCCCCGCCTGATTCGCCCCGACGAACTCCACGCCATTCCCGTGAAACGTGTTCCCCTCGACGAGGACCGTGGACGCCGCGACCCACGCGGCTCCGGCATGTCCCGAGAACATCGCGAAGTTGTCCACAAACGTGCAGCCCCGCAGAGTGACCGTGGAGCCAAACACCAGTGAGGAGCCGACGAACACAGCACCTCCGGAGTACCGTGTCGTGAGATTCCGCTCGAAGCAGCTGTCCTCAATCGTGACCGCGTCCAGCCAACTAGCGTAGAGCGCTCCGCCCAAGCCGCTGTCCTTCGTGAAATCCCTGAAAGTGCACCGGCGTATCTCCGCGGATCGCGGCCGCGTACGGCCTCCCTCCACCAACCTAACTGCTCCCCGCGTGCCCTTCTCGAACGTGCAGTCCTCCAGGACCAGCCTCCCGTCGGATTGGAACAGGCTCAGCACGTTGTCCTGGAAGATGCACCCGCGCACCTCGAGATCGGCCTGCGTGGCAGCGATGCCGCTCTCCCCGGACGTACCCGTGATGTCGTGGAACACGCAGGCCTCCACTTTCGTCGTCCCGGTGCGGTAAACCTGCACGCCGACCAAACCGGGCAAGTTGCCGCCCGTGACCGTGAACCCCGCCACGACAGCTTCCCCCGGATCCTCGAACGCCTGCAGTACGCTGGGGAATCCCGTGGTCGCGCTCATCTCGAGCACCGTGCTCATCGCCCCTTCCTCGGAGAGCAACGTCACCCCTCCCTTGAGGAACGCCACGGACGACACGAGGGCTCCCGACGGGAAAACCCGAGTTTCGTACGACGAGTACGTCCCCGGCGCCACCAGGACCGAGTCCCCCGCCATGGCTGCGTCCAACGCCTCGTTGATGGTGGCGTACTCCGAGGGCACTCGATGCGTCTTCGCGTGGACGGCCCCGACCAGGAACAGAGTCGCGACGCACGCAATCCGGATCGCTCTCATCGGTCCACCCGCACGAGCTTGCGCACGTCCCGATGCGATCCCGCCGAGAGGCGAACGAAGTACACGCCGGGCGTTGCACTGCCCTCGTTCCAGGTGACGCGATAGCGGCCGGCCGCGAGATCCTGGTCGACCAGCGTCTCCACCCGGCGACCCGCCACGTCGAACACCTCCACGACCACCCTTCCCTCGTTCGCGCGTGCCACCCCGAAGGCGATCTCGACCGATCCGCGGACGGGATGGGAGCTGAAGGGCTGGAACCCGGTCCTGAGCGGGTGGGCTCTCGGGGGCGCGACCGCGGCTGCGTCCCGGGCTGGCTCATCGTCAAGCGTGGCAGGATGACCCTGCGACGGCAGCGTGCCCGCTCCCGCCCCACCATCCGCGGCGCACGCATCCGGCAGGCACACGATCGTGAAGCCCGAGGGCTCGGGGAAGGAAACATCGTAGAGAACGCTTCCGGAGGCCCAGGTTTCCTTGGTGATGTAGAGCGCAATCGAGTCGGGATCCTCATGCTGCCAGATGTCGCGCTTCCAGTAATTCCGCGAAGCGTCCAGAACGTGGGTGTCGTTGCCGTCGTTCTCGTAGGCGTACCAGTCCTGACCTCTCGCGATGAAGCGGTTCTTCCCCTTCGTGAAGGCGCTCCCCGGACCGACCTGGAGCTTGACCGCCTCGTCCGTCCGCATGACGACCTGGTCCGTCGCCGCATAGGCTCCAGTCTGGATCTCGTTGTTCCGGAACCGGACCCCGGCGCCCGTGGCGGAGGTCGTTCGTGCGAAGTCGATCCCGTCGACGACGTAGTCGACACGGTTGCAGTTCACCTGCACGTCCGAACTCTCCGTGAAGCGCATCCCCGCGGCGTTCCACCCGCAGATCCGGTTGCCGGCGATGTAGGTCTTCCGCTCCAGTGCGCTGCACGCCCAGTCCGCTTGAAGACCGACAAAGCCCCCTCCGCCTCCCGTGTCCTCTTCACCGCCCGGTCCCAGCAGCTCGTTGTCCACGACGGTCAACGACTCCGGAGTCGCCGTTCCGGACTGACAGTACGTCTTCGTGTTCGAGATCCGCAGCGCGGCGCCGCCGCTCGCAATCTGCATTCCCTCCAACAGCACCGTGTTCCCGGAGATGAGGGCCACGCTCTGCTCTATTACGATCCCCTCTCGCCCATGTGCCGGATCCAGCGGAGCCCCCGTCGAGTCGCGCCGCACGAAGTTGCTCTCCACCATCACGCCGTCCCCGTAGGCCCCCCGCACCCAGATCCCGATGTCCTTGAAGTGGTGGATCCCGCAGTGCCGCACCGTCGTCAGGCTATCCTGGTACGCCAGGATCACCGGGATGATCGCGTACCCGATGTCCGCGTACTCCAGCACGCTCCCCTGCCCGAGCTTCCACTCCGTCCGCAGGCAGCCCCAGAGATCCCCCGGGGGGATCCCCGCCGGGATCGTCTCCGGACGGAACACCACCCGCTGCGCCCCGCCGGTCGTCCGCACCTTGCCATCGAAGCGAATGTCCGCCTTCCCCGGGTTCACGGGGGTCGTCAGCGCCCCGATGTCCGCCCCCGGACGAACCCCGTTCGCCACCACCACGTTCGTCGGCGCGTTGAGCTGCCACGTGAACCCGCCCAGGGACGCGTTCTGCGCCGCCGTCGGATACGGCACGTACACGTCCGTGCTGTCGATGTAGATGTGCCGATTGCCCGTGATGTCCGCGAACGCCACCCCCACGATCGCGGGCGCCCCGTTCTGCCGGATCGTGATCCCCTCCCGGGCATCCTCGATGTCCGCGTGCAGGATCTCCGACGCCGTTGCGTACCCGTACGCCGGAGGTGCGCCGACCAGCTCCGCCAGCTGATCCACCAGGAATCCGCCCCAGCCCCCCGCCGTCCCGCCCGTCGTCGTGAAGGTCACGCGGTCCGACAGCGTCCCCAGCACCTTCCCGTCGCCCTGCAGGATGATCTCCGCCCGGTCCACGTACCGTCCCCCCGGCGACGGCGCCTTGTCCGTGTCCGACACGAACGTCACCACCGTCCCCGGCTCCACCTGCAGCACGCCGCCGTCTTCCACCAGCACGTCCCGGTCGGCTCGGCACTCGCCTGCCCAGATCAGCTTCGTCCCGGCCGGCACCCGGTACTGCCCCTCGTCCGTCACCCACAGGAACTCCATCACCGAGGGAACCCCGTCCGCCAGAACCCCCAGCAAGTACGGACCCTTCGGCGCCATGTACCAATCCGGCGGTCCCTGGATCACCAGCGTGTCCGCGT
>CAYYFX010000085.1:0-17793 GCA_964471155.1 uncultured Gemmatimonadota bacterium | reverse complement strand
TGCGTCGCCGCCGCGACCCCGTCCCGGCCCGAGTCCGTCGCGCCGCCGGCGCCCGCGACCCCGCCAGCGCCCGCGACCCCGCCGGCGCCCGCGGCCCCGCCGGCGCCCCGCCTCGTCCGCGCCGTGGAGGAGGTGCACGTCCCGCCCGGCATCGCGGCCCGCTTCGTGGACGCCGCGGGGGAGCCCGCGCGCACGCTCTTCTCGGCCTTCGCCCCGTGCCGCACGCCGGAGGACCTGGCCGAGGCGCTCTCGCCGCTGCGCGAACGGATCGTGGAGTGCACGTCCGCCACCGACCTGCGGTTCCACGTGCTCTTCGATCCGCAGTCCGGCCTCACCCCGCTGCCGCTGTGGGGGCAGATGCCGCGCCCCTTCCTCCCGCTGGGCGCGCGCGTGAGCGCGGCCTCCCTGGCGGAGCGACGCATCCTGCACGCGCCGAACCTCGCCGCGCCGGACGCGGAGGCGCCGGAGACCGAGCGCGGCGCGCTCGTGTCGCTGCCGCTGGTCTCGGGCGATCGCGTGGTGGGCCTGCTGGAGGTGCGGCGCGACGCCCCCGGCGCGTTCGACGCCGACGAGCTCGCGCTGTTCGTGCTGACCGCGTCGGTCGTCGCCGGCTCCATGGTGCGGGCGGAGGTCCTGGAGAAGCTGATCTTCGTGGACCGCCTGACGGGCCTGTGGAACCGCGGCTACTTCGACGACCAGATCGAGCGCGAGATCGAGCGCGCGAACCGCATGGGCACGTCGCTCGCGCTGCTCATGGCGGACGTGGACCACTTCAAGCGGATCAACGACCGCTACGGCCACCTCGTCGGGGACCACGCGCTCGCGCACGTGGCCGCCATCGTGCGTTCGAACATCCGGCAGATCGACGTGGCGGCGCGCTACGGCGGCGAGGAGTTCGCCATCCTGCTGCCGTCCATCACCCGCGCGCGCGCCGCGCGCACCGCGGAACGGCTCCGCCGCGTCGTGGCCGACACGAAGTTCTCCGAGGTGATCCCGGAGCTGCAGGAGGCCCGGCTGTCCATCTCGCTGGGCTTCGCGCTGTATCCGGACGACGCGGCCACCGCGAAGCAGCTCATCGACCGCGCGGATCGCGTGGCGCTGTACGCGGCGAAGACGCGCGGCCGCAACCGCGTCGTGCCCTGGTCGGCCGCGCCGGAAGTCCCGCCCGTGGGGACGCCGCCCGGATCGTAGCGCGCGCTCAGCGGAGGAGCCGCGCCACCTCGGGGATCCGCTCCAGTTCCGGCCGCTCCGCCACCGCCGCGCGCGCCAGCGCGCGCGCGTCCGCGTCGCGCCCGGACGCGCCGAGGGCGGCGGCCAGGTGCGCGCGCACCTCCGGATCCCCGGTCGCGCGGAGCGCCGCCTCCAGCGGGGCCACCGCCTCCGCCGCGCGGCCCGCCCGCACCGCGGACCACCCCCAGGTGTCGAGGACCACGGGATCGTCCGGGGCGAGGGCGCGCGCGCGGGTGGCCAGCGCGACGGCTTCCGCCGGATCGATCGACTCGTTCGCGAGGATCCACGCCAGGTTGTTCAGCGTGTCCACGTCCTCGCCCAGCGCGGGCAGCGCCGCGCGCAGCACGTCCGCCGCCTCGCGCGGGCGTCCCTCGCGCGAGAGCAGCCGCGCCTTCCCGTGCACGGCGGGGGCGAGCCTCGCATCCAGCGAGAGGGCGCGATCGTACGCGGCGAGGGCGGCGCCCGCGCGCCCGGCGGCGGCGAGCGCGTCCGCCTGCGCCGCATGCAGGCCGGCGTCGTCGGGGGCCAGCTCCACGGCGCGGTCGAACGCCAGCAACGCGTCCGCGTGCAGGCCGTCCTCCGAGAACAGCGAGGCCAGCAGGGCCCACGCGTCCGCGTCGTCCGGGCGGCGCGCGATCGCCTCGCGGTACTGATCCCGGGCGCCCTCCCGGTCCCCGAGCTGCACGAGCGCGAACGCCAGGCGCATCCTCGCCTCCGGATCCTCCGGCGCGAGCCGCACGGCCTCCAGCGCCCACCGCCGCGCGTCCTCCCAGCGCTCGCCGAGGCGCGCGAGCAGGCCGAGCTTCAGCACGACGTCGTGGTTGCCGGGGTCGATCGCGTGCAGCGCATCCAGCTCGACCTGCGCCTCGTCCAGCTTCCCCTCGAGGAACAGCGTGGGGACCCTCTGCAGCCGGTTGAAGAAGTCCACCATCTCCTTCGGGTCGCGCCCGCCCTCGGACCAGGGATCCGCCGCCGGGGGCCTCCGCCGCTCGCCCACGTAGCCCAGCCGCTCCAGCCGCTCGCGCGACGCCTCGTCCAGCGTGACGTCCTCGGGCGCGAGCGTGCCGCCGCGCGCCGCGTGCCGCTCGAGGTCCGCCGTCAGCTCCGCGAACAGGTCCGGCCGCGCCGACGCGAGGTTGCGCGCCTCGGCGGGATCGGCCGCCACGTCGTACAGCTCCGGCGTCGGTGCGTCGATCAGCTTCCAGGCGCCGCGGCGCACGTAGCGGAGCGGCGCCCAGCCGTGGTGCAGCTGCGGCCACAGGCACTCGCCGAAGACCGGCGCGACGTCCGTCCCCGCCCCGTCCAGGCGGGGCACGAAGGACTCGCCGTCCGCGTCGGGCGGCGGTTCGTAGCCGAGCAGCTCGAGCAGCGTGGGCGCGACGTCCACGAGCGACGCCGGCGCCTCCACCGTGCGCCCCGCCGGAACGCCCGGACCCGCGACGATCCACGGGACCCGGATCACGCCCTCGTAGACGAAGAGCCCGTGCGTCGCCTCGCCGTGCTCCCCCAGCGCCTCGCCGTGGTCCGCCACCACGCAGACCGTGACGTCGCCGCCCCCGAGGGCGTCGAGCACCCGGCCGATCTGCTCGTCCACGTACGCGATCTCGCCCTCGTAGGAGCCCGCCCCGTAGCGCAGGGCGAACCGCGCGGGAGGACGGTACGCGGCGTGCGGGTCGAAGAAGTGGATCCATGCGAACCACGGCCGCTCGCCGCGGCGCGCCTCCGCCAGCCACGGCAGCGCCGCGTCCACGACCGCGGACGCCTCGCGTTCGTCGTAGAACAGCCGGGACGCGGCGTCGCGGCCGGAGTCGTCCAGCCCGTCCTCGCGCGCCGCGGAGCCGGTGAGGCGGTCGTCGTACACGGCGAACCCCTGGTCCATCCCGAAGCGGCGCTCCAGCGGGAAGGCGGACACGAACGCGCCCGTGTGCCACCCGTGCCCGGCCAGGATCTCGGCGAGGCTCTGCGCCCCGGCGGGCAGCCGCGCGGCGCCGTTGTCGCGCACCCCGTGCCGGTCCGGGTACAGCCCGGTCAACAGGCTGGCGTGGGACGGGGCCGTGAGCGGCGTGGGCGCGCTGACGTCGGCGAAGCGCACCCCGCGTGCCGCGAGGGCGTCCAGCGTGACGGTCTCGACCGGGCCGCCGTAGCACCCGATCCGGTCCGCGCGACACGTATCGATGCTCACGAGCAGCAGCCCCCGCGGGGGCGCCTTCCCGCACGACGTCCCGGCCGCCACCGCCAGCAGGACCGCCGCGCGCGCGAGCCGCCTTCCGCCGATTCCCCGCATCGCTCCCCCCGGAGACCTGCCGACCGGGCACGTTAGCCGCGTCCTTCGCGAGCGGTCAAACCTCGCCCGGGTCCCGCGCCGCGCCGGGCGTCGCGGGCGGGTCCGTCCCCGCGCCGGGCCGGGTCCGCCCCCGCCCCGTTGACATTCCCGGCGGCCCGTTCCTAAGTTCGGGCGAACCGGTTCTCGGGTCCGAACGGAGAGCGATCATGCCGTGCCGTCGCCGGACCGGGGTCGTCACGCCCCTCGCCCCGCTCGCCAGCATCGCGGGCCGCGCCGCCGCGGCCGCGGCGACGTTCGCCCTTCTGGCCGCGACGCCCGCGCCCGCCGCGCGCGCCGCCGACCTCCGCCCCTACCACGAGCTGACCCCCGAGCCCACGATCGTCGCCCTCGCGCCGGACCTCGACGGCGGGGCGCTGGCCGCGCTCCTCGACCGCCTCGAGGCGGCCGGAACGCGGGTGCCGGTGGCGGTGGCGCGGGCCGGCCTCGTGGTCGTGGACGGCCCGGGGGTCCGCACGCGCCTCGCGGCCGAGCCCGCGATCCGCGAAGTGCTGTCCGGGCCCGCGCCGGCGTCGCTGCGCGCGGCGGCGGGACCCGCGCGCGGCCTGCTGCGCTGGTGGAACGATGGCTTCGACACGCCGGTCGTGGAGCCCCAGCCTGCGGGTTTGCGGGAGAACGTGCGCATCTGCGACGGGGCGAAGACCCTGGAGCAGGCGCTCGCGGAGCGCGGCGGTCCCTCGCTTCGCTGCAACGTCAGCGGCTACGGCCGCACGCACTTCATCCAGGGCCGCAGCATCGTCAGCCTCATCCGCCCGGAGAGCGAAGGCGAGGGCACCTGGGAGGACTGGACCGCGGACGAGATCGAATCCACGCTGGCGCAGCTCACGCGCGCCTGCCACTGGTGGAGCCTGAAGTCGGGGCACTCCGCCAGCTTCGTGATCGTGGACCACGGAACGCCGCGGACCGCCACGGAGCCCGCGGCGCCGCGCCTGGACGACGAGATCGGCTACATCGGCGACACCGTGGCGGACCTGGGCTGGTCCGGCGACTGCGCGTACGTCAACCTCGACCGCATGAACGAGGAACTCAAGGCGCGCTACAGCGGGAACTGGGCCTGGACGCAGTTCATCCTCGACGCGGAGGGCTTCCTGTCCACGAGCGCCCTGGCCTACGCGTACCTCGGCGGGCCGCACACCGTGGCCACGCGCGGGAACGGCCCCCTCCTGGAGCAGGAGCTGGCGCGCGTGATCGCGCACGAGATGGGTCACATCTACCAGGCCCTGGACGAGTACTCCGGCGCGTGCTTCGGCTGCGGCGCGGTCGCCGGGTACCTGAACGTGCCGAACGACAACTGCGTCTCCTGCCCCCACAACGAGGGCCGCTGCGTCATGCGCAGCGCGGGCGAGTACAGCGCCGAGGACGCGGCGAACATGGAGACCGTGATCCAACCGTGCCGCTACACGAAGGGCGCGGTGGGCCTCTGGGACACGGATCGCGACGGCATCGCCGATGTCCTCTCGACGTACCCGGACACGCGCATCCTGTCCACGCTGCCGGACACGCTGGAGTCGTCGCTGAACGTGACCGTCTCCGGCGACACCTGGGACGTCCCGTTCCAGGCGCCGTCCCGGTTCGGGACGCCGCAGACGATCAATACCATCCGCCGCGTGGAGTTCTCCGTGGACGCCAGCCAGTGGCGCGGGGGCTATCCGGTGGACGGCTTCTTCTCGCGGCAGAGCGAGGAGTGGGTGCTGTACCTGCCGGAACTCGGCGGCGGGCACCACCGGCTGCGCGTGCGTGGGGTCAACTCCGTCGGGTTCTACGACCGCTACCCCGCCGAGATCGCGTTCTTCGTGCACGACGTGAAGCTCCGCAGCGAGTTCCTGGACGTGTACGCGGAGCCGCGCGGCTTCGGCGTGGGCTGGCAGGTGGAAGGGGAGGACTTCGGCGGCACCTACCACCTGTGGCGCCGCCGCGACGGCGCGGAGGAGGTCCTCGTCGCGGACATCGCGTCGCGGCGCGGACGGCACGACCGGCACGTGTTCGTGGACACCGGGGTGGACGCGGGGCACCGCTACCGGTACCGGCTCGCCGTGGACATCGAGGGGCGCGGCACGAAGACGCTGGCCACCGGCGAGGGGCTGGCCGTGCTGCCGGAGGCGGGCGACGGCGCGCGCGTGTCCGTGGCGCCGAACCCGTCCGCGGGCGATTTCCTCTTCAGCGTGGCCGTGCCCCGCGGTCCCCGCGCGGGTTCGGGAAACCCGGGCGTGCCCGGCGACGACGACGGCGGCGGCCCGGACTTCCCGCCGCGCTCCCCGGACCCCCGCTCCCCCGGCGACCCCGACGATCCGCGGAGCCCCTTCACGCCGCTGTGGCGCGACGTGCGCGTCGCCGTCTTCGACGTCCGCGGTCGCCTGGTGCGGGACCTCGGCGTCTTCCGCGAGCTGGAGTCGGCGCGCTTCAACGTCGCGTGGGACGGCCTCGACGCGACGGGCGCCGAGGTGCCCGCGGGCGTCTACTTCCTGCGCGTGGAGCTGGACTACTACTCCGAGGTCCGCAAGATCACGCGTGTCCGCTGACGCCGGACCGCGGTCACGCGGAGTTCCGGCGCGACACGATCACGAAGACGAGCACCAGCCCGACGCCCAGCGCCGCCGGCAGCAGCCAGCGCGGCGCGCCCGTCGCCGCGGCCTCCGGGGCAGGTGCGGCGGTGACGCCCGCGGAATCGCCGCCGGCGGGCGCGACCGCATCCGGCGAGGCCGCATTCGCGTCGGCCCCATCCATCATGGCCGCATCCGGCGTGGCCGAAGGAGCCGCTGCCGCCGCGGCGGCGACGTCCTCCTCCTTGGGCCGGAACCAGTGGCGGTAGTCCACGACGCCGCGCCCCCGCGCCGTCTCCCCCACGTCGTTGCCGTCCGCGATGGCCGTGATGTCCGCGGGGTACGGCAGCCGCTCCATCTCCACGACCGTGGCCCAGCCCCAGTCGTTGTACGTGGCGTCGATGTCGTTCCGCGACTCGTTGACCACCGCGAACGTCTGCCCGTAGATCCGGTTCGCCCACTCCGGCCGGCCGCCGATCACGGGCCTGGACTTGCGCCCGCTGATGGAGATGCCGCGCGGCTGGTTGTCGGTGATCGTGTTCCCGCGCAGCTCGGGGGACGACGCGAAGATCAGCACGCCGAACGACCGCCCCCCCTCGATCACGTTGCGCTCGAGCAGCGCGTCGGATCCATCCCGGAGGTTGACCCCCCACCCGAAGTCGCGGATCACGTTGCCGCGGATCGTGGGCGAGGCCTGCTCGCAATACACGGCCGCGCCGCGGATGCCTTCGGCGTCCATCGTGAAACCCTCCACGACGGTCGAGCGGTCCACGCCCGGCTCGAACTCCAGCAGCCGCTCCTCCATCAGGCTCGCCCCGAGCCCGGGCGTGTACAGCACGGTGGAGTCCGGCCCGGCCGCCGCGCGGAGCACGACGCCGTTCTTCATGCGGATCAGCTCGCGGTACTCGCCCGGAGCCACCAGCACCGTGTCCCCGGCGGCCGCCGCGCTCACGGCGGCCTGGATGGTGCCGTGGTCCGCCGGCACGTGGAGCGTGGCCGCCCGCGCGGCGCCCGGCGTCACGAGCAGGAGCACAGCGAGTGCGGCCCGACGGACCGGCGGGGACCCGAACTTCGTGCGATGCGTCACCGGACTTCCTCCTCCTGCATGCTCAGGGCACGCTCCAGGTTCTCGGTGGCCCCGGGATGGCCCGGGGCGTGCCGCAGGGCGGTGCGCCAGCGGGCGACCGCCTCGTCCAGACGACCCTCGCGTGCATCCAGCACGCCGAGGTTGTTCCATGCCTCCGCGAACGAGGAGTCCGCCTCCACCGCCCGAAGGTACGACGCGCGCGCGTCCTCGGGCCGTCCCAATCGTTCCAGCGTCACCCCCCGGTTGTAAAGCACGGCGGCGTCGGTGAGGCCAGCCTCGATCGCCGCCGCGTACGCGCGATCCGCGTCCTGCGGCCGGCCGGCGCGCGCGTACGCCTGCCCCAGGGATGCGAGGTTGCGCGCGTCCTCGGGATCGAGCTGCCGCTCCCGCTCGAAGTGCGCGATGGCTTCCGCGGTCCGCCCCAGCTGCATGTACAGCGTGCCCGCATTCAGGTTCCCCTCCGGGTAGGCCGGATCCACCTCCAGCGCCCGCCGCTGCCAGACGAGCGCCTCGTCCGGCCGCCCGCGATCCTGGTGGATGTTCGCGACCGACTGGAAGAACTGGGCCGGAGTGGGCCGGTACTCCCGGACCCATGGGTTCGCGTTCAGGGCGACCCCGAGGACGGCGACCGCGACGGCCCCGGCGAACGCGCGGCGGTCACGCCGCCGGATCCCGCCGGCGAGCGCGAGCGCGCCGTGGGCCGCGAGGATCGCCAGCACGGGCCGCAGCGGGACGCGGTAGCGCGCCGTCACGAAGAACGCCAGCACCGTGGCGGAGTAGACCGCCACCCACAGGAGCACGACCCGCGGCCCGGGACGGCCGTCGCGCCAGAGGAGCACGGCCCCCGCGAACGACAGCGGGATCAGCACCGTGAGGAAGTGCATGCCCGGCGCCGCCGTCGACCCGAACGTCCGCATGAACATCGCGATGTCGCGGTTGTTCGAGAACTCGAGCCCCGACAGGAAGAAGGCCGTCTTCTTCAGCGTGAGCAGCAGGGCCGCGCCGGGATCCTCGCGCCAGTAGGCGAGGCCGCGCTCGAACCAGTAGTCCGAGACCTCCGCGGGCTTCAGCGTGCGCCCGGCGTCCGCCTCGGCGATCGCGATCGCGTCGTCGTAGCCGCCCCACCAGTCCGTGCGCAGGAGCGAGGGCGCCGTGGCCGACCAGCCGTTGGCCTCCGGGTTGTTGCCGAGGAAGAAGTTGATCCCGCCCTGCCAGGCGACGAACGTGCGGTCGTGCCCGACGAACCGGTTCAGCGCGGCGATGGGCAGCACGAAGACGCACACGCCGAGCGTGAGCGCGAGGGCGGGGCCGAGCAGCGGGCGGCGCAGGGAGAAGGTCGCGCCGCGCCACCCGAGCGCCGCCACGAACAGGAACGGCGCGAACGCGAGGATGTTCGGACGCGTGGCGGCGAACGCCCCGAGGGCGAGACCGGCGGCAAGCCAGCGCGCGACGGTGGGAGAGTCCCCGGCGCGCAGCATCAGCAGGATCGAGACGAGGCCGAGCGGGGCGAGCAGGCTCTCGAGGAGGAGGTCCGCCTCGAAGTACAGGAGCATCCCGTCCAGCGCGGTCACGGCCGCGGCGATCCAGGCCACGGCCGGGCGCCCGGGCACGAGCCGGCGCGCGACGAGCAGAACGAGCGGCGGCGTCAGGGCGCCGAGGAGGAGTTGCGCGCCCCGGATCCAGGCGAAGGGCGCGGGGTCGGCGCCGAACAGCCGGTAGACCAGCCCCAGGAGCGCCGGGTACAGGGGGGCCCGGTAGAACGGGATCCGCTCGGCCCAGTCGCCCCGCGCGATCTCACGCGCCCAGAGGTCGTGGTACCCCTCATCCATGATGGGGGCGTCGAAGTACGGATTCCCCCGGATCTGGATGAAATAGACCAAGCGGTAGGTCAGGGCGGCGGCCAGGATCAACCAGGGCATCCAGGATCGGTCGCGCATCACCCCTCCCCATCCCCGGGCGATCGGTCGATGTGCCGGCGGAGTGTACGCCATCGGTCCGTGTCCCGCAGTTCCGACCGGCCGGCAACAACGGGCCGGCTCCGACCGACCGGCTCCGACCCGCCGGCCGCCGCCCCGTCCCGGAAGACCGTCGGCGCGTCCCGCTCGGAACCGCCGCCCCCGCTTGACCCGGGCGGGGCGACATGCTACGGTCAGTCACGCACGGAGAGAGCAATCTCTCCGGGGATGCGTGGCCCCCGAACCGCGGGTACGTGGGAACGGGGCTGATATCCCGGCGACCTTGCGAGAGGTGATCCGCTCGGCAGGCTTGCCGATGCGTCTCCCGCGGTCGGCTGTTCGACGACCAAGCCGTGGTTCCGCGGAATGTGCCCGACGCGTCGGGTGCGGCACGCGGAAGCCGGTGTCATCCTCAAGGGGGCTAAGCACATGCGTAAGTTCTTCATGACTGCCTTCGCGCTGTCGGCGATGCTCGTGCTGGCGAGCTCCAGCTTCGCGCTGGAGAAGAGGGCCGCTCGCATGACCGACGAGAGCCGCGCCGATGCGTGGAACGCCGGCACGACTTGCACGCTCCAGTACTACAACATCTGCACCGGCTGGATCTGGATCCTCTCCGGCTTCGCGGCGAGCGATCAGTTCGGCGTGTGCTACCAGAGCTGCTGCGGCGCCGACGAGCAGACCGGCGTGGTCGCCAGCTGGCACTACGTGTACTCCGGCACCCCGACGGGCTACGGGTTCACGGGCACGATGGCCGTGAGCGCGACGAACGCCGAGTGCTGCCCGACCGGCGCGCCGATCGAGTCGCAGGTCTTCCTCCCGGTGACGGGCTGGAACATCTTCGCTTGGACGGCCGTCGTCCCGTCGAACTTCGTGATGCACGCCACGCTCGGCGCCGGCAGCGGCTCGCCGCTGGCCCTGGCGACCGATCACCCGGGCGCGGGCCCGACCGGCCCGGCGGCCTGCGGGACGTGCTACCCGGTCACCCGTGTGAACCGCTCGTTCTACTACGGTCCCGGCGGCGCCTGCCCCGGTTCCGCGTTCTTCAACGACGGCACGTGCGACGCGCAGCTCCTGTGGGACGTGGATCTCGTCTGCGAGCCTCTCGCGGTCGAGGCCGAGTCCTGGGGCAACATCAAGAACCTGTACCGCTAGGGTTCTGCGCACAGCACTGCTGACGCTGTTCGCTGGGTCAAGGGAAGGGGCGCCGGGTCCGGCGCCCCGTCTTCATTTTCAACCCCGCGAGCCGCGGCCGATCATCGCGCACCCCACGCGTCGGAGTCGCCCCTGCCGCCCCCCCCCCCTGCCGCCCCCCGCCCACCCGCCGCGGCTGCGTGCGCCGCGATGCTCCTCGTGGCCGTCCTCGCCTGTGCGCCGCGCGGCCGGGACGGCGCGGACGATGCCGTCCTCCTGATCTCCCTGGACACCGTCTCCGCGGACCGCGTGGCGTGCTACGGGAACCCGGCCGTCCGGACCCCGGAACTCGATCGCCTGGCCCGGTCCGGCATCCAGGTGATGGATGCCGTGTCCCCGGCCCCGCTGACCCTCCCCTCCCACACCACGATGCTGACGGGCATGGACCCGCCGGCGCACGGCGCCCGGGAGAACGGTCTGTTCGTCGTGGCGGAGTCCCTCCGCACGGTCCCGGAACGGCTCCCGCCGGGCACGCCGTGCGGCGCGTTCGTCGGCGCCTTCCCGCTGGCCGCGCGCTTCGGACTCGACCAGGGCTTCGATCCGTACGACGCGAAGTTCCGGAGTGCGGCCGATCGGCGCCGCCCCCCGGAGCGGCGCGCCACCGATGTCTTCGCCCCGGCGGCAGCCTGGATGGAGTCCCTGCCGGACGACGCGCGTCCCTTCCTGTGGGCGCACGTGTACGATCCGCACTATCCCTACGCGGCGCCCGCCCCGTGGACCGACGCGGCCCGGACCCTCGCCCCCTCCGGCGCGCACGAGGGCGAGGTGTCCTACGTGGATCACGAGCTGCGCCGCTTCCTGCAGCGGCTGGCCCGGGACGGCCGCCGCCCCGCGGTGCTGGCGGTCGCCGACCACGGCGAGGCACTCGGCCGGCACGGCGAGATCTCGCACGGCCTCTTCGTGTACGACGAGACGCAGCGCGTCCCGATGATCTGGAGCGGTCCCGGCGTGGCGCCCCACCTCGAGGCGGAGCAGCGCCCGCTCCTCGACGTGGCCCCCACCCTGCTGGCCGCCCTGGGCGGCGACGCGAGCGACCTGACGGGAACGCCGCTGCAGCAGCCGGCGACCGCGGAGCATGCCTACGTGGAGACGAAGCACACGGAGCTGATGCGCGGCTGGGCTCCGCTGCACGGCATCCGCACGGAACGCTGGAAGTTCGTGCGCGCTCCGCGCCCGGAGCTGTACGACCTCGTGGAGGACCCGGCCGAGTCGCGCAACGTGCTGGCAGCGCATGCGGACGTGGCGGCGGATCTGTCGGAACGCGTGGATGCGGCTCTCGCCGCCGAGGGAGGGCAGGCGCCGAGCCGGCTGGACGAGCGCACCGCGGAGCAGCTGCGGTCCCTCGGCTACGTGGCCTCGATCGGGGATCCGCGCGACGCCGACCTGCGCAAGGATCCCAAGGACGGGGCGCCGGGCGCTTCCGCGCTCTTCCGCGGCGAGGAGGCGTACCTCGCGGGGAACCTGCGGGATGCGGAGCGGCACTTCCTCGACGCCGTCCGGCTGGACCCCTCGGCGAAGGAGGCGTACGCCTTCCTCTCGGGAACCTACATGTCCGTCGGACGGGCCCGCGAGGCGGCGGACGCCGCGCGCACCGCGCTGTCCCTCGAGCCGCACCTGAACGAGGCGCCGATCCACGCGACGCTGGGCGAGGCGCTGCTGGCGCTGGATCGCCCCGCCGAGGCCATCCCGCACCTGCGCATCGCGCGCACGGCGGCCCGCGGCAGCACGAAGGTGGCGAACATGCTCGCAGACGCCGAGGCCCGGGCGCGGTGAGTCTCCCCGCCTCCCGCGGCGCCGCGCTCCTGGCCGCGTTGATGGTGTGCGCCGGCTGCGGCAAACCGGCTCCCGCGCCGCGCGGTCCCGCGCCGCTGGACCTGCTGCTGATCACGCTGGACACGCTGCGGGCGGACCGGGTCGGCTGCTACGGCAATCCCGGCGGATGGACGCCCCGGCTGGACCGCGCGCTGCGCGCGGGGTGGATCGCGCGGAACGCGTACGCCCCCGCGCCCCTCACGGCGATCTCGCACGCGACGATGCTCACCGGGCTCGAGCCCTACCGCCACGGCGTGCGCGAGAACGCGCTGTTCGTCCTGGACCCGTCGGTGCCGACGCTGGCGACCCACGTCCGCGATCGGGGGCTGGCCACGGCGGCGTTCATCGCGGCGTTCCCGCTGGAGAGCCGCTTCGGATTCGCCCCCGGCTTCGACACGTTCGACGAGGATCTCGGTCCCGAAGGACCGGCCGGACTGCTGTACGCGGAGCGACGCGCATCCGACGTGGTGGACCGGGTGCTCGCCTGGCTGGGGACGCCCGCGGCCGCGGGGCGCTGGTTCGCATGGGTCCACTTCTTCGACCCGCACCATCCCTACGAACCGCTCGGCGCGTACGCCGGCCTGCCCGCGGGCACGGACTACGAGCGGGAGATCCGCGGGATGGACGCCGAGCTGGGACGCCTCCTGCGCGGCGTGGAGTCGGTCGGCCGGGACCCCGTGCTCGCGATCGTGTCGGATCACGGCGAGGGACTGGGCGACCACGGCGAGATGACGCACGGCATCCTCCTGCACGAGGAGACGATGCGCGGCCTCCTCGGCATCCGCGCGCCGGGCACGAGTCCGGCCGCCGGGCGGATGCACGGCGTGCACGAGCCGGTGATGTCCTACGCGGACCTCGCGCCCACGCTGCTCGAGGCCCTGGGCCTCCCGCCGCTGGCGGACATCGACGGCCGGTCCGCGCTCGCGGCCGGCCCGGCGCGCACGGGCGTGTACGGCGAGACCTACTACCCGATGCTGCACTACCGGTGGAGCCCGCTGCTGTCGTGGCGGGACGCGCGGCTCGCCTACGTGGAGGGCCCGAGCCCGGAGCTGTACGACCGGGTGGCCGACCCCGGCGAACGGACGAACCTCGTCCGGGAACGGGCGGCGGCCGCGGATCCCCTGCGCGCGGCGCTGGAGGAGGTGGCGTCGCCGCCGGAGGCGCCCGCGGCCGCGCTGGACGCCGCGGCGCAGGAGAAGCTGGGGGCGCTCGGCTATCTCGGCACGCCGGCGGCGCCGGACTACGACCCGACGAAGAATCCGAAGGACCACCTCGACGTGATCAACGAGCTGTTCCGCGGGATGTCACTCGCGGGGGAGGGTCGACTCCAGCAGGCGCTCGGCCCGCTGCAGCGCGCGTACCGCGCCGATCCGGACAACGCCACGGTGCTCTTCCACCTGGCGGACTGCCACCGCCGGCTGGGCAACGTCGACACCGCGATGGACTACTATCGGAGCGCGATCGCGAAGGACGCGCGCGTCGACCAGGCCTGGGCGCACCTCGCGATCCTGCGCTGGGAGCGCGGCCACCGCGACGAGGCGCGGCAGCTGCTGGAGGACGGGCGCCGGACGAATCCCGGGTCCTTCGCGCTGTGGATGACCTCGGGGGACTTGAGCGCGGAGGCGGGACGCATGGACGAGGCGCGCGCGGCGTACGAGCGCGCGGGGGCGATCGCGCCGGAACGCGGCGAACCGTGGGCCGCGCTGGCGCGTCTCGCGGCGCAGCGTGGAGACGCCGCCGAGGCGCGCCGCCTGTCGGAGCTCGCGGCGGCACGCCGCCCGTCGGAACGCGCCGCCGCGGCGCCGGAGGCCTCGCCGTGACGCGGGGGAGGCGCCGTGCGGGGTGTCGGCTCGAAGGACTCCGGACCGCGGCCGCGTGCGCCGCCGCCGCGGCGATCGTGTCCTGCGCGCCGGAGACGTCCCCCCCGCCTCCGGGAAGCTCCGCGGGTGCGACCGCCGCTCCGGTCCGCGCGGACGCATCCCTGCTGCTGGTCACGCTGGACACCTTCCGCGCGGACGCCGCCGGCTGCGGCGGCAACCCCGTGGCGCGGACGCGCCATCTGGACCGGCTCGCCCGGCAGGGGCGGCAGTTCGAGACGGGCCTGGCGGCCACGCCCCTGACCGCGCCTTCGCACGCGAGCATCCTGACCGGACTGGATCCGCCGGCCCACGGCGTGCGCGACAACGGCGCGTTCCGCCTCGGACCGGAGGTGCCGAACGTGGCCGCGGCGCTCGCGTCGCACGGACTGGGGACCGCTGCCTTCGTGACGGCGTTCCCGCTGGACGCGCGCTTCGGGTTCGACCGCGGGTTCGCCACGTTCGACGACGTGGACACGAGCCGACCCGCCGGCTTCGTCATGGTGCAGCGGCCGGGGGTGGAGGCCGTGGCCGCGGCGCGCGCGTGGTGGGGGCAACAGGCGGCGGGGGCGGCGCGCTGGTTCGTGTGGATCCATCTCTTCGACGCCCACACCCCGCACGATGCGCCGCGGCCGCTGCTGAACGCGAGCGCCCGGGATCCGTATCTGGCGGACGTGGCGGTCGCGGACGCCGCGCTGGGAGCCGCCGTCGACGCGGCCCGGGACACGGGGCGGCCGTTCTGGACCGTCGTGCTCGCCGACCACGGCGAGGGGCGCGGCGACCACGGCGAGGCCACGCACGGCTTGTTCGTGTACGCGTCCACCATCCGCATCCCGGCGGTGATCTGGCCCGCCCCGGGGACGCCGGGACCGGCGGCGGAGGTCTTCCGGCAGATCGACTTCCCGGCCACGGCGTTCGACCTGCTCGGCCTCGATCCGGAGGATGCTCCCGGCGCGGGGCACTCGGCGCTCGAGGGCGGGGAGCGCGTGGCGTACGCGGAGACGTTCTACCCGCGCTTCCACTACGGATGGTCGGAGCTGACCGCGGTGCAGGACGGCGACTGGAAGTACATCGAGGCGCCCGAGCCGGAGCTGTACGACCTGGAGGCGGATCCGGGCGAGGTGGCGAACGCCGCGGTGGACCATCCGGGGATCGCGGCCTCGCTGGCGGACACGCTCGGCGTGATGGCCGGGGCGGCGGCGGCGGCCGCGCCCGAACCCGAGGCGCTGGATCCCGCGGCGCGGGAGGCCCTGGCCGCCCTGGGCTATCTCGCCGGAGGGGAGGCGAAGCGCGACGACGCCCCGGATCCCAAGCGCATGGTGGCGATCGAGGCCCTGATGGCGAGGACGCAGGCGCTCCTGTCCGCGGGTCAGCTCGACGCGGCGGCCGTGCCGCTGCGACAGGCGCTGGCGCGCGATCCGCGGAACAAGGAGCTGTACCAGATGTTGGGGCACTTGAACGTGGCCGCCGGCCAGGACGCGAACGCGGTGGACGCCTACCGCAAGGCGCTGGACCTTCCGCCGCATCACGCGGACCGTGTGCCCCGATTCGAGCTTGCTTGCGCATTCTTGCGCCTCGGAAAGCCCGGGGAGGCGGTTCCCGAGCTGCAGAAGATCCTCGAGGTCGACCCGGAGGACCCGCCGACTTGGTACAATCTCGGAGTCGCATGGGAAGGGCTCGGACAGGTGGATCGCGCGCGCGAGGCGTGGCAGCGCGCCCTCGCTCTCGATCCGGGCCACGAGTTCTCCCGCGCCGCCCTGGGACGGACCGGTGGGCGCGCGGGGGCCGGTGCGGGCGTCGGCGGTTGACGTTCCCCTGCGGGCGTCGGCGGTTGACGTTCCCCGGTCCTTGGACGATTCTCGCATCTCCTCGGCTTCCCTGGCGCTCCGGGATTCATCCGGGCGGCAGGAATGCCGATGCATGGAGCAAACACTCCCAGGGCGCCCCCCGTCGCCCGCACGACCCGGAGTCCGACCCGACCACGGAGGACGTCTTGCGCTTGTCGGCCCGATTCCTCGCCGTGCCCATGGCCGCCATCCTGGCCGGCTGCGGCGGGACCCCCAACGTCGCCCCCGACCCTGCCGCCCTGCTGGAGTCCGGCGTCTCCCCCGCCGCGGAGACCCTGGAGGACGCGAATCACGAGTACCTCGAGGGAGTCCGCGCGTTCGTCCAGGAGAGCTACCGGGACGCCGAGGAGCACTTCCATAACGTCCTCGAGGCGCTCGCGTTCGCCGGGTCCGAGGAGGCGGCCACGCTGGACGCCCGGGACGCGGAGACGCTGCTCGCGAAGTCGGAGTACTTCCTCGACAAGATCGCCGACATGACGTTCGCGGAGGAGGAAGTCGTCGAGGTCGAGCCGCAGCCGCAGGCCGGCAGCACCTGGACGGTGCTCCACGGGGAGATCACGCCGAAGCAGAACCGCGACATCGACCGCTGGCTGGACTACTTCTGCGGGGACGGGCGCAAGGTCTTCCAGAAGTGGCTGGACCGGAAACCGGCGTACGACCGCATCTTCGAGGAGACCCTCGCCCGGCACCAGCTCCCGCCGGAGCTGGCATTCGCGTCGATGATCGAGAGCGGCTTCTCCCCGCACGCCTACTCGTGGGCCCACGCCGTCGGGCTGTGGCAGTTCGTCCGTTCCACGGGCCGGCGCTACGGGCTGCGCGCGGACTGGTGGGTGGACGAGCGCCGGGATCCGGTGCGGTCCACGGATGCCGCGGCGCGATACCTGAAGGACCTCTACGTCGAGTTCCAGGACTGGGAGCTGGCCATTGCCGCGTACAACGTGGGCGAGGGCCGCGTGCGCAAGCAGATCGCGCGTCAGGGCACCCGCGACTTCTGGCGCCTCTCGCTGCCGCGCGAGACGCGCAACCACATCCCGAAGTTCTACGCGGCCATGATCATCGGGATGGATCCCGAGAAGTACGGTTTCTCGCGCGGCGAAGGGGCCGCGCCGGCCACCGAGTCCGTGACCGTGGACGGCTGCGTGGACTTCGACGTGCTGGCGGAATGCGCCGGCACGGACGCCCACACGCTGGCGGACCTGAATCCGGCGCTCGTGCGCCGCTGCACGCCGCCGGACACCGGGTCCTGGGAGGTACGCGTCCCCGCCGGCGCGGCAGAGAAGGCGCAGTTGGCGCTGGCCGAGCTGCCCCCGAGCGCGCGGGTCCGCTGGGCCCACCACGTGGTGCGGCGCGGCGAGACCCTGTCGAGGATCGCCGGCGGGTACCGCACGACCGTGGATGCCATCGTCCAGGCGAACAGCCTGAAGAGCCGGCACCGGTTGAGCGTGGGTCAGGAGCTCCTCATCCCGCAGGGCCAGAAGTCCGCGGCGAACCTCCCGAAGCTGGCGATGGCCGACGACCGTTCCCCGTCGTCGCGCGCCTCGAGCCGGTCCACCACGGTCCACACCGTGCGACGGGGCGACACCCTCTCCACGATCGCGCAGCGCTACGGCACCTCCACCGGCCAGATCCGCCGCCTGAACAAGCTCGGCCGCCACATCTACCCTGGCCAGCGCATCACCGTCCCCGACCGCCGCTCGTCCCGTTCCGCGGAAACCTCCCCCACCGCCGCGACCCGCGGCACCTTCGTGAAGGTGGCACCCGGCGACACCCTCTGGAACATCTCGCAGAGGACGGGCGTGAGCGTGTCGGAGCTGCTGCGCGCGAACAACCTCCGCCGCAGCTCCCTGCTCAAAGCCGGCCAGGTCATCCGCATCCCGTGAGTTGTGGTGCGGAGAATGTGCTGTCCCGGCGGGATGCCGCCGCCTGACGCGAGG
>CAYYFX010000084.1:12877-17928 GCA_964471155.1 uncultured Gemmatimonadota bacterium | reverse complement strand
GCGTGCTGCTGCTCGTGGACGCGGTGGACGGGCCCATGCCGCAGACGCGCTTCGTCACGCAGAAGGCGTTCAAGCACGGGCTGCATCCCATCGTGGTCGTGAACAAGGTGGACCGGGACGGCGCGCGCCCGCACTGGGTGGTGGACCAGACCTTCGATCTGTTCCACCGCCTCGGCGCCACCGACGAGCAGCTGGACTTCCCCATCGTGTACACATCGGCGCTGCACGGCTGGGCGTCGCTCAAGGAGGGGGAAACGGGCACGGACATGCGCCCGCTCTTCGAGACCATCCGGGACCACTGCCCGCCGCCGTCGGTGGATCCGGAGGGCCCCTTGCAGATCCAGATCAGCTCGCTGGACTGGAACAGCTACCAGGGGGCCATCGGCATCGGCCGCATCCAGCGCGGCGTGCTCAAGCGCGCGCGCCCCGTGGTGGTCGTGGACGGGCACGGGAACGAGCGGCGCGAGAAGATCCTGCAGGTGTACGGCTTCGCCGGGCTCGGCCGCGTGGAGCGCGAGGAGGCGCGCGCCGGGGATATCGTGGCGTTCACCGGCATCGAGCACCCGCGCATCTCGGAGACCGTGTGCGACCCGGAGCACCCCGAGGCGCTGCCGCCGCTCGTGGTGGACGAGCCCACCATCCGCATGACGTTCGAAGTGAACACGTCGCCCTTCGCCGGGAAGGACGGCCGGTACCTCACGAGCCGGCAGATCCGCGAGCGCCTGTTCGAGGAGGCGCTGCACAACGTGGCGCTGCGCGTGGAGGAGACCGCGGACCCGGACCGCTTCCTCGTGTCCGGCCGCGGGGAGCTGCACCTCTCCATCCTGCTGGAGAACCTGCGCCGCGAAGGGTACGAGCTGGCGGTGTCGCGCCCGCGCGTGATCCGCCGCGAGGTGGACGGCGTGACCTGCGAGCCGTGGGAACAGCTCACCGTGGACGTGGAAGACCGGCACCAGGGCGCCGTGATGGAGGCGCTGGGGGCGCGCGCCGGCACGCTGGAGGGCATGATGCCGGACGGGATGGGCCGCGTGCGGCTGGACTTCACCATTCCCACGCGCGGGCTCATCGGGTTCCAGACCAGCTTCCGCACCCTCACCAACGGGTCGGGCATCATGCACCACGTCTTCGACAAGTACGCGCCGGCCCGCCCCGAGCGCATCGGGCGGCGGCAGAACGGCGTGCTCGTCTCCATGGCGCAGGGGAAGGTGCTGGCGTACGCGCTCGGCAACCTGCAGGAGCGCGGGAAGCTGTTCATCTCGCCGGGCGACGAGGTGTACGAGGGCCAGATCGTGGGCATCCACTCGCGGGACAGCGATCTCGTCGTGAATCCCCTGAAGGGGAAGAAGCTCACGAACATGCGCGCGTCCGGCTCGGACGAGACCATCCTGCTCACGCCGCCGCTCCGCTACAGCCTCGAGGAGTCGCTGGAGTTCCTGGACGACGACGAGCTGGTGGAGATCACGCCGAACGCCATCCGGCTCCGCAAGCGCCTCCGCAAGGAGCAGGACCGCGTGCTGGCGGCCAAGCGGACGGCGGAAGTCGCGCGCTGACAACAGCTTATCGGTCTATCCGCCCCTCCGGCCAAAGGCGTCAGCCCGCCTCTTGACATGCTTACCCCCTAAGCACATCGGGGAAGGAGACCGTCGCCTCGCTGAGCGTGGGCCAGGCGTCCTGGCGGCTCCGCCGGGAAGGCGTGCCCGTGCCGAAAGGCGCCGTCGTGGACGCGGACCATCGCCTGTACCGCCGCCTCGCCGAGACGGAGGGCGACGGGGCCCACGCGCGCTGCCGGGCGCTGCGGGAGCAGATCGTGTCGTTCGCCGATGCATGTCATCTCTTCCGGAGAGGGTCGGGCGCGGCCTGACGCCGGCCAGTGGACGACTTCGCCGCCTCTGCCAGGCCGTAACCGCTTCCCGGGGCAGCCGCCCCGTCCCGCCCCGCGGCCGCTCCGCCCCGAACGCCCTTCCGCACCGGCCGCCCACGCGCTACAACCCGTGACACACGCCCCGGAGACCGGGGATTCCCAGGAGCGCCGCCATGGATCATCCGTTCCTTCCCGGCCGGCCCACGCGCCGGTGGTTCCTCAAGACCACGGCCGGCCTCGGGCTGGGCGCCGCCGTGGGCTCCTCGCTGTGGGACTCGCTCGGCGGTCGCGCCGCCCTCGCGAGCCCGCCCGAGGCCCTGCCGGATCTCGCGGACCTGCTGGACAGGGATGCCGTGCGCGAGTTGCTGCGCATCGGCCTCTCCCGCGGCGGCACGTTCGCCGAGGTCTACGGCGAGTACACGCTCGAGACCACGCTGGCGGTGGACGAGGGGAAGCTGGCCCGCGTGGAGTACGGCATCCAGTCCGGCGTGGGCATCCGCGTGCTGGCCGGCGACCAGGTGGGCTACGCGTACGCGGACGACTACGACATGGCGAATCTCCGCCGCGCGGCCGAGGTGGCGGCGGCGATCGCCAGCGGCGGCAAGGGCGGCGCCCCCGCCGCCTTCGCGGTCAGCGCGGTGCGCGCACCCTTCACGCTCGCCTCGCCGGCGCCGCTGTCGCTCTCCGAGATGCGGAAGATCGAGCTGATCCAGCGAGCGGACACGGCCGCGCGCGCGGTGGACCCGCGCATCACGCAGGTTACCGCCACCTGGGGCGACACGGCCAAGCGCATCCTCGTGGCGAACAGCGCCGGCACGTTCGAGACCGACGACCAGTTCCTCTCGCGGCTCAACGTCAACGCGCTCGCCACCGCGGACGGCAAGCGGAACAACGGCGGCTCGGCCATCGGCGGCATGGTGGAGGCGGACTTCTACGCCGGCCGCGTGGAGGAGACGGCGCGCGAGGCCGCGCGCAACGCCGTGGAACTGCTGTCCGCGGTGGAGCCGCGCGCCGGCACCTACCCCGTCGTGATCGGCCCGGCCTGGGGCGGCGTGCTCGTGCACGAGTGCTTCGGCCACAGCCTGGAAGGCGACGGCATCCGCAACAAGACGTCCATCCGCGCCTTCCAGCTCGGGCAGCAGGTGGCGGCGAAGGGAGTCAACATCTTCGACGACGGCTCCGTCCCGAACGGCCGCGGCTCGTTCAAGGTGGACGACGAGGGCACGCCGTCGCGCAGGAACCACGTGGTGCGGGACGGAATGCTCGCCGGCTACCTGTGGGACCGGATCAGCCTGGAGCACGCGGATGCGGAGCTCACCAAAGGCGCGTCGCTCACCGGCAACGGCCGCCGGCAGAGCTACCGCGAGTTCCCCATCCCGCGCATGACCAACACGTACATCGCGGCCGGCACCGCGGATCCGAAGGACATCATCGCGGACGTGAAGGACGGGCTGTACTGCGCGGACATGGCCGGGGGGTCGGTGAATCCCGCGGACGGCATGTTCAGCTTCGCGTGCACGCTGTCCTACCGGATCGAGAACGGGAAGCTCGGCGCGCCGGTGAAGAACGTCACGCTCACCGGCAACGGGACGGACGCCATGATGCAGATCGACGCCCTGGGGAACGATCTCGTGATCGAGGCCGGCCGCGGCTCGTGCGGCAAGGGCGGCCAATTCAAGCCGGTCGGCGTGGGGCAGCCCACGGTCCGCTTCACCGGGTTCACCGTCGGCGGCCGGGCCGCGTAGGAGGGGAGCATGAGCCGGGACACGAAGAAGATCCTGGGGACCGTCCTCTCCGCGGCGAAGAAGGCCGGCGCCACGGACGCGGACGCCTTCCTGCAGGCGAACCGGGAGCTGGAGGTGCGCGTGCGCGACGGGCGCGCGGAGTCGGTGAAGCAGGCGGACTCCGCGGGGCTCGGCGTGCGGGTGTTCGCGGGGAAGAGCGTGGCGCTGGTGTACACGTCGGACTTCCGCCCGGACGCCCTGCGCTCCCTCGCGGAGCGGGCGGTGGTGCTGGCGCGGAACACGCCGCCGGACGACGCGAACGTGCTGGCGGATCCCGCCGGCGGCGCCCCGCCCAAGCTGGAGCTGCACGACCCCGCGGTGGCCGCGCTCGGCCCGGACGATCTCGTGCGCCGTGCCGTGGACGCCGAGAAGGCGGCGCGCGCTGCCGACAAGCGGGTGGGCGGCACGCAGTACTGCGGCGCGTCGCGCGCGGACGCGGAGACGCACCTGGCCAACACCCGCGGCGTGGAGCGCTCCTGGCCGTCCACCGCGGTGACCGTGTACCTCGGCGTCCTGGCGGACGACGCGGACGGCAAGCAGCGCAGCGGCGGCGACGGCAGCTCGCAGCGGTTCCTGGCGGACCTGCGTTCCTCCGGGGAGATCGGCGCCGAGTGCGCGAAGCGCGCGGTGCGCATGATCGGCGCGCGCAAGGCGCCCACGGAGCGGCTGCCGGTCGTGATGCATCCGGATGTCGTGAGCGGCTGGATGGGCTCGTTCTTCAGCGCGTTCTCCGGCGAGCAGGTCGTCAAGAAGGCGTCCTATCTCGCGGAGAAGCTGGGCGAGACCGTGGGGTCGCCGCTCGTCACGCTGGTGGACGATCCGCTCCGCCGCCGGGCGCTCGGCGGCGCCCCCTGCGATGATGAGGGCATCCCCACCCGTCGCACCGTCCTCCTGGATAAGGGGAAGGTGGCGCAGTTCGTGTACAACCTGCGCTGGGCCGCGAAGGCGGGGAAGGAGTCCACCGGCCACGGCAGCCGCGGCTACGACAGCCTGCCGTTCATCGGGTTCCACAGCCTGCATCTGGAGAACGGCGCCACGCCGGTCGAGGAGATGATCCGCGGCCTGGACCGCGGCTTCTACCTCACGGACACCGGCGCCTTCGGCTACGACCCCGCCACCGGCGGCTGGTCGTATGCCGCCTCGGGTCTGATGATCGAGAAGGGCGAACTCACCACGCCCGTGGCCGACGTGTCGCTCGCCTCGGACACGCTCGCGATGCTGAAGGGCGTGCAGGCGGTGGGCAACGACCTCCGCTTCGACGGCGGCGTGAACTGCCCGCACCTGCTGATCGACGAGATGGCGCTCTCGGGGGTCTGAGCGCGCCGGGAACGAGCCGGGGGGGGGGGCGGGGGGCCCCCCCCCGCCCCCCCCCGGCCCCCCCCGGGGCCCCCCGCGGGGAAAAACCC
>CAYYFX010000084.1:0-12867 GCA_964471155.1 uncultured Gemmatimonadota bacterium | reverse complement strand
GGATCCGGAGATCCCCGCCCGTCCCCACACGGAGCGACGCGGGTGCATCAGGCGTCGAAGATCCGCGCCGCCCGCTCCATGTGTGCCGCCACGTCGATCCCATGCGGGCAGGCCCGGTTCGCCCCGGCGAAGTCCACCCCGGAGAGCTTCCGCGCCTCCGCCGGGAGCTTCGCGAACGCCTGCCGGGCCTTGTCCGGGTCGCCGTAGACGTCGTGGTACATCACGCACCGCATCGTGGTGCCGATCCGCACGGGCGCCGCCACGGCCGCGCCGCACAGGTGGTCGCACCCGTCGCACGCCTGCCCGCGGGTGGCCGCCGCGTACTTCTCCAGCGCCTCCACGTCGAGGGCACCCAGCTCCGTGCGGTCCAGCGCCGCCGCCACGTTCTCCTTGAGCTTCTCCAGGGAGTCCATGTGCGACACGGCCGCCGCGATCCGATCGTCCGCCCACACCGCCTTGAGCACGGCCTGGTACTTGTTCCACTTGCCGGTGCCCTCGAACTTCTTCCACGCGTCGGCGAACGACGCCTCCGATCCCTGCGTCTTCATCGCGATGAGCCCCACGTTCGCCTTCGCGCACGCGTCGATGGCCTCGTTCAGCTCCTTGTTCCCGTACTGGCGGAAGTTGTAGCGGAACATGATGGCGTCCACCCAGCCCAGCCCGGCGGCCTTGTTCATCAGCTCCACCACGGTGCCGTCGTGGCACGAGAACCCGAAGAAGCGGATCTTGCCTTCCTTCTTGAGGCGCTCCGCGGTGACCTTCATCTCGTCGTTCAGGTGTCCCGGATCCTGCAGCGCGTGCAGGAAGTACATGTCCACCCAGTCCGTCTGCAGCTTCTCCAGGCTCTCGTGCACCGTGCGCTCGAAGCCGCGCGACGTGTGCGCGTCGCTCTTGCTGGTGATCCAGACGTCCTTGCGCACGTTCGCCTTCGTGTGGAAGGAGCCCACCGCCGGCTCGCACGTGCCGCCGGAGTAGCAGTCCGCGGCGTCGATGTAGTTCACGCCCCAGCGCAGCGCCTCCGCCAGCTTCGGATCGAAGCGCGGGTCCAGCTTCATGCCGCCGCCCATGAGCAGGATCGGCACGGTCTGCCCGGTCCTGCCGAGCGTGCGCCGCGGCACCTGCGGCAGGGAGGCGTCCTGCGCGCCGGGCGCGCCCTTCCCGGCAGCGGCCTTCCCGTCCGCGCGCACCAGCCCCGCGCCGCCGGTCACGCCGAGCGCCCCGGCCGCCATGCCCAGCTTCAGGAGCTCGCGTCGGTTGAACCTCTTCGCCTGGCTCATGCGCTTCTCCTCGTGCGGCGCGCGCCGCGGGCCGGTGCCGCCGGCCGATCGGGCCCTAGGAGGGCGTGGTCCCGCGGTTCAGCAGCAGCGACCGGGCGTCCGATCGCGTCTCGCCCACCGCGGTGACGTAGACGGCGGCCGAGTCCACCACGGGGCACTCCCGCTCGCAGATGCCGCAGCCGATGCACAGCTCGGGGCGCATGTACGGCTTGTTCAGGGTGACCTTCGTGCCGTCCCAGCGCGTGATCTCCTCGTCGTAGGTGCCGATGGCCTTGGGGCTCACCGGACAGACCTCCTCGCACACCACGCACGGCGTCTCCATGGCCCACGGCAGGCAGCGGCCGCGGTCGAAGAACGCCGTGCCCAGCTTGATGGGGCCCTGCTCCTTCCACGCCGCGAGCCCGAGCTTGCGCTCGACCGAGATCTTCTGGATGGCGCCGGTGGGGCAGACCTCGCTGCACAGGGTGCAGTTGAGCTGGCAGGCGCCCACCGAGAAGTCCATCACCGGAGTCCACAGTCCCTCCAGCCCGCCCTGCGCGAGCGTGGACGGCTGCAGCACGTTCGTCGGGCAGACGTTGATGCACTGGTCGCACTTGATGCAGCGCTCCAGGAACTCGCCCTCCTCCACGGAGCCCGGCGGGCGGATGGCCTTCTCGCTGAAGGCGCGGTCGTTCACGGCGCCCGACAGCCGCAGGAAGGGGTACGCCAGCACGCCGGCCACGCCGGCGAAGAGCCAGCGCCGCTTCGGCATCGCCGGCGCCGCGACCTCGGTGTCCCAGCGCTTCGAGATCACCTTCCGCCCGAGCAGCGTGGCCGTGCCCTCCTTGATGCGGCCGAGGATCCGGTCCTTCTCGCCGGTGATGCGCTCCTTCCACGTGGGCGGCGCGAGGCGGAAGGCGAGCGCGTCCTCGGGGCAGTCGTCGATGCAGTTGAAGCACACGAAACACTCGCTCTTGCGCAGCGCGGCCTGCGGGTCCGCCGCGCCTTCGCAGTGCTTCAGGCAGAGGTCGCAGTCCGTGCACTTCGTGAGGTCCCGGTCGATCCGCCACAGCGAGAACCGCGACAGGACGCCGAGGAACGCCCCGAGCGGGCACAGCACCCGGCAGAAGAAGCGCGGGATCACGAGGTTCATGCCCACGAGCCCGAGGATCAGGAGCCCCACGAACCACGCGCCCACGAACACCCGCTGGTCCGGCGCGCCGGGGGACGCCGCGAGGAAGGACAGGGGCCCCGGGTCCAGCCCCTGCCGGGACACGTGCTCGGCCAGCACGGCGGCGGCCATGTCCGCGGCCGGCATGAACGCGACCGTGAACGTCCGCACGAGCAGGCAGATGGGGTCGAGCAGGCCGATCTGCAGGACCCCGAACGCCGCGAGGACCAGGAACATCGCGAGGATGACGTACTTCAGGCGGAACGCGGACCGGTAGCGGTTCCGATCGATGTTGTCCTTGTTGTTCCGGATGTTGAAGAGCCAGCCGAAGAACTGGTGCATCGTGCCGTACGGGCACATCCAGTTGCAGAACACGCGCCCGAGCAGCAGCGTGGGGACGAGCACGAAGAGGCCCATCCAGAGCCCGCGGTAGATCGTGTGCGTGCTGAGCGCGGTGGCCACGCCCACCAGCGGATCCACCTCGAGGAAGAGCGACACGGGATAGCCGCCGAGCCGGCTGAACCACGTGACCCAGAGCAGGAACACGAACAGCGAGAAGAACACCGCCTGCGACACGATCCGCACCGTGGTGATGCGGAGGACGCGCAGGTACCACGGCGAGCCGTCCTTGTTCGGACGGAACAGCGGGAAGGCGGCGTTGCTGCCCTTCGCCGGCGTCACACCTGCACCTCCTTCCAGCCCTGCGCGCGCCAGTCCGGGTTCCCCAGCCCCTTCGCCGTCGCCTGCGCGAAGTACGCGGGCCGCTCCTCGCCGGCGCGCTGCAGCAGGTCGTCCCAGCCGAAGGAGTCCGCGGCCAGCGTGTCCGTGGCGCACACGATGGTCCGGCCCTCGCGCACGTCGGCGAGACTGCCGCCGGTGGGGCCGCTCTTGAACATCACGCGCGTGGCGTCCAGCAGCACGAACGTGGGCTTCATCATCAACGCCAGGTCCGTGATGATGCCGTGGATGTCCTGGTGGAACTGGTTCCGGCGCCCGCCGAGGAGCCCGTACCAGTTCTTCGTGGTCATGGACGCGCGGCAGAGGTTGTGGTCCTTGACCGGCGCGACGCCGATCACCTTCGTGGCGCCGCGGAACGGCGACGCGAAGAACGGCCACTCCGCGATCCACTTCGCCCCCGGCACGGCCAGCGTCTCGAACTCGCCGGCCTTCGGCAGGTACACGCGCGCGCCCGCCTCCACCGCGGCGCGCTGGATGCCGGTGCGGATGAAACAGCTCTCCGGGGACTCGATGGGGTTGTCGGCCACGCGGATCTCCGCGGGGTGCATCTCGGACACCACCTGGATGAGCGCGGTGAGCACCTCGGGGTTCGTGGTGGCGCCCAGGATGGCCGCGCGCTCGAAGGCCACGTTCGGCTTGATCACGACGACGTCGCCGCGCTGCACGAAGCGGCCGATGCCGCCGCACAGGTCGATGGCCCCGCGGACCATGTCCAGGACCTTCGTGCCGCGCGCGATCCCCAGCGCCGGCAGCGTGGCGGAAGGCGCCACGGCGAACCCGCCCTCGGGGAGGCGCATCACCTTGCGCTTCGGCTTGCCGCGCTCGCCGTCCGGGTCGTACAGCGACAGCGTGCCCCAGGCCGCGGCGGCGGTCAGGGCGGAGACCGTGCCCACCTTCTTGAGGAACTCGCGGCGGGGCAGGGCGCCCGCGCCAGGGTCCGGCGAGGGCGCAGAATCCCCTCGGGGCGCGGGAGCGCTCGGGTCGTCGCTCAACGGGCGATCTCCAGGGGTAGGTCGCGGACGGCGGCCTCCAGCCGGTCGAGCTCGGCGGCGGCGGTGGCGAGGTCCGGCGCGCCGTACACGCCGACTGTCCACCGGCCGGTCGCCTTTGCGCCCGACACCGTCTTGAGGTACCGATCCGACGCCCAGCTTACCCCGTGCGAGGTGCCGGCCGCATCCCCGTACTCGGTAAATCCGTCCCCGAACTTGCGCGCCAGGTCCCCGGCCGCGGCCTCGTCCGCACCGGCCACCACGAAGAGCTCGGTTTCGTCGGCGCGGCGGGCGGACCAGACATCGGAGGCGAAGCCGAAGGAGAAGGCGTTCTCCGCGGTGTAGGCGACGGCGCCGGGCTCGAACCCCAGTTCCCCCACGAAGAGCGCCCAGGCCCACGGCAGGGGCGCCCCGGGCAGCGCGGCCTCGAGCGTGGTGCGCAGGTGCGCGAGCAGCGCGCGCAGCTCATCGGATTCGTCCGAGCCGATCGCGCGCACGTACATCGGGCCGCGCGCCACGTACAGCGCGTTGCGGAAGAGGACGACCGCGCCGTCGTCCGCCAGCTCCATCGTGGAGCCCTCCGGCCGCTCGCCGGCGAAGGCGCCGAGCGCGTTCGCGGGCTCCGCGAGGTCGAACGCCTCCACATCCACCACGCGCTCGGCGAGGGCGTCGTGCTGCAGCGAGACGAACCACAGCCGCCGGAAGCCGAACGACTTGTAGTAGTCCTCGCGGCCGTTGATCTTCTCGTAGAGATTCTCCGGGCCGAAGGAGGACACGCCGCCCTCCGTCCAGCCGGGGAGCGCCAGGGCCGCCGGCAGCGGACCGCGGTCCGCGGAGGCGCCGGGCCCCGCGCCGGTTTCCCCGATTCCCGCCGGGCGCACCGCCGAGGTCCCCTCCGGCGCGGGGCGCGCGTCCAGGACCTCCCGGTCGCCGCCACCCTCCGCCAGAGGGGTGGTGAAGAGCGCCGGATCCGGGTGCGCGCCGCGCCAGGCCACCCATGCCACCACGGCGCCGAGCACGGCCAGCGCGGCCAGCCCGATCCGGAACTCGGTGCGCGAGTACCGCACCCGATGGTGGCGGCGGCCGTCGCGGACGAGGATGCGCTCGTCTCCTGGATTCGCCATCCCCGCAGTCTAGCAGCGTCCGCGCCGATCCGCGTGTCCCGGGTCGCGCGCGCGCCCGCCGCGGGCGTAGAATGTGCGGCGCCCGAACCGGGAGGGAGAAATGCGCTGGAGAGGCAGGCGGCAGAGCGCGAATGTGGAGGACCGACGCGGAGCGGCCATTCCCGGGGGCGGATTGGCTCTCGGCGGGGGCGGGGCGATCCTCCTCGTCATCGTGGCGCTGCTCTTCGGCGCCGACCCGCGCCAGCTCCTGGAGCAGCTCCCGCAGGGGGGCATGGCCGACGTCCCCTCCTCCGGCGGCATGGCCCCGCCCGTGGACGACGAGGCGTCGCAGTTCATCGCCGTGGTCTTGGCCGAGACCGAGGACGTGTGGAACGCCCAGCTCCGCGCGTTGGGCCGGCAGTATGTGGAGCCGCGCCTCGTCCTCTTCACCGGCCGCGTGCAGTCCGCGTGCGGCATGGCCACCGCGGCCGTGGGCCCGTTCTACTGCCCCGGCGATTCGCAGGTGTACATCGACCTCGCGTTCTACGACGAGCTGCACCGCCGCTTCGGCGCCCCGGGGGACTTCGCGCAGGCGTACGTGATCGCGCACGAGGTGGGGCATCACGTGCAGAACCTGCTCGGCATCTCGGACGAGGTGACGCGCGCGCAGCGGGGGCTCCCGGAAGCGGAGGCGAACGAGTTGTCCGTGCGGCTGGAACTGCAGGCGGACTTCTTCGCGGGCATCTGGGCGCACCACGCGCAACGTGCGCAGCTCCTGGAGCCCGGCGACCTGGAGGAGGCCCTGCGCGCCGCCACCGCCATCGGCGACGACGCGATCCAGCAGCAGGCGCAGGGCTACGTGGTCCCGGACTCGTTCACCCACGGGACGTCCGAGCAGCGCGTGCGCTGGTTCCGGCGGGGGTTCGAGACGGGCGACCTGTCGCAGGGGGACACGTTCCGGACCCCCACGCTGTAAGGCCGAGCGCGCGCCGTTCGCCTCCGGCGAATCCCAGCGCCGCCCCGGGCGGCCGGCGTCCGCCACGGCGCGGCCCGCGTGGCGCGGCGGTCCCCCTTCGTCTATAGTCCCCGCCCATGAGCCATCAGACCCTCGGCGTCGCGGACGCCACGCGAACCACCCGGCACGACACCATCGCCGTCCTGGACTTCGGCGGGCAGTACGTCCACCTGATCGCCACGAAGATCCGCTCGCTGGGCGTCTTCTCGGAAGTCCGCGACCCTGACGATCCCGTGGAGAGCTTCCGCGGCTACAAGGGGCTCATCCTCTCCGGCTCGCCCGCGCTCGCCTCGCAGGACGAGGACTCGCAGTGGAGCCGCGGGGTCATGGACCTCGGCATCCCCGTGCTCGGGCTGTGCTTCGGGCACCAGGAGATCGCGAAGCACGGCGGCGGCAGCGTGGACCACATGCGCCGCGAGTACGGCGCCGCCACGCTCCGGGTCGTGAACGACTCGCCGCTGTTCCGCGGGCTCGCCAAGGAGGAGACCGTGTGGATGAGCCACGGGGACACCGTGGCGAAGCTCGGCCCCGGTTTCGTGGAGCTGGGCTACTCCGTGGGCGGCGCGGACACGTCGCACGACCACCGCAACGCTGCCATCGCGAACGAGACGAAGCGACACTACGGCCTGCAGTTCCACGCCGAGGTGGACGACACGCCGTGCGGCGCGCGCATCCTGAAGAACTTCACGCAGGACATCTGCGGCGCCGTGCCGGACTGGGTGATGGGCGACCAGGTGGAGGCGCGCGTGGCCGCCATCCGCAAGCAGGTGGGGGACCGCGGCGTGCTGCTCTTGGTCTCCGGCGGCGTGGATTCCACCGTGGCGGCGCTCCTGTTCCACCGCGCGCTCGGCCCGGACCGGCTCACGCTCCTGCACATCGACAACGGCCTCATGCGCAAGGACGAGAGCGCCGGCGTGGACGAGGCGCTGCGCGGCCTCGGCCTGGACCGCAGCCTGCACGTGGTGGACGCGTCCGCGGAGTTCCTCGGCGCGCTGGCCGGCCTCACCGAGCCGGAGAGGAAGCGCACCGCCATCGGCGACACGTTCCTCGCCGTGTTCGAGCGCGAGGCGAAACGCCTGGGCCTGGGCGGCGACGTCCTCCTCGGCCAGGGCACGATCTACCCGGACACCATCGAGACCGGCGGCACGAAGCGCGCGGACGTGATCAAGACGCACCACAACCGCGTGCCCCTCGTGCAGCAGATGATCGCGGCCGGCCGCGTGGTCGAGCCGCTGGCCGACCTCTACAAGGTGGAGGTGCGGGAGCTCGGCCGCGCGATGGGGCTGGACCCCGCGAGCATCGACCGCCACCCCTTCCCGGGGCCCGGGCTCGGCATCCGCGTGGCCTGCGCCACCGGCCAGGAGGCGTTCGACGCGGCCGATCTCGCCGGCGACCTGGCGCGCGGCCTCGCCGGCACGGGCCTGACGGCGCTGCCGCTGCCGATCCGCTCGGTCGGCGTGAAGGCGGACCTGCGCAGCTACGAGCACCCGGTGCTGCTTTCCGGGCCGAACCCCGGCTTCGACCGGCTCAACGCGCTGGCCACCGGCCTCGCGAAGTCCGTGCACGGCATCAACCGCTGCCTCTTCGAGCTGAGCCGCCGCGCGCCCAAGCGCGCCGAGGTGCTGCCCGCCACGGTCACGCGCGAGCGGCTGGATCTCCTGCGCGAGCTGGACGCCATCGTGATGGCGGCGCTGGAGCGGCACGGCCTCATGCGCACCGTGTGGCAGTGCCCCACCGTGATCACGCCGGTGCGCCTGGACGGCCGCGGCTCCGAGCTCGTCGTCGTGCGCCCCGTGCTGAGCGAGCGTGCCATGACCGCGCGCCCCGCGTGGATCGGCGACGAGTGCGCCGAGGAGATCACGCACGCGCTCATGGCCTTCGACGACGTGTCCGCCGTGGCGCTGGACGTCACCACGAAGCCTCCCGCCACGATCGAGTGGGAGTGACGGGCCGCCGCGCCATGAAGCCACTCGAGGGCGTCCCGCACCTGGAGCTGGTCCCCACGGACTGCATCCGCTTCCACGAGAACCCGGAGCGCAAGCGCTCGCTGCGGCTCGTGGAGCGGATCCGGCAGGAGGCCACTCTCCGCAACCCGCCGATCGTCACGGAACTCGGCTCCGGGCAGTGGATGCTCCTGGACGGGGCGAACCGGGTGAGCGCCTTCGTCGAACTCGGCTGGTCGCACGTGCCGGTGCAGGTGATCGACTACGGCGACCGCGACGTCGAGCTCAAGGGCTGGCACCACCTGCTGCTCGAGGGGAAAGCCCTGGACCTGCACGCGGCGTACGCCGCCCTTCCGGGAGTGCGCCTGGAGCGCCTCGCGGACGGGGACCTGGAGCGAAGCCTCGAGCTGCGCGAGCTGTACGCCGTGCTCGTGGACGACGCCACCACCGCCTGGGGTCTGTTCCCCGAGGACGGCGTCGTGCGCTTGGTGCCCTGGATGCAGACGCTCGCGAAGGTGGTGGAAGCGTACGAGGGACGCTCGCCGCTGGAGCGGATCAAGCTGGCGGACTACGAGAACCTCCCCGACGTCTTCCGCACGGTGGAGCACCAGCTCGTCCTGTACCCGGCCCTGGCCAAGCCGGAGCTCATGGGACTGGTCCGGGACGGTGTCCGGATTCCCACCGGAATCTCGCGACATCTGATCCCCGGGCGCGCGCTGGGGCTGCACCTCCCGCTCTCGTTCCTCACCGAGTTGACGGACGACCGGGCGAAGCAGCGGCACTTCCACGAGTTCGTGGACGGGCTGGAGATGGCCGGACGGATCCGGTACTACGAGGAGTCCGTCTTCATCATGAACGAATGATGGCTGCACCAGCCGCGAGGCACCAAGCCCGCGCAGCAGGCCGTCCCCGGAGGGCGCTGAAGGCGGCATGGCGCTGACGCGGATCGCGGTGGCCACCGTGCGGCCGCTGCCGGAGCCGGACCCGGACGAACCGCTGCTCCTCGCGGCGCTGCGCGACGCGGGGGCGGACGCGCGGATGTGGGACTGGCATGACGCAGCGGTGGATCCCGCGTCCTTCGATCTCGTGGTGATCCGTTCCACCTGGGATTCGCACCACGCCCCGGACGCCTTCCGCGCCTGGGCGCGCCGCACGGCGGCGGCCACGCGGCTCGTGAACCCCGCGGCCGCCGTGCTGTGGAACCTGCACAAGGGGTACCTGCGGGAGCTGGCAGCGCGCGGCATCCCGATCGTGCCGACCGCGTGGTTCGGGAAGGGCGAGCAGGCGGATGCCGCGGCGCTCCTGGCGCGCTTCGGCGGGCGCATCGTGGCGAAGCCGGCGATCTCCGCGGCGTCGTTCCGCACGGAGCGCTTCGGGGAGGGAGATGCCGCCGCGGCGCAGCGGTTCCTCGACGAGCTCACGTCCTCCGCGGACGCCATGGTGCAGCCGTACCTCGCGTCCACGGAGACCACGGGCGAGCGGTCGCTCGTGGTGATCGACGGCGCCGTCACCCACGCCATCCGCAAGACCCCGCGCTTCGCCGGCGCGGACGAGGCCGTGTCCGCCGCGCTCGCGCCCACCGCCGAGGAGACGGCGTTCGCCGAGCGCGCGGTGGCGGCGGCCGGGTTCGCGGACCTGACCTACGCGCGCGTGGACGTGATGCGCGACGACGCCGGCCGCCTCGTCCTCTCGGAGCTGGAGCTGATCGAGCCGTCGCTCTTCCTGGAGCAGCACCCGCCCGCCCTCGCGCGGCTCGTGCAGACCCTCATGCGAAGGGGCGCGCCCCTTCCGGGACGCGCCCCGAGCACGGAGCCGTGACGTTCGCTCAGCGGCCGACCACCACCAGCGGCTCGGACCGCACGCCGTCGGGCGTGGCCAGGCGCGCGAAGTAGACGCCCGCGGGGACGAGAGCGCCGTTCGCGTCGCGGCCGTCCCAGTCCAGGCGGTGCGTGCCCGCATCCATGCGCGCGGACGCGAGCGCACGCACCCGGCGCCCGGCCACGTCGTGGATGGCGACGCGCACTTCGCCGGCCGCCGCCAGCGAGAACGACAGCGTCGTGGCCGCCCGGAACGGGTTGGGCGCCGCGCGCAGCGCGATCGCCTCGTCCGCCGCGGGAGCGGCCGCGATCTCCGGCGCCGCCACGCCCGGCGGCACGTCCGTCACCGGATGCGACACGACGAGCGAGTACGCCTGCGGTCCGTCCACCAGCGTGCCCTTGTGGCTGACCGCGACCTCGTAGAAGCCGGCGGGGACGTCCGCCGCGTCGATCTTCTCGGTCACGTCCCGCACGTTGTCCCCGGGGGCCGCGGCGTCCGCGGGATTCGCCGGATCCAGCGTCCAGGGCTCGCCCACCACGGGGCCGGCGCCGAAGGCGCGGAGGCGCACGTCGAGGTCGTTCACGAGCATGGGATCGGTGGGATCCAGGTCGTCGGCCGGCGGATCCCCCGGGAGATCGGTCCACGCCACCGTCACGGTCACCGGCCCGTCCGTCGCGAGGTTCAGGTAGTACACGTCCGTGGCGCCGTTCGCGAGCGACGCCTCCCACACCTGCGCCTCGCCGGGCAGCGTGGCGGCATCGTCCGAGATGAGCTGCACGGCCGAGAGCGTGTTGATGAGCCCCCAGCCGAAGCTGTAGTCCGGCCCGTCGTCCGCGCCGCACTCGTCCGCGGTCTGCACGAGGATCGCTTTCAGCGTGGCCGCGCGCGGCACGAAGCCATGCACGTCTTCCCAGTGCTCGCGCACGAGGTTGATGGACCCCGAGGCGTTCGGCGACGCCATGGAGGTCCCGCTGTAGCTGGCGTACGCCGTGTTCGACGACGCGATGCTCGAGTACAGCGAGACGCCGTTCGCGCAGAGGTCCGGCTTGATCCGGCCGTCATCCGTGGGTCCCCAGCCGGAGAAGCTGGACATCGTCACGTCGCCCGGAGCCGTCCATCCGCCGGGCACGTCGTACACCGCACCGATGGACAGGATGTTCTTCGCGTTCTTGTTCCAGGACACGGAGTCGTAGCCGAGCGCGCCGCCGTCCAGCGGGTGGACGTCGTTCGACTGCACCCAGCCGTTGTCGTAGTGGTAGTGCGTGGTGCCGGGCGACGGACCGTCGCCGCGGTCGTTGCCCGCGGACGCCACGATGAGGTACTCCGGCGCCTCGTACGCGATCTCGTCCCACGCGGCAGCGTCCGCGGAGTAGAAGCCGAAGCCGTAGTCCTCGGCCGTGGAAACGCTCATGTCGCCGTACCAGTACCAGTCCGGATCCGAGTAGCGCCATCCGGTGACGTAGCCGTAGGAGTGGTTCGAGATGGACAGGACGCCCGCCGCCGCGGACGCCATCTCGGAGTTGTCGGAGTTCCAGTCGTAGCAGGCCAGCCGGCCCTCGTACGACATCCCCTTCGCATCGGAGTCCACGCCCGCGCCGATCATCGTGCCGGCCACGTGCGTGGAGTGGCTGGAGAAGGAGCTGGCCCCGTCCATCTGCGTGGCGCGCCCGGTCAGCTCCACGTGGGCGGTGCGCACGGCGCCGCCGTCCCACACCGCCAGCCGGCCGAGCGTCATGCCCGCGCCCGAGAGCGAGAAGCCGAAGCCGCCGCCCGGGTGGACCTTGTCGGTGGAGAGGGTCTGCGCGGCGTTCACGTTGTCGAGGCCGTAGTAGCGCGGGAATCCGTTCCGCTCCAGGTACACCAGCTGAACGCTCTCGTCCGCGCGCAGGCGGACCACGGCGGGCGCCTGGCTGTCGCGCAGCGCCGCGAAGGCGGCGCCCCGGCCGGCTTCCCGCCGGGCGTCCAGGCGCTCGGCGAGGCGGAGGAGGGCGTCGCGGTCGGGCCGGGCCGCGGCGGGTCCCGGCAGGAGGAGAAGGCCCGCCCCGGCGAACAGGACGGCGGAGGTGCGCAGGCTCATGATGGCCTCCCGGGTGCGGAGGGAACGTCGCGGGGGGGTGGAGGTGCGGCCCGTCCAGTATAGCGGAACGGCCGGGGCGTTTGGCCGCGTACGCCATTCGACTCGTGCGCCCGGATGACACAAGACCGTGTCCCCCCATCCGCGCCACCGCACTCCGGGTTAGGGCCTGAGCGGCGCTCCTCACCCTCGGCACGGGGTCCGTGAGGTGTCAGGGGGACCGTGGCGGGGCCGTCGACGCGTTGAGAGACACCACGCCGGCGTCCGGCGGGCCATGCGCCTGAGGCGCCGTACAGCACGGGCCCGAAGCGCAAGTGCACGGCCTGCGGGGGCCGACCGCGTGGTGGCGATCGTGCACCCGCCCCCCGCGGCTCGGGTCACCACGAGACCGTCGGAGGGCGGACGGGCCCGACACGCGCAGGACCTTTTGCGTCCGGATGCCGGGCCTTGGCAATTCGTTGCACTTGTGAACGTGTCCTTGCATCACCCTGTCCAGCCGTGCTACAAAGGTAGCCGTGAGGCGCGTTCGGCGGGGATCCGTCCGGCCGCCGCTTCGAAGGGAGGCCGTGATGTCGATGCCGTCCCCCCCCCCCAGCGAACCTGACGCGGTTCCGGCAGTTCTTCTTCACCACCCTCACGGCGACGTTCCTCGCCGCACCCCGCACGGCGGACGCTGGGCCGGACTCGTCATGGTGTAAGATCAATACGGACTCCTTGACCTCGGCTGCCACCGCGATCGCGGCGGAGGACACCGTGAGCG
>CAYYFX010000083.1:0-17996 GCA_964471155.1 uncultured Gemmatimonadota bacterium | reverse complement strand
CGTGAGAAGGGCCCCGGAGCACCCGGCCCATCCGCTCGCCGGTCGGGACTCCGGAGCCTGGAGCCGATCCCCGGGGCGCCGCCCGCTCGGCCGGCGTCCCGGAGAGCGCCCCATCCTACTCGACGGTTACGCTCTTGGCGAGGTTGCGGGGCTGGTCGACGTCGCAGCCGCGGCCGACCGCGATGTGGTAGGCCAGGAGCTGCAGCGGGATCACGGACAGGATCGGCATGAGGCAGGGCAGCGTGCTCGGGATATGGATGACGTGGTCCACCTTCTCGCGGATGTCCTCGTCGCCCTCGGTGGCGATGGCGATCACCCGGCCGCTGCGCGCGCGGACCTCCTCGATGTTGCCCACGACCTTGTCGTAGGCGCGATCCCGCGGCGCGATGAACACCACCGGCATGTTCTTGTCGATGAGCGCGATGGGGCCGTGCTTCATCTCCGCCGCGGGATAGCCCTCGGCGTGGATGTAGCTGATCTCCTTCAGCTTCAGCGCGCCTTCCATGGCCACCGGGTAGTTGTAGCCGCGGCCGAGGTACAGGACGTTGTCGTTGTTCTTGTACGCCTCCGCCAGCGCGCGGATCTCCGCGTCCTTGTCCAGGATGCGCTGGATCCGCTCCGGCAGGCGCTGCATCTCCTCGATGAACTCGCGCCCGGCGCCGCGGTCCATGCCCTTCAGCCGCGCGAACATGAGCGTCATGAGCGCGAGCACCGTGATCTGCCCGGTGAACGCCTTCGTGCTGGCCACGCCGATCTCGGGGCCGGCGTGGATGTACGTGCCGCCGTCCGACTCCCGCGCGATCGTGGAGCCCACCACGTTGCAGATGCCGAGCGCGCGGGCGCCCTTCATCTTCGCCTCGCGCATGGCCCACAGCGTGTCCATGGTCTCGCCGGACTGGCTGATGGCGATGGCCAGCGTGCCCGGCGTGACGATGGGGTTGCGGTAGCGGAACTCGGAGGCGTACTCCACCTCCACCGGGATCCGCGCCATCTCCTCCAGCATGTACTCGCCGATGACGCCGGCGTGGAACGACGTGCCGCACGCGGTGATGATGATGCGCTGCACGGAGCGCAGCTCGTCGTCCTCCATGTTCATGCCGCCGAGGTGCGCGGTGGCCGACTCCGTGTCGAACCGGCCGCGCATGGCGTTGTGCACGGTCTCCGGCTGCTCGAAGATCTCCTTGAGCATGAAGTGGGGATAGCCCTGCTTCTCGATGGCCTCCAGGTCCCACTCGATCTCGTTGATCTGCTTGGAGACCTCCACGTTGTCCAGGCTGGTCGTGCGGAACGTCTCCCGCTCCACGACCGCCATCTCGTGGTCGTCCAGGTAGATCACCTGGCGGGTGTGGTGCAGGATGGCGGCCACGTCCGAAGCGACGAAGTTCTGCCGCTCCCCGATGCCCACCACGAGCGGGCTGCCGTTGCGCGCGACGACGATCCGGTCCGGCTCTTCCGCGCACACGACCGCGATGCCGTACGTGCCCTCCACGCGCTTGAGCGCGAGGCGCACCGCGTCCTCCAGGTCGCCGGCGTAGTAGTGGCCGATCAGCTTCGCCAGCACCTCGGTGTCGGTCTCGGTCTCGAACCGCAGCCCGGCGTCCTCGAGCTGGCGGCGCAGCACGCGGTAGTTCTCGATGATGCCGTTGTGCACGACCGCGATCTTCGACTCCGCGTCCGTGTGCGGGTGCGCGTTCGTGCTGTTCGGGGCGCCGTGCGTGGCCCACCGCGTGTGCGCGATGCCCACGGTGCCGCGCGCGTCCAGCTGCCCGTTGGACGCGATCAGCTTCTCCAGGTTGGAGATCTTGCCGGCGGCCTTCTTGACGCGGACGCGGCCGTCCGCCACCAGCGCGACGCCCGCCGAGTCGTACCCGCGATACTCCAGCCGCTTCAGCCCCTCGATGAGGATCGGGAGCATCGGCTGCGCCCCGATGTAGCCGACGATGCCGCACATGGTCTCCGCCCTCCCGGAGGCGTCAGGACGCCGCCGATTCCGCCCGTTCCACCAGCGACCGCGTCCTCGCGACGAGTCGCTCCGCCTCCTCCCCGGTCCGCGCTTCCACCATCAACCGCAGGACGGGCTCCGTGTTCGATCGCCGCACGTGCACCCAGCCGTCGTCCATCACCAGCTTCAGGCCGTCCGTGCGATCCGCGCGCGCGCCCGGGAACGCCCCCTCGAGTCCCGACAGCACGTGCCCCGGATCCGTCCGGCCCAGCTCGATCTTCTCCTTGCGCATCACGGTCGCGGGGATGCGCGCCGCCAGCTCCGACGCCTTCGCCCCCGTGCGCGCCAGCGCGTCCAGCCAGAGCGCGATCCCGAGCAGGCCGTCCCGCCCCGGGTTCACGTCCGGCACGATCACGCCGCCGTTCCCCTCGCCGCCCACTTTCGCGCCCACCGCGAGCATCCTCTCGGTCACGTGCACCTCGCCCACCGGCGTGCGGTGGACGACAGCGCCGTGGCGCGCGGCCACCTCCTCGATGGCCATGGTGGTGGACACGTTCACCACGACGCTCCCGCCCGTGCGCGGCAGCACCGAATCCACGACCACGGCCAGCGTGACCTCCTCGCCCACCGGCCGCCCGGTCTCGTCACAGACCGCCACGCGGTCCGCATCCGGGTCCAGGGCGAACCCGACCGCGGCGCCCGCCGTGCGGACGGCCTCGCCGAGGTCACCCAGGTTCTCCGGGCGCGGCTCCGGGTCCCGGGGGAAGCGCCCGGTCGGCTGTGCGAAGAGGAAATCGGCATGCGCGCCCAGCTTCTCCAGCAGCAGCGCCGCGATGGCCCCGCCGGCCCCGTGCACGCAGTCCACCACGACCCGGGGGGACCGCGCGCGGATGGCCGCGGCGTCCACCAGGGGGGAGGCGAGGATGCGATCCACGTGGATGGCGTTCATGTCCGTGCGCCGTTCGATGCCGCCGAGCCGGTCCCAGGTCCGGAAGGCGGGGCGGCCCGAGTCCAGGACCGCCTGGAAGCGCGCCCCCTCCTCCGCGGTGAGGAAGATCCCGCGCGGCCCCAGCAGCTTCAACGCGTTCCATTCCGCGGGGTTGTGCGAGGCGGAGATCTGGATGCCGCCGGCGGCCGACAGCTCCCGGATGGCCACCTCGACCGTGGGGGTGGCGACGATGCCGAGGTCCGCGACCTGCCGCCCCATCCCGACCAGGCCGGCGGACACGGCCGCCATGGCCATCTCGCCGGAAACGCGGGAGTCCCGGCCGACCACCACGGGGCCGGGACCGAGGAAGGCCGCGAAATGCGCCGCCATCTCCGTGAACACGAGGGGATCCAGGCCCCGGCCGATGATCCCGCGGGCGCCGGACACCGAGATGATCAGGCCTTGCAACGCGTGCTCCTTGCGGCGCCTCGCGGGGCCGCGGACCGGCAGGGGACCTCTCGGGGCCGAGGGGATGGAGCTGGTGAGCGGAGTCGAACCGCTGACCTACGCATTACGAGTGCGTTGCTCTACCAACTGAGCTACACCAGCTCGCCCTCTGACGACGGCGGGGGGTCCCGGGTGACCTCGACGATGGTGAGTCGGCCCAGAATCGAACTGGGGACACCAGGATTTTCAGTCCTGTGCTCTACCTGCTGAGCTACCGACTCACCCGGGATCCCCGCACCGTCTTTTTCCGGTGCGGAGGACTCGCGAGATTAGGGAACGCCCCCGGCGTTGTCAACGGGCCGCCGGGACCGGCCGGCGGCGGCGCGGCGCGGGGCCGGAATCAGGCCGCCCCGTAGCCCCGCGGGTGCCTCCGGCGCCACTCCCAGGCGCTCCGGACGATCTCCTCCAGGTCGTCGCGCACCGGGCGCCAGCCGAGGATCTCGCGGGCGCGGGCCGCCGAGGCGATCAGCGTGGCCGGGTCCCCCGGGCGGCGCGGCGCCACGACCTGCCGCACGCCGCGGCCGGTGACCTTCTCGGCCACGGCGATCACCTCGCGCACGGAGAAGCCGGACCCCGAGCCGAGGTTGAACACGCCCTCGACGCCGCGGTCCATGGCGTCCAGCGCCAGCACGTGCGCGTCCGCCAGGTCCAGGACGTGGATGTAGTCGCGCACGCACGTGCCGTCCGGCGTGGGGTAGTCCTGTCCGAACACGCGGATCTCGCCGCCGTCCGCGGCGGCCGCGAGCACGAGCGGGATGAGGTGCGTCTCGTGGTCCCGGTCCTCGCCGCGCTCCGCGGAGGCGCCGGCCGCGTTGAAGTAGCGCAGCGCGATCCAACGCATGCCCTTGAGCCGCGAGTACCACGCGAGGATGCGCTCGAACGCGAGCTTCGACTCGCCGTACGGGTTCGTGGGCGCGGCCGCGCACGACTCCGTGATGGGAACCTGTTCCGGCTCGCCGTACGTGGCCGCGGTGGACGACAGCACGAAGCGCGTGGCGCCCGCCGCCAGCGCCTCCTCCAGCAGGTTCACGCCGGCGGCCACGTTGTTCGTGAAGTACTTCCCGGGATCCTCCATGGACTCGCCCACGAGACTGGATGCGGCGAGGTGGATCACGGCATCCACGCGGCGCCCGCGCAGCGCGCCGGCCAGCGCCGCGCGGTCCTTCAGGTCCGCCACGACCAGCTCCGCGCGCGGAGGGACCGCCTCGCGGTGCCCGGTGGAGAGATCGTCCACGACGAGCGCCTCGTACCCCGCGTCGAGCAGGCGCTCCGTCACGACGCTGCCGATGTAGCCCGCGCCCCCGGTGACCAGGATCCTCATCGAACCTCCACGCGCCGTGCCGCGTGCGGCGCCGACGCACCGTAGCCGCGCCCCCGGACGCCGTCAACCGACGCCCCCCCGGAGCCGGAAACGCTGCAGGGACGCGGGTTTCCGCGCTCACCGCGTTCCGCGTCTTGACGCACGGCGACGCGATCTGATAGGCTGCGTCTCGTTCGACATCACAACCGGACGGGCCGGAGGCGGTACCCCCGCCTCGTCGGGCGAGCAACTCCGGAAGGCAGCTGGCCGGGCACTATGGTTTACCTCACCAAGGACCGCAGCTTCGCCAAGGACGTCGCCGAGCGGCACGGGCCGCACTCCATGCAGCATTCGGTCGCGCGGATCTATGGCCGCCCCGACGACGTCGTCGACTGCGTCCCGATGCAGACCTGGTACTACTACACGGAACGAGTCGCGTTCGTGTTCGAGAACGACAAGATCTCCCAGATCACCGAGCTCAGATCCTGCTGAAGCTCGCCCGGCGGACCGCTCCGCCGGGACACGCGCGTGCCTCGGGCATACCCCCCCCCGGGTGCCTGACGGCCCCTCGAGGAGACAAGGGCCGGTCCTCCGCGGAGGACCGGCCCTCTTTCGTGAGCCCGTCGTGGGCCCGTCGTGGGCCCGGCGGACATTCCCCGGCACACCGCCCCGCGTTGATCGATCCTCGCGTCCGCTTGCGGATTCCCGCGCCGTTCCGTGACGGCGCTCAGGAAGCGGTCTAGGATCGTCGATCTTCCGGGGGCTCTTGGCCTCCCGGCAGCGAGGATGTGACGTCCATGGCCGACTCGTCGCGCGTGCGCTCCCCGGGCCCCCGCCCCGGCGGACCCGGATCCCCGCTCGTGCCGGTCGCGTTCCTCGCGATCGCGGCGGGGTTCCTGTGGGACGTGGCGTTCACGGGCCGCGCCTACCTCCTGCGCGACGTGCTGACCTTCTTCCACCCGTGGCAGGCGGCGGCGCGCGACGCGGTGCGCTCCGGCGCGCTGCCGCTGTGGAACCACGACGTCTTCTGCGGTCTCCCCCTGCTCGCGAACCTGCAGAGCGGCGTGTTCTATCCGGTGAACTGGCTGTACTGGTTCCTGCCGTTCGACGCCGCGCTGACCGCCGGGATGGTGCTCCATCTCGCGCTCGCCGGGATCCTGACCCGCTCCTTCCTGCGCCGCGCCGGGCTCGCCGATCCGGAGGCGTTCCTCGGCGGCGCGCTCTTCGCGTTCGGGACGTGGCCGCTCGCGCACCTCGAGGCGCCGATGAAGCTCGGCGCGGCGGTGTGGCTGCCGCTGATGTGGAGCGGTCTGTGGGAGGCGATGCGTCACGGGCGGAGGCGGGGCCTCGGCATGCTCGCGCTGGGCGTGGCCCTGTCCCTGCTGGCGGGGTATCCGCAGATCACCGCGCTCGCGCTGCTCTCGGTGGCTCTGCTCTCCCTGTTCCTGCTGGGCGGGATGTTCGCATCGGACGACGCGGACGCGGGATCGCGCGGGAAGCGCGCGCTCGCGCTGCCGGTCGGCGCGGTGCTCGGCGCCCTGGTCGCCGGCGCGCAGCTCGCGCCCGCCCGCGAGATGACCGGGCTCTCGGGCAAGATGGCGGACTATCCCGCCGCGGTGGCCATGTCCCGTTCGCTGCCCTGGAAGGGGCTGGGCGGCCTCGTCGATCCCTTCTTCCTCGGCCTGCCGGGCGTGGACCGCTTCTGGGGCGGCGACGCCGTGGAGTTCCCGTACGCCGCGCTGTACGTCGGCGTGATCGGCGTGCTGCTCGCGGCCGTGTCGTGGCCCGCGTTCCGCAACCCGCCGCGTCCGCGCCGCGTCCGCCGCGAGGACCTGGCCGTGCCGGAGCTGCCGAAGGTGATCTCGCGGCTCGTCCCGGCGTTCCTGCTCGCGGGGTTCGTGCTGGGGCTGCTGCTCGCGCTCGGGCGCTTCGGTCCGCTGTGGGGCCCGCTCCACGCGCACCTCCCCGGCTTCGCGAAGTTCCGCTGGCCGGCCACCGCGAACTTCCTCGTGGTGGCGCATCTCGCGCCGCTCGCGGCGATCGGCCTCGCGTGCCTGCGGCAGGATCCGCGCCGCTGGCGACCGCTCGGCACGGCCGCCCTGGGGCTCGGCGCCGCGATGCTGCTGCTGTCCATCCTCGCGCGCGGCCCGCTCGCGGGCACGTTCCGCGCGCTGCAGCTCGCCGGCTCGCCGCCGTTCCAGCACGCCGCGTGGGACGCCGCGCACGAGGCGTGGGCGCAGTCGCTCGCGCTGCGCGGGGAGATCCTGCTGGTGGCCGGCGCCCTGGCGCTCGGGCTGGCCGCGCGCAGCGCCGCCGGAACGGCCTGGGGCTGGACCGCGCTCGTCGTGCTGGACCTCTTCCTCGTGGCGCGCGCCTTCGGCACGCCCACGGCCCGGGGCTTCTACGACCGGCCGCCCGAGGGCGTGGAGGTGCTGCGCGAGGAGCTGGGCGGGCGGCGCATCTACACGCCGCACGCCGTGGACCAGCTCGGCAACTTCCTCGCGGGCTGCCGCAATCCCGCGGCGTTCGAGTGGGCGAAGCACGCGATGCTGTGCAACGCGAACGTCCCGTTCGGCGTGGCGCAGGCCCAGGGCTGCGATCCGCTCAGCCCGCGCCGCCACGACGCGTTCGCCCAGGTGTTCGACGCGCCGGCCACGCCGCACGAGACCCGCGAGCGGATCTTCGACCTGTGGGACGCGGGCTACCTCGTGGAGATCCGCGACGTGCAGCCGCTGGACATCCCCGGCCTCCGGGATCCGACGCGCGGATTCGTGCTGAACCCGCACGAGCCGGCGCTGTCGCGCGCCACCCTCGTGACCGGCTGGGACACGGTGGAGGATCCGCGCGCGCTGCTCGAACGGCTGCTGTCCCCCGGGCACGACCCGCGCACGACCGTGCTCCTGGAGACCGCGCCCGGCGGTCCGCCGCCGCCCGCGCCGAAGGCGCCGGTTGGACGGTGCGACCTGATCGGCTACGATGTCGCCCCCAACCGGATCCAGGCGGCCTGGCACGTGGGCCGCGGCGGGATGCTCCGCATCCTCGAGACCTGGGCGCCGGGCTGGCAGGCCACCGTGAACGGGGAGCCGGCGCCGGTGTACCGCGCGGACTTCCTGTTCCTGGCGGTGCCGGTCCCCGAGGGCTCGGTGCAGGTGGAGCTCACGTACCGCCCGCCGTCCCTGCCGCTGGGCGCCGCGCTGTCGGCGGCCGGGATCCTGGGGCTCATCGTGTGCTTCGCCGGCGGCACGCGCCGCGCCGGCGCCGGACGTCATCCCTCGGAGGCCGCATGGCCCGCGTCGTCGCGATCCGCATCACCCCCGCCGAAGGGCAGCCCACGTCCGCCGTCGTCGGCGCGCGTGTCTTCGCCCACCGCGGGATCGAAGGGGACCACCACTGCCTCCCGTCCCGACCCGACTCGCCGCGGAACGGGCGGGACGTCACACTGATCGAGACCGAGGCGCTTGCCGCGCTGCAGGCGGAGTACGGCGTGGCGCTCACGCACGCGGAGTCCCGCCGCAACGTGCTCACCGAGGGCGTCGCGCTGAACCACCTCGTGGGCAAGGAGTTCCGCGTGGGCGGCGTGCGCATGCTCGGCGTGCGGCTGTGCGAGCCGTGCGCCTACCTGGAGAAGCTCACGCGCGAGGGCGTGCGCGCCGGTCTCGTGCACCGCGGCGGCCTGCGCGCCACCGTCCTGGACGACGGCGAGATCCGCGCGGGGGACGACGTCACCACCGGCTGACCGCGCGGGGCGCCCCCGCGTCCCGCCGCGTGCGCGCGGGCCGCGAGTTGCGGGACGGGCGCACGGGGGATATCTTCGGGATTCGTCGTCCACCTTCCCGATCCGGAGTCCGCATGCCCGGCACGAGGTCCCTCTCGCTCGAAGTCATCGTGGCCCGCAGTGCCGGGACGTGCTTCGGCGTGGAGGACGCCATCGACCTGGCCCGGGACACGAAGCAGGCCATCCTGGGCCCCATCGTCCACAACCGGCTCGTCGTGGAAGGCCTGGCCCGGGAAGGCATCCCGGTGCTGGAGCGGTACGCGGACCTCACGGACCTCGAGCACCAGGGCGTGCGCGAGGTGGTCATCACCGCCCACGGCTACCCGCGGGAGCTGAAGGAGGACCTCACGCGCCGCGGCATCGTGTACCACGACGCCACGTGCCCGGTGCTGCTGAAGTGGGTCTACGGGAAGATCCGGAAGTTCGAGGCGGACGGGTACAAGGTCATCCTCGTGGGGAACCCGGACCACGCCGAGATCATCGCGTCGCGGTCGTACGGCACGGACATCCACGTGGTGTACTCGGACGAGGCCGTGGACGCGCTCCCGGACGACCTCGGCCCGCGGACGGTCGCGTTCTGCCAGACCACGATCACGCGCGCGAAGTTCGAGCACCTCGTGGAGCGCATCCGCGAGCGCAAGTACCCGGAGCTGAAGGCCGTGGACACGCGCTGCAAGCCGGTGAAGAACCAGCAGGAGGCGGTGGCGCGGCTCGCGCAGTGGGTGGACGCCATGATCGTGGTGGGCGGGTTCAGCTCGTCCAACACCACGAACCTCGCGCGCATCGCGCAGCGGTGGCTCCCGGACCGCACCTACCACGTGGACTCCGCGGACCTCCTGCAGCGCGAGTGGCTGGACGGCGTGGCGCACCTCGGCATCGCCGCCGGCACGTCCACGCCCAAGGAGCAGATCCAGGCCGTGCAGCGCCGCATCGGCGATCTGTGGGAGGGCCAGGTGCTGTACCGGCGCGAGGACAAGGACGGCGAGCTGCTGAAGGACGACTTCGGCGAAGACGACGAGCTCTAGGCGGATCCCCGCATGGCCCACCAACTCTCCTTCCTCAAGGTCCTGGCCGCGGTCGCCTGGGCCGACGGCGAGATCCGCGAGGAGGAGCGCAACCGGATCAAGACCCTCCTGAACGCGTTCGAGCTGGACCTCGCGGAGCGCAAGGAGGTGGACGCGCTCCTGGCGCGGCCCGTCGGCTTCGAGGAGGCGCTGGATCTCACGAAGGCGTTCGCCGCGTCCCTGGCCGGCCCCGGCGAGCGGCGGCGGCTGCTGGACGAGGTCGAGCGGATGCTCGGGGCCGAGGCGCATCGCACGGATGCGGAGCGCGAGCTGTTGCGGCACGTGCGCGCGATCGTGGCGTCGCACGGCCCCATCGACGGCATGGTGGAGAAGCTGCGCGGGCTGTTCGGCGCGTTCCTCGGACGTTCCGCGCCGGATCCCGGCGCCGCGCACGAGGACCGGGACGCGGCGTTCCTGCACGAGGTGATGGACGACCGCCCCGAGCGGGACTCCGACCTGCAGCGCCGGTGCGCCGAGTACGCGCGGGAGGCCACCATGGGCGACCGCCTCCGCATCGTCGAGACGATGTTCGCGCGCATGGCGGCGGACGGCGCCATCGACAAGCGCGGGGCGGAGCACGTGCGCCGCGTGGCGGACCTGCTGTGGGTCTCGCGCCCGGAGTACCTCGCGGTGCGCGACCGGTTCCGCGACCGGATCGAGTCGTGACCGACCCCGCGCGGCGCGGCGCGATCCTCGCGGTCGTGCCGCTGCTGCTGTCCCTGGCGCTCGCGTCACGGACCGCGTTCCGCGAGTCCTGCACGGTGGACGAGTTCGGCAACCTGCCGCTGGCCGCGGCGTACTGGCGCGGCGACGGCAACCTGCACATCGACCGCGGCAACCCGCCGCTCACGCGCTGGATCCAGGGCATCCCGCTGCTGGCCGCCCGCCCTTCGCTCGGGACGTCGCCGGCGGAGCTGGACTCCATCCGCACGTCGTGGGACCTCGGGTACCGGTTCGAGGACGCGCACCGCCGCGACTACCACCGGCTGCTCGTGCGCGCGCGCACCGGCACGCTCGCGCTGCTGCTGGTCGCCGTGGCCGGCGTGTTCGTGCTGGCGCGCGACCTGTGGGGCGCGCGGCCGGCGCTCGCGGCGGCCACGCTGGCCGCGGTGTGCCCGAACCTCCTGGCGCACGGACGGCTCGTGACGCCGGACGTCGGGCTGGCGGCCTTCGGGGTGTGGACGGTCTGGGCCGCGGGGCGCGCCTGGCCGCGCGGCGGGCTCGGCTGGGCGGCGGGCGCGGGGGCGCTCGCGGCCGGCGCCACGCTGGCGAAGTTCCCGGGGCTGCTCTTCGCCGCGGTGGCCGGCGCCGTCGTGGTCCTGGCGCCCGCGCCGCGGCGCGCCGCGCGGGCGGGGACGTTCGCGGCGGCATTCCTCCTCCCGTTGTACGCCGCGTACGGATTCCCGCCGCCCGGGATGTTCCACGGCGTTCCCACGCCGTTCCCCGCGGGCATGGTCGCGGGGATCGGGGCGCAGCTCGCGGAGGCTCCGTACCCGGCCTTCCTGCTGGGCACGCTGCGCGAGGACGGCGGCTGGCCGCACTACCATCTCGTGGCGCTCCTGGTGAAGACGCCGCTGCCCGCGCTGGCGCTGTTCGCGTGGGGCGCGTGGCGTGCGACCCGCGAGCGGCGGCGCGCCGCGCTGCTCCCGATGATCGCCGCCGCGGTGTTCTTCGTCGCCTTCGGCGCGGCCACGCGCAAGAACGTCGGGCTGCGCTACGTGCTTCCGGTGCTGCCGCTGCTGCAGGCCACGGCGGCCGCGGCGTTCGTGCCGCGCGCCGGGGCGTCGCGGCTCGCGCGCGGGTTCCCGTGGGCGCTGCTCGGCGTCGCCGTCCTGGCGGGGGCCGGGGCGAGCGGCGCGCCGCTGGCGTACTTCAACGGCGCCGAGCGGCTCCTCGGCGGCAAGCGCGCGGTGCTCGTGGACTCGAACCTGGACTGGGGCCAGGCCCTGCCGGACCTGCGCGACTGGCAGAAGCGCGAGCGCGTGGACAGCGTGCAGCTCGCGTACTTCGGGCGGATCGACCCGTCGATCTACGGCGTGTCCTGGCACTCGCTGCCGAGCCATCCGGTGCGCGGACCCGTCGCGCTGAGCGCGACCTTCGCGGCGGGCCGGCCGTACGCGGTGCTCGTGAAGGAGAAGCCCGGCGCGCGCACGACGCGGGCGTGGAGCAGTCCGGACACGTGGGCGTGGCTGGCCGGCGTCCCGCCCGACGAGGAGCTGGGCGGCGGCGCGATCCTCGTGTGGAAGGACGTGGGCAAGGCGCGCGACGCGCTGAAACGGAAGCCGAAGTGATCGCGCCCCTCTCGCCCGCGCGCCTCGCGGACGCCGTCCGCCTCGCGGCGGAACTGCACGCCGGCCAGCGGCGCAAGGGCTCGGACGCGCCGTACCTCGCGCACCTGCTCGCGGTGTGCGCGCTCGTGCTGGAGCACGGCGGCGACGAGGCGCAGGCCGTGGCCGCGCTGCTGCACGACGCGATCGAGGACGCCGGCGGGGACCCCGTGCGCGCCGTCATCCGCGCGCGGTTCGGCGAGGACGTGCTCGCGATCGTGGAAGGCTGCACGGACACGGACGAGACGCCGAAGCCGCCGTGGCGCGCGCGCAAGGAGCGGTTCCTCGAGCGGCTCGCCTCCGCGCCGCCCCGGGTGCGCCTGGTGGTCGCCGCCGACAAGCTGCACAACGCGGCGGCGACGCGACAGGACCTGGCCCGCGAGGGGCCGGCGGTGTGGGAGCGGTTCCGGGGCGGTCGCGAGGGGACGCTGTGGTACTACGGGGCCGCGGTGGCGGTCCTGCGCCGCGGCTGGTCGCACCCCATCGTGGAGGTGCTGGCCCGCGAGGCGGCCGCCCTGGCCGCGGAGGCGGGCTGAGCCGGAATCGCGCACGGGCCGAGCCGGTCGGGAACGTCGTCGAGCCCCCACTCGCCACGAAGATCGTCGGGAGTGCCCCGGGATCTCCTTCCCCTTCGATGGGAGCCCGCTTCGTCCCTCGCCGGTCGGCCCGGCGCTTTCCGATTCGCCGGTCCCGCGCCGCATGCGGCGGCGTTCCCGGTGGAGCGTGCATGGACGATACGAATCCGCGCGGGAAACGACGCGGCGGCCGGGACGGATGGCCGGGCGCGCGGGACGAAGCCGCCGGGGCCGGGGGCGGGCGGCTTGGAACTCCTTGCGGCGGAACGAGTTGGCCAGAGGCGGACCTACCCGTTCCGGGGGGTCAGGCGCCGCCGGCGAGCAGCCGCTGCAGGCCGTCCCGGTAGCCGCGGCTGGAGGACAGGCGCGTCCCGTCCTTCAGGACCACCACGTACTCCCCGTGGGTCACGCCCTCGAGCTGCCGGATCCGGTCCACGTTCACGATGAGCCGCCGGTGGATCCGGAGGAACCGCTGGGTGTCGAGGCGGCTCTCCAGCTTGTTCATGGTCTCGCGCAGGAGGTGCGAGTCCTTCCCCACGTGCAGTTCCACGTAGTTCCCCGCGGCCTCGATCCAGTCCACCTCCTCGGTGCGCAGGAAGGAGACGCGCCCGCCGGATTTGATCACCAGCCGGTCCAGGTGCTGCTTCCGCCCCTCCAGATCCTGCAGCAGGGCGAGCAGCCGGCCTTCCAGCGCCGAGTCGTCCGCGCCGCGCGCGATCTCGCGCCGCGCGCGATCCAGCGCCTCGCGGAAGCGCTCCCGGTCGAAGGGCTTGAGCACGTAGTCCAGCGCGTGGACCTCGAACGCCTTCACCGCGTACTCGTCGTACGCGGTCACGAAGATCACCCACGGGAGCGCCTGCGGCGCCACGCTCTCGAGCACCGCGAACCCGTCCAGCTCCGGCATCTGCACGTCGAGGAACACGAGATCCGGCCGGTCGCGCTCGATCGCCTCCACCGCCTCCCGCCCGTTCGCGCACTCCCCCACGATGCGGATGTCCGCCTCCTTCGCGAGGAGGTTGCGCACGCGCTCGCGGGCCAGCGGCTCGTCGTCCACCACCAGCGCGCGGATCCCCTCCGCGCCTCGTCCTTCGGTCACGGCGTCTCCTCCGTGGACCCGGCCGGCTCGGCCACGGTCCGGTACGGGATGGTCAACGTCACGTGCAGTCCGCCCTCGCCCCGGTTCGCGAGCGTGAGCTGCGAGGCCGGCCCGTACAGCTGGGCCAGCCGCGCCCGCGTGTTCGACAGGCCCACCCCCTCGCGCGCCGGACGGCTCGCCCCCCGCGGCAGCCCGGGCCCGTCGTCGGTCACCTCCAGGCGCAACGACCCGTTCTGCCGGTGCGCCGCGATCCCGATCCGGCCGGCCGCCGCCGATCGCGCCACCCCGTGCCGGATGGCATTCTCTACGAGCGGCTGCAGGATCAGGTTCGGCACCCGGGCCTCCAGGAGCTCCGGTTCCACGTCCATCCGGACATCCAGACGGTCCGCGAAGCGGGTCTGTTCGATCTCCAGGTAGCGCCGCAGGAAGTCCAGCTCCTGCCGCAGCGTGACCTCCTGCACGGTCCCGCTCTCCAGGGTGAGCCGCAGGAAGTCCGACAGGCGCGCCAGCATCCGCTCCGCCGCGTCGATGTCCCGGTGCATCAGCGCGGCGATCGCGTTCAGCGTGTTGAAGAGGAAGTGCGGCTGGAGCTGCATGCGCAGGGCGTGCAGCTGCGCCGTCGCGAGCTGCGTCTCCATGCGGGACACGCGCAGCTCCTCCTCGCGATAGCGCGTGTAGAAGTCGAAGGTGTGCCGCAGCACGACGAGCACCCAGTACGTCACCACGCCGAAGTGGAACTTGCCGAAGAAGAGCCCCTGGACGAGCCCGGCGAGGCTGGCCTCCTGCGACGGCACCCACTGCACGTTCCACACGATGGCGCCGTAGATCGTGGAGTGCGCCACCGTGAACGCCAGGCTGAACAGCAGGTGCACGAACACGTTGCGCACGGGCAGCCCGCGCCCCAGCGGGAAGCGGCGGGACGCGCGGAACACCAGGGGGCTGAGCCCGGCCCACAGGTACCAGTCCAGGAAGGACCACGAGAGCGCCTGCGGCCAGGAGATGGGCTGCTGCGTGAGCTGCGAGGAGAAGTACAGGCGGTTCGCGAAGAACAGCGCCACCAGCGTCCAGCCGGCCAGCGCCACGGCCGCGGCCGGGATCGGCCGGCCGGTCGGGCGCTGCGGGTCGGGGCTTCGGGCGGGCATCGGGACTCCGGGACCGGTGGGGGCGCGCGGGCGCTTCCCGATCGTAGCGACACGCGGCCCCGGCCGGAAGGGCCGCCCCCGTGCTTCCACGGCGCGGCCGGGGGCGTCCGTCCCGCGCCATCGCCGGACGGACCCGGGCGCGGGCAGCCGGGGCACGTTCACGGGGCACGTTCACGGGGCCGTGATACACTGCCCGGCCGCCGCGCGGGGACGCCGCCAGGGCGCCGCCGGGGCGCCGCGCCGCGGCTCCCCGCGCCACCGAAGCCGCGCCACCGAAGCCGCGCCGCCGTGACGCCGCGGAAAGGGGACCCCCGTGGAAGACGTGATCCTGGACTACATCCGCAAGGAGTACCTGGACGAGGACGACGACCTGGAGCTGGACGCGGACACGCCGCTCATCTCCGGCGGGATCGTGGACAGCTTCAGCATGGTCAGCCTCCTGCGGTTCCTCGAGAAGACGTACGGCGTGCGCATCCCGGACGAGGCCGCCACCGCCGACGCCTTCGACACCGTGAAGGGCATCGTCGCCGTGGTGAACGCGCACCGGCAGGCCGCGTCATGACGTACCCCGCCGCCGTCCGCGACGCCTACCGCGCGGAGCTCGGGACGATCCGGGAGAAGGGCATCTTCAAGGAGGAGCGGTACCTCCACTCGCCGCAGAGCGCGGACATCCGCGTGGAGTTCCCCGCGGGCTCGGCGCTGAAGCAGGTCGTGAACCTCTGCTCCAACAACTACCTCGGGCTGTCCAGCCATCCGGACGTGGTGGCCGCCGCGCACCGCGGCCTGGACGAGCGCGGCTACGGCATGTCCTCGGTGCGGTTCATCTGCGGCACGCAGGACGTGCACCGGCGGCTGGAGGAGAAGCTCACCGCGTTCCTCGGCACGGAGGACACCATCCTCTTCCCGAGCTGCCTGGACGCGAACGCGGGGGTGTTCGAGGCGGTGCTCGGCCCCGAGGACGCGATCATCTCGGACCGGCTGGTGCACGCCAGCATCATCGACGGCATCCGCCTGTGCAAGGCCGTGACCGACACCTACAAGCACGCGGACATGGCGCACCTCGAGGAGAAGCTGGTCGAGCACGCCGATCGCCGCGTGAGGATGATCGTGACCGACGGCGTCTTCAGCATGGACGGGGACATCGCGCCGCTGGCGGGGATCTGCGACCTCGCGGAGAAGCACGGCGCGCTCGTGTTCGTGGACGACAGCCACGCATCCGGGTTCCTCGGGAGGACCGGCCGCGGCACGCACGAGCACTGCGGCGTGATGGGCCGCGTGGACGTCATCACGACCACGCTGGGCAAGGCGCTCGGCGGCGCGAGCGGCGGCTGCGTGTCCGGGCGGCAGGAGATCGTGGATCTGTGCCGGCAGCGGGCCCGGCCGTACCTGTTCAGCAACGCGGTGCCGCCGCCCATCGCGTACGGCGCCATGGCGGTGCTGGACCTCGTGAGCACCACGACGGAGCGCCGCGACAAGCTGGAGCGGAACACGAGGTTCTGGCGGCAGGCGCTGGCCGATGCCGGCTTCGTCCTGAAGGAGGGCGACAGCCCCATCGTCCCGGTCATGCTGTTCAACGCGAAGCTGAGCCAGGACGTGGCCCGCGACCTCTACGCCGAGGGCGTGTACGTCATCGGGTTCTTCTTCCCGGTGGTGCCGGCCGGGCAGGCCCGCATCCGCACGCAGCTCTCCGCCGACCACGACATCGCGGACCTCGAGCGCGCGGCGGCGGCCTTCCGCAAGGTCGGGGAGAAGTACGGCATCCTCGGCCTGGACAAGAAGGGCATCGTGGCGAAGTTCGGACCGTGACGGACGACGCGGCCCGGCTCACCCCCGCCGAGTGGGCGGACGGGATCGTCGGCAACGCCCTCCGCGCCGCGCAGGCGTTCCTCGCCCTCGACCAGGCGCGCACGGATCGCATCGTGCGCGCCGTGTACGAGGCGGCGTGGGCGGCGCGCCGCGATCTCGCGCGCCGCGCCCGCGACGAGACCGGCATGGGCGTGTACGAGCACAAGGTGCTCAAGAACGCCTGGGCCGCGCAGGCCACCTACGCGGAGATCGCCGGCCGCCGCTCCGTCGGCGTGATCGCCGAGGATGCCGCGCGCGGGCTCGTGGAGATCGCGCGCCCGAAGGGGCCGGTCGTGGCCACGCTGCCGGTCACCAACCCCACGTCCACCGCGATCTTCAAGGCGCTGCTGTGCATGAAGGCGCGCAACCCCGTGATCTTCAGCCCGCATCGCGGCGCGCGGAAGTCCACGAAGGAGGCCGTGCGCGTGGTCGCGGAGGCGGCGGCCGCGGCCGGCGCCCCGGAGCACGCGATCCAGATCGTGACGAAGTCCCAGGCGGAGTTCACGCAGGCGGTGCTGGCGCACCCGGGCGTGGCGCTGATCGTGGCCACCGGCACGCCGTCCATCGTGCGCACCGCGCAGCTCTCCGGCACGCCCACGCTCGGCGCCGGCCCCGGCAACGTCCCGGTGTACGTGCACGCGTCCGCCGACCTGGAGCGCGCGGCGCGCCTCATCGTGCACTCGAAGACCTTCGACGGCGGCGTGATCTGCGCGAGCGAGCAGGCGCTCGTGGTGACGCGCGCGGTCTACCCGGCGCTGCGCGCGCACCTGGAGTCGTGCGGCGCGCGCTTCTGCACGCACGAGGAGATGGAAGCGCTGGGCCCGAAGTGCTACGACGCCGAACGGGACGGCATGCGCGCCGACGTGGTGGGCCAGCCCGCCGAGGTGATCGCGCGTCGCGCGGGCATGGCCGTCCCTCCCGGCACCCGGCTCCTGGTGGCCGAGCCCGACGGCATCGGCCCCGGCCATCCGCTCTCCTACGAGATCCTGGCCCCGGTGCTGGCCTGCTACCCGGTGGACGACCACGCCGCGGCGCTGCGCACCTGCGCGAACGTCCTCGCCCACGGCGGTCGCGGCCACACGCTCGGCCTGCACACGACCGACGAGGCCTCGATCGCGGACGTCACCGCCCTGGACGCCGCGCGCATCCTGATCAACCAGCCCTGCACGGAGGGCGCGCTCGGCGGAACCACGAGCGCCCTCCACCCGTCCCTGACCCTCGCCACGGGCGCCGGCGGCCGCAACCTGGACACCGACAACCTGACCCTCGCCCACCTCCTGAACACCCACCGCGTCGCGCGCTTCACGCCCACCCCGACCTGGACCCCCACCACCCGCGCGACCTGGCTCTCCCCGGCCACCCCCCACCCGACGCGTAGCGAGCCGCAGCTTCCGGACCGGATCCGTGCGCGAGGCGGCCCTCCGCCCGGGTGGGTCCTTCCCGGCGGCTCTGCGGCGCGGCCGGAGGCCCGGACGGCCGGAGGCCGTCGCCGCAG
>CAYYFX010000082.1:0-18147 GCA_964471155.1 uncultured Gemmatimonadota bacterium | reverse complement strand
GACGCAGGAGCGATGGCCTCCGCCCGGACGGCGGAGGCCGAGCGCCCGCCGGAGGAAGCCCCACCGGCCCGCCGCTCGGCTCCGTCCGCGCCGCGACCCGCCTCCGCGGAACGCCAGCGCGCGCCCCGCTCCCGCCCGCTCCCGCCCCTGCCCGCGCCCGTCCCGCACCCCCGCCGCCGCGTCGCTACCCGTCCGGCCCGCCCGGCCCGGCCATCGCGGCCGCCCGCGGCGCTTCCGGCGGCGCCGGGGCGCGACGGCGCCAGGTCCCCGTGCGGAACCACCACGTCACGAGCAGACCGCGCGCGACCGCGGTCCACGTGATCGCGTGCCACAAGGCGTCGGCGCCGTGGCCCAGCGTGATCGCGGTCCACCACGCGAGCGGCACGCGCAGGATCGAGATGCCGACGGACACGAACATCGGCGGCAGCGTCTGTCCCACGCCCGAGAACGCGCCCTGGTAGACGATCTCCCAGCACATCATCGGCTGGGAGACGGCCACGATCCGCAGGAACGTCGCGGCCTCGGCCAGCGCCACCGGGTCGTCCGTGAACACGCGCGCGATGCGCTCGGGGAACGCCAGGAACGCCACGGCGACGGCGCCGCTGATCCAGGTGATGAGGATGGCCCCGCGGTCCGCGGCGGCGGCCGACCGGTCCGGCTTCCCGGCGCCGAAGTTCTGCCCGACCATCGTGGAGACGCCCATCCCCGCCGCGCTGGCCGTGACGTAGTTCAGGCTCTCGAGGCGGTTGACGATGCCGAGCGCGGCCAGCGTGGCGGCGCCGAACGTGCCCGCGATGCGCGACAGCACGAGATACACGCCCGAGAACAGGATGCCGGTCGCGGCCCACGGCGTGCCGATCCGCAGGATGCCGGCCACGTCCGGCAGCGCCACGAGCGCGCGTCCGTCGCGCGCCAGGCGCAGCGGCAGACGGCCCGCCGCCCACAGGACGAGGTACGCGGCCACCGCCAGCACCTGCGAGATGATCGTGGCGAGCGCGGCGCCCCGCACGCCCAGCGCGGGGAACGGTCCGATCCCGAGGATGAGCACGGGATCGAGGATCACGTTGAGGATCGTGGCCGCGAGCATCACGCGCATCGGCGTCCGGCTGTCGCCGCACGAGCGGTAGGTCGTCTCGAACACGAAGTCCACGAAGAAGACCGGGGCGAGCAGCGCGACGAGCGAGAGGTACTCGCCGCCGTACGCCACGACGAGCGGATCGTCGAGGATGGCGTCGAAGAGCGGTCGTGCGCCCCACCATCCCGCGGCGGCCACGGCGAGCCCCATCCCCAGCGCCAGCGCGAGCCCCGCGCGCGCCGCCGCGGCCGCGTCCGCGTCGCGGCGGGCCCCGATCGCCTGCGAGGCCAGCGCGCCGACGCCCGCGATCAGCACGTCCCCGAGCGAGAAGAGCGTCCACAGGGCGAACGTGCTCGTGGCCACGGCCGCGATCGCTTCGGGTCCCACGCGCCCCACCCAGAACGTGTCCACCACGCCGTACAGGGTGTGCAGCGCGCGCGAAACGAGCACGGGCCACGCCAGACGAAGGAGCGCCGGCGTGATCGGCCCCTCGGTGAGGCGGAGCGGGGCAGCGGGCAACGCGCGGTTCTCAGCGCACGATCAGGAGCTTGCGCACGGAGGTCGCGCCGCCGGACTCCACGCGCACGGCGTAGAACCCGGGCGCGGCGGCGCGACCGGAGTCGTCCCGCCCGTCCCACGTGCGCTCGTGACGGCCCGCGGCGAAGGTCTCGCCGGCCGCCAGCCGGCGGACGAGGCGTCCGGCGGCGTCGTGCACCGAGATGCGGACCGCCGAGGGAGCCGGCAGCGAGAACGAGAGCACGGTGGACTCGCGGAAGGGATTGGGCCGGTTCGGGTGCAGCTCGAGGCGCGTGGTTCCCGCCAGCTCCGGCGCGTCCACCGCGCCCTCGCCGTCCAGCGAGGCGCCGTACGGGGCCTCGCCGCCGGTCGCGGCGTTCGTGACCAGCACCGTGAGCGTGGCGAGCTCCTCCCAGGTCTGCGGCAGCTCCACCGCGCCCGCGTTCGCCGCGGTGGGGATGCGCGCGAAGCCGCGGCGCCCGTCGCGCTGCAGCGTCACGACCCACGCCACGAACGGCGCCTGGAGATCGCCCGCGATCGACGCGTGCGGCCGGCCCGAGCGCCCCGCGCCCGTGGCCAGCAGGTACTCGGTGCCCATCCCGCGCAGCCGCGACTGCCGCGTCGTCTCGAGGTGCGCGGCGATGGGCGGCGTGGGGAAGCGGTCCGCCTCCTCGAACCCGAACGGCCGCCCCGGTGCGTTCGCGCCGCAGAACCAGGACCACAGGGCGAGCCGTGCCATCGCCTCCCGCCACGACGAGCCGCGGGAGCGCAGCACGGCGTCCCAGGTCGCGGGCACGGTCTCGCCGGGCGCCGCGGCGCGCCGGGCGAAGAAGTCCACGAGGACGCCGGGGCCGTGCTCCTCCGCGAGCGCCGCCGGGAAGACGCAGTCCTCGTACGACACGGGCAGCCAGTCCGACGGGCTCGAGATCGGCGAGTTGGAGGGCAGGAAGCGGAGGTAGTCGTTCGGCTCGTCGAAGACGAAGTCCTCCGCCCACGTCGCGTCGGCCTCGAGCCAGCCGCCCTCGGACCACGCGCCGGTGACGTACTGCGAGGCGTGCTTGAACTCGTGCGCCATCGTCACCTTCGCGCAGCCCGCCGCCGTCCCGTCCGGATCCTCGTTGTCGGGGAAGCCGGCGAAGGTGCAGTGCAGGGTGATCGCGGGTACGCCGTCCACCACGCGCGTGAAGCCGTACGCGGACATCGCGAGGAAGCCGACGTCCACGCGCCCGGCCGCGAGGCGCGGCGCGGCGAATCCGGCATCGTCCACCAGGCGGGACCACGCCGTCTCCCCGTACGCGGCGAGACGCTCCACGAAGTCCGGCACGCCGTTCGCCGGCGTCGCGTCCTCCGCGGGCACCGCGTGCGTTCCCGTCGTCGCGTAGGTGAACCGGAAGTGCGGGGACTCGAGGACGTGCGTGGCGTCCGCATCCCGCGCGAGCCAGTCCTCCACATCCGCGACGGCTTCCGCCGGCAGCCCGGCGCGCGCGGCGTCGAACTCGTGCAGCAGCAGCGTGACCGACTTGCGCGGCGCATCCGGCCGGTGCGCCGCGGGCGTACCGCCCTCCGGGGCGAACACGGCGCGGAGTTCATCCAGGAGTTCGCGGCCCGCCGCCCTCCGGTCCTCCGCGCGCGCGGAGGCGGCGAGCGCCGCGTCCCGGGGGGTCGCGCCGGCGACGAGGAGGCATGCGCAAAGGAGCCGGGCGGTTCGAAGCAAGGGCGAACCCCGGAACGGGTTTTGCACGAAGGACTTGGCCATTATAGGAAACGCCGGAGGCCGGTGCAACCGCGGGCGGCTCGCGCTCAGCCCCGCCGGGCCCGCCCGCCGCCCCGCAGGAGGGCGAACTCCACGCGCCCGGACGCCGGGTGCACGGCCTGGACGGCGACGCGGACCGGGTCGCCGATGGCGAACCGGCGCTTCAGCCGCCGCCCGACCAGGACGCGCGGCTCCCGCAGGAAGCGGTAGGAGTCGTCGGTCAGGTCCTGCGTCCGGACCATGCCCTCCACGTACACGTCCAGGAGCTCCACGAAGAACCCGTCCTCGATCACCCCGGAAACGATGCCCTCGTATTCCTCCCCGAGGCGGTCCTTCAGGTACCAGGCGCGCATCACGTCCAGCACGTCGAACTCGCAGCGGGTGGCCGTCTCCTCCCGCGCGGAGGACTGCGCCGCGACCCGGGCCAGCCGCGCCCGGTCCACCGGCTCGCCCTGCCCGCGCAGCGCCGCCTTCACCAGCCGGTGCACGATGAGGTCCGGGTACCGGCGGATCGGGCTGGTGAAGTGCAGGTAGCGCTCGGACGCCAGCCCGTAGTGCCCCGTGTTGGTCTCCGAGTAGCTCGCCCGCATCATCGTGCGCAGCAGGATGTGGTGGATGGCCCGCTCGGCCGGCAGCCCGCGCACGGACTCCAGGAACTCCGCGAGCGCCCGGCTCGTGGCCAGCGTCCCGAACTCCGGCAGGTGGCCCCAGCTCCGCGCGAACTCGAGGAAGCCGCGCAGCTTCGCCGGGTCGGGCGGCGCGTGGACGCGGAACACGGTGGCGCGCTGCCGCTCCACGAACCAGTCCGCGACCGCCTCGTTCGCGAGGATCATGAGCTCCTCGATGATGCGGTGCGCGTCGTTCCGCTCCGCCCGCACGACGTCCTCGGGGTGGCCGGTCGCGTCGAGGATCACGTCCGGCTCCGGGAGGTCGAAGTCCAGGCTGCCGCGCGCGCGGCGCGCGGCCTGCCGCAGCTTCATCAGCGCCAGCATCCGCTGCAGGTGGCCGGCGTGCTCCGAGATGCCCTCCACGGTCTCGCCGCGCAGGACGCGCGCCACGTTCTCGTAGGTCCAGCGTCCGTGCGAGCGGATGACGCTCTCGTACATCCGCGTGCGGCGCCGGTCGCCGCCCGCATCCAGCTCCATCTCCACGGTCAGCGTGAGCCGGTCCTGCGCCGGCTGCAGGCTGGCGAGCGTGTTCGACAGCCGCTCGGGCAGCATCGGGATCACGCGATCGGGGAGGTACACGCTGGTCCCGCGCTCCAGCGCCTCGCGGTCGAGCGCCGAGCCGTCCGTGACCCAGTGCGCCACGTCCGCGATGGACACCTTCAGCAGGAAGCCGCCGCCGGGCCCCGGCTGCACCGAGACCGCGTCGTCGAAGTCGCGCGCGTCCGCGCCGTCGATCGTGAACGTGGGCTCGTCCCGCAGGTCCGTGCGCCCGGCGAGGTCCGCGGCCCCGGGGGTCTCCGGCAGCGCGCCCGCCTCCTCCAGCACGTCGTCGGGGAACCGGCGCCGGATCTCGTGGCGCCGGATGACGAGTTCCAGGATCGTGCCGAGCTCGCCGCGCGCGCCGAGGATCTCCACCACGCGGCCGACCGCAGCGCGCCGCCGCTCGGGCCACTCCACGATCTCCACCTCCACCACCTCGCCGTCGCGCGGCTCCACGGCGCCGGGCACGAGCTCGATGGGCTCGTCGTACACCTCGGGATCCGGGAACACCGCGTGTCCCGCGCCGACCCGGCGGAAGGTGCCCGGCACGGGAGCGCGGCGGCGGGCCGCGATGCCGGTCACGCGGCCGGCGGCGCGGCCGAACCGGCCGGGCACGGACAGGGCGCGGACCTCGTCCCCGGCGAAGAGTCCGGTCATTTCGCGCGGGGAGAGGAAGAGATCGTCCTCCCCTTCGCCGAGGCGCAGGAACCCGAAGCCCTCGCGGTGCCGGCTGACGATCCCGCGCCGGCCGACCTCCTCCGCGGCCCCGTGCGCGTTCCCGGCGCGGTATCCGCGGCCCTTCGCGAGGCGCAGCCGGCCCTCGCGGACGAGCCCGGTGAGGAAGCGGCGGAAGCGGGGCCGATGCCGCCGCGGCACGGCGCTGGGGTCGGCGAGCTCGTGGAAGCCGAGCCGGCCGCGGGGTGCCGCGGCCAGCGCGGGCTGGACCTGGCGCGTGTCGAAATCGTCGAAGGAGGACGGGCGCGCCACCCGGTCAGGCCGGCTCGGCGACGAACTGCTCCACGTAGTACGCGGGTTCCAGCCCCTCGCCGGTGGCGTGCCGCAGCGTCGCGTTCCACGGCCGGCGCGCCCCGGGCGCGAACAGCCGCGTGCGCAGGAGCTCCGCCGTCTCGCGGCGCTCGAACCAGAACGGCGTGCCGGTCTCGCGGGCGAGCCATGCGTCCAGCTGCGAGGCGGCGAGATCGCCGAGCAGGTAGTTGTGGTAGTACACGGGCGCCAGCGCGACGTGCACCTTGCACGCCCAGTCCGGTGCGTGCCGCCCCTCGGGGCGCGGGACGCGCTGGTACCGCTCCACGAGATCCCACCACAGGGTGGACGGATCCGTCGCTCCCGCGTACAGGGCGCGCTCGAAGTGCGTCATCACGAGCACCCAGCGCGGGAACAGCAGCTGCCGCGTGCGGGCATGCCGGCGCAGCGGCTCGCGGATCCGCTCCACCTTCGCGGGGTCGGCGCCGAGCACGCGGATCATCCAGTCCGGATTCGTGGCCAGCCGGCCGAACAGCAGCGCGACCGCCTCGGTGGTCAGCAGGTGCGACGCCTCGCGCAGCCGCCACGGGAGCCCGGGATCGAGACCGGAGTCGTACACGGCGTGGCCCAGCTCGTGCAGGATCGTGTCCGCCCAGTACTCGTCCGGCGCCAGGTTGCACAGGATGCGCACGTCGTCGGTCATGCGGTCCACGTGGGTGCAGAACGCGTGCTGGTTCTTGCCTTCGCGCGGGTACAGGTCCGAGCGCGCCAGGATGGGCGCGACGTCGAAGCCCATGCGCGAGAACGCCTCGCGCGCGAGCTGCTCCAGGTCCACGCCCGCGTACAGCGGACCGAGCTCCAGCCCCTCGGGCGCGATGGCCTCCTGGAAGAACGGGTCCGCCAGGTGCCACGGGCGCACCTCGTCCGGGCGGATCCCGAACCGACGCGCGAGCTGCGCGAACAGCTCGCCCACGAGGCGGGCGTGCGGCGCGTCCGTGAGCGCCTCCACGCGGGAGAGGATGCCCAGCAGCTCGGCCTCCCCGATCTCCGAGCGCTCCAGGTCCAGCGCGAAGAAGTCGCGCGCGCCGGCCTCGGCCGCGATCCGGTTCCGCAGCGCCACCATCTCCGCGACCTGCGGCGCCACGACCGGTCCCTGCGCCTTCGCGGCCTCCCACGCGCGCTTCCGCCGCGCCGGGTCGTCCGAGTCGCGCAGGACGCGGCGGATCTCGTTCTCCGTGACCGGGCTCCCGTCCAGCCGCGGGCGGAACGAGGAGTACGTGGACTCCGCCCGCGCCTCCAGCGCGGCCAGCGTCTCGAGCAGCTCCGGCCGCGCCTGGTTCGCCGCGTGGTCCCGCCACGCCAGCTCCAGCCGGCGCGCCAGGTCCGCATCCTCCGGGGCCGCGGAGGCGCGCGCCGAGGACAGCGCCGCGAACGTGTCGCGGTCCGAGAGCAGGCGGCGCGTGCGCGCCGACATCTCCGCCGCCTCGCGCTCCCAGCGCTCCTCGGCGGTGCGCGCCAGGTTCCAGCCGGCCTCGCGCTCGCGGCGCTCGAGGTCCGCGCGCGCGGCCTCGTGCCCGTCCAGTCGGCGGGCGAGGTCCGCGGCGTTCACGGCAGCAGCTTCGACGCGTCGACGGGTTCGCCGTTGACGGTCTCCAGCCGGTAGACCATGAGGCCGAAGCTCGTGGTCTCCTCCAGGCGCAGCAGGATCTCGTGCGCGTGCGCGGCGTTCCAGTACCGGTCCGACGTCTTGTCCGGCTTCTCGAGCCGCGTGACGATCGTGGGGATGGTGCGCGCCGCCGTCGCCTGGTAGGGGAGGACGGCCTCGCGGAACCGCTGCCGTGCCTTGTGATCCCCGCCCACCGGATACAGCAGGGGGAAGTCGGAGAAGAAGTCCCCCTCGGCCAGCGGCTCGGCCAGGAAACCCGCGCAGAACATCCCGAGGTTCGTGCGGCGCACGTCGGACGTGATGGTGTAGGTGCGCTTCTTGCCCTGGAAGGTGGTCGTGACCTGGAAGTCGCGGCCGGCGCGCAGCGCCGTGTTCGTCCGCTCGTCCCCCTCGGCGCGGGCCTCCGTGTCGAACTTCAGGACGCCCTCGGCGTCGCACACGAGGGTGGCCTCCTCCTCGTAGGCGAAGGGCGCGGGCTCCCGCGGGATCACGTACGAGATGGCCGTCTGCACCTCGAGCCGGCGGCCGCGGGGCGTGTCCACGGCGCGGAAGGCCATGTCCGCCGTGCCCACGGGCGCGGCGGGCTCGCCGTGCAGGATCACGTAGTGCAGGTCCACCGGTGCGAGGTCCTTGAGGACCTGGGCGCGGGCGTCGCCCGCGAGACACAGGGCCGCCAGGAGCACCCCGGCGGCAAGGCGGATGCGAGGCATCGATCTCCCTTCGGAATCGGACCACGGTACGGGAGGGACTCCGAGTGTACGGGAGCCCCGCGTGACCCGCAACGGCGCCCCCGCGGCCGGCCTTCCGTTGACTGGCCCCGGGCTCCCTCCTAAGCTCGGCCGCCGATCCCGGACCGCGTGCGGTCCCGCCCCGCGCGCCGGGTGTCCCGGCGTCCACCCGGCGATCCGGAGTCCCCGCGCGAGGGCCGGCTTCGTCATCGCGATCGAGCGGATCGCGCCGTCGCACCCGGACCGCGGGATCCTCCCGCAGGTCCCGTCCGCCCGGGCCCGGGGATGGCAGGGGCCGGCGGATGGAGTATCTTTGAAGTCCCGGCGAGCTTCGCCCCGGCCTCGCCGATGCGCCGCGGAGGTGACCCTTGCGTGACCGGAAGGGAATGGACGCCGCCATCGAGGCCCTGCGGGACGTGGGCAGCCGCGCCCGCGTCTGGGTGAGCATGCCGGTGATCGAGGGCGTCACGCCCCGCGCCCTGGTGGATTCCCCCGACGCCGCGGACACGCCGGACCCGTCCGGCCTGCGGCGCCGCGAGGGCATCTTCCGGCTGGACGAGATCGGCGTGTCCCCCCTGGACCACGTCAGCCTGTACGGCGACGCGGTGTTCGAGGGGATCCTGATCCGGAACCGCAGCATCTTCCTGTACCGCGAGCATCTCGAGCGGATGGAGTCGTCCGCGGCGAAGATCGACGTGGCCCTTCCCATGGACCGGTTCCACCTCACCGAGCGGCTGCTGGAGACCTGCCGGCGCGTGGACCTCCCGGACGGCAACGGCTACATCCGGCTCGTGGTCACGCGCGGCATGGGCGATCTGGGGATCAACCCGCTCAAGTGCGTCACGCCCACGGTGTTCGCGATCGTGAGCACGATCCGGCTGTACTCGCGCGATGCGTACGCGAAGGGCATCCCCCTCGGGCTCGCGCGCCGCGTCCGCCGCCCGGACGCGTCCACGCTGGATCCGAACATCAAGAGCAACAACTACCTGAACAACGTCCTGGCGCTGCAGGAGGGGACGCGCGGCACGCCGTACGTGGAGACCCTCATGCTCAACGCGGCGGGCTTCGTGGCCGAGGCCACGGTGGACAACATCTTCTCCGTGGTGCGGCGCCCGGGCTGGGAGTCGGATCCGTCCTGCGTGGAGCTCGTGACGCCGTCCAGCCAGTACTGCCTCGTCGGGATCACGCGCGGCGCGGTGATGAAGCTCGCGCAGCGGCGCGGCCACCGCGTGGTCGTCCGCGACGACCTGATGCCGATCGACCTCGTCGGCGCGGACAAGGAGTGCTTCATGACCGGCACGGGCGCGGGCGTGATGCCCATCACGTCCATCGCCGGGGTCCCGGTCGGGGACGGCACGCCGGGTCCGGTGACGTTGGCGCTCGTCGACGACATCGGCCGCATGATGGACGACCCGGCGAACGGCCTCTCCATCGACACGCCGAACGACGCCATCGCCGACGTCCTCGAGGGCCGCGCCCCGGCCTCCGGTCCGCGCGGCTGACCCCGGCACCGGTCCCACCCGGGATCAGTCGTCGGTCGAGCGGAGGATCACCGCGTCGGCGTCGTGCCGCTGGATCAGGACCTCGTCGCCCTCGTCCATCGTGAGCGGGTGCGGATCGTTGTCCGCGGCGACGAGGGCGGGGCCGCGGGTGATCACGATGCGGATGTGGGCGCTGTCCGGGAGGACGAGGTGGTCCACCGGCTCGGTGGAGTTGTTGAACGCGACGCCAAGGCCGACGTCGAAGGTGCTGCGGGTGATGGAGCGGTAGTACGCGGTCGAGCCGAAGGGCGTGGCCACGACCACGCCGTCGCCCACGACCTCGCCGCCGAACGGGCGGCCGTCGATGCGGACGCGGCAGCGGACCGTGGCGGTGGGGCGGGCGTTGTGAACGATGATGTCGTTCAGCCCGACCCGGCACTCGCCCTTGAGGTCCGCCCGGACCTTCGCCTGCCGGACCGGGAGCAGTTCCCCGCGGGCCAGCCGCTCCAGGGCGTCCTGCACGGTCCGCGGTTCGCACTTCTTGCCGTGCCGGCTGTTCCGCAGCGGGAGCTTCGGGATGCCCGGCCACTCCCGTTCGCTGTGCAGCAGCAACCCGTCCCCGCCGTAGGTGATGACCACGTCCGGCGCGTCGTCGACCAGCAGGAAGCCGGCCTGGCGCACGAGCGGGAGAATGGCCGCCGAATCCCGTCCGAGGACGAGGATCCGCGTCCCCTTCGTGGTTACGGCCATGGTGCGACCTCCGCAGGGTGGACCCAGGATCGGCGCGCGCTTCGCCCGGTGTCAAGGCGGGGGAGGCGGGACGCGCCGTCCTTTGCTAAGGTAGCCGCCGTTCCGCCCGCATCCAGTCCGCGCGGGGATCCCGCGGGGCCGGCGGGCCAGGTCGTCCGGAGGAGATTCCGATGAGCCGCGTCCGTACCGCGCCGTGGGCCGTCATGCTCGTGTTCCTCGGCGTCGCCCCCGCGTCCGGGCAGGACGCGCCGGCGCCGCGCGACACGCCGGAGCCGCCGCCGGCCCTGCTGCCGCCGCCGACCGCCCCGGTCGCGCCGCCCGCGGCGGAGGAGGCCGAGGCGGAGGGGCCGGCGGGCGTGGTGGCCGACGGGCTCGTGCTGCGCGTCGGCATCGCCGGCATCGTGCTCCCGGAGGCGTCCGGCGGCACGTTCAGCGCCCAGCCGGAGCTGCGGATCGGCTGGTTCACGGGCGTGGACATGGCGGTGGAAGTGGAGGCGTCGGCCCGCGTGTGGCCGCTCGGCGGCGTTTCCGCGAAGTCCTACGGGGTGGCCGGAAACCTGCTCTGGTTCCCGTCCTTCGGCGGGGATCAGCGGGACTTCTATCTCCTGGGGGGCGGCGGGGGCTACTACTCGGATCCGGTGCTGGGGGACGCGTCGTTCGATCCCGTGGTGCGCGGCGGCGTGGGTCTGCTCGCGTCGCTGGCGTCCCTGATCCCTTCGGCCGCCTCGGTGCGCCTCGCGGTGGAGTATCGCGGGGAGCTGCTGCTGGCCGACGAGACCGACTTCGTCTCCGGGATCGCGCTGGGGCTCTCGCGCAACCTCTGAGGCCGCCCGGCGCGGGAGCGCCTCAGGCGAGCTCGAACGTGTCGCCCTCGCGCGCCACGCGCATGCCGACGGCCTGCACCGCCTGGTGCTCGCGCGAGGACGGATCCAGGACGGGGTTCGTGTGGTTCAGATGCGTGAAGACCACGCGCGTGTCCCGCGGCGAGACCTGCGCCATGGTGTCCGCGATGGCCGGGTGGCGCACGAGGTTCGCGTCGTCGCGCGACAGCTCGGTGCGGCGGAAGAACGTGCCGTCGAGCAGGGCGGTGTCGGAGGCGCGCACGTGACCGAGCACGTCCGGCGTGAGGGCGTCCAGGTCCGGCGCGTAGAACAGGGACCGCTCGCCGCCCTCGATCCGGTACGCCACCGTGTCGCCCAGCTCGTTGCGATGCGGCACGAGGACCGGCTGGATCATGAGCTCATCGAGCGCCACGTCCCACCCCAGGTGCAGCACGCGGGGGACCAGATGACCTTCGGAGAACAGGCGGGCGAACGGCTCGTTGCGTTCCAGGCAGCCGAGGGAGGACTCGGTGGCCCAGAGCTGGATGCGGCTGCCGCCCCAGCCCTCGCGGCCGAGCGCGAGCAGGCCGGCCACGTGGCCGGCGTGCAGGTGCGTGAGCAGGATGGCCCGCGGCGGCTCGGACACGGGACGCCCCGCCGCGGCGGCGAGCGCGCGAAGCTGCGCCGGGAGGTCCGGCGTGGCATCCACGAGCGCCGTGCCGTCGCGCAGGACGAGGCCCAGGCAGGCCACGCGCCGCGCGAGCGAGGGGACCTCCACGGCGCGCGTGCAGGCCGCGCAGTCGCAGCCCACGTGCGGGTAGCCGCCGTCCTGCGCCGTGCCGAGGACGATGGCGAAGGGTGTCGAGGGCATTCGAAGCTCCGCGGCGTGCTCCGGCGGCAGTGTCGCCGAACCCCGAGCGATCGGCAAGCCGCCCCGCGCGGCGGGAGGGTCGCGTGAGCACGCTCTGGATCGTCGACGGGGCGCCGGCGCTCGCGGAGACCGTGCGACGCACGGCGGAGGCGCGGGGGCGGGCGGCGCGCTGCCTGGACGGGGGCGGGCCGGCGGGGATCGCGGCCGGGGACGCGGTGCTGGATCTCGGCGCGGCGCCCGCTTCCTGGCGGGACGGGGTGGAGGAGGACGAGGCGGAGCGGACGCGCCGTCTCGCGGCCGCGGTGCCGTGCGGCATCCGCGTGGTGCGCGCCTCGTTCCTCGGCGCCGGGCCGGACGCGCCCGCGGCGTTGCAGCGCGCGCACCACGCCGCGGAGTCCGCGTGGGAGGCGGCCGGGGCGGACCTGGTCCGCCTGCGGCACGGGCTCATCCTGGGCCGCTTCGGGCTGCAGGCCGGGTGGCGGCGTCTGGTGGAGCGCTGGCCGCTGCTGCCGGTGCCCGCTTTCGACGTGCGCTTCGAACCCATCCTGGACACGGACTTCGCGGACTACTGCGTGCAGGCCGCGGATCCGCAGCGGCGCCTCGACGCCGCCTACGATCTCGGCTGCGGCGACCTCGCCACCAACGGCTTCTACGTGCGCGCGCTGGCGCAGGAGCTGGGCCGGTCGCCGGCCCTCGTTCCGGCGCCTTCCCTGTTGCGTGGCCCGATCGCGCGCGCGCTGGCGGGCGAGGACCTCCCGTTCCCGGCGGCGTGGCTGGTGCTGGAGGTGCTCTCCCGGACGCTGCTGCCGCGCCGCATGAACGCCTGGAACGATTTCGACGTGCGTCCCGCGGATCTCACGGAGTCCGTGACGCGGTCGCTCGGGCGCGTGCGCATCGAACCGCCGCGGAAGCCGGATGAGCCGTTCTCCGCCTGGAAGCGACCGAAGAAGCGGCCGAAGCCCTTCCTGCGCTGAGCCGGCAGGGGGACGGCTCAGGCCGCCGCGTCCGGCCACGCATGGGCACGCCGGATCAGCTCCGGGCCGTCCGCTTCCAGCAGCCCCCGGATGGCGGCCACTCCCGCGGCGCCGGCGCCGAGGCACGCCGCCACGCGATCCGGTCCGATGCCGCCGAGTGCGTGGACCGGCGCGTTCGCCGCCGCGACCAGCGCCGACAGCCCCGCGGCTCCGAGCGCGTCGGCGCCCGGCTTCGACCGCGTCGCGAACACCGGGGAGACGATCAACCAGTCGGCGCCCGCCGAGCGCGCCAGCTCCGCGCGGTCGTGGACGCTGGCGCCCACGCGCATGCCGGCGGGCAGCCGCGGCCGGACGTCGCGGGGGGCCTCCGCCCGCGCGGGCAGGTGCAGGCCGTCGGCCGCCAGGGCGAGCGCGAGCGCGGCATCCCCGTTGACCGCGAAGAAGGCGCCGTGCTCCCGCGCCGCGGCGCGCAGTGCATGGCCGCGGGCGAGGACGTCCGCGGGCGGTCGCCCGGGCGCGCGGAGCTGCAGCGAGTCCAGGCCGGCCGCCAGGAGCGCGCGGATGCACCCCAGCGGGTCCGCGAGCGTGTCGAGGAAATCCAGATCGGCCACGAGGTGGACCCGGCCGAGCGGGGAAGGGGTCATGGAACCTCCGCGGCGCTGCGGGCCTGCGCGGGGCGCGCCGCCGCGTCCATCCTACGCCTCGCGGGCGGTGCGGTGCATTGACTCGCCCCGGGGCGGACCCTACCTTCGGGGCGGTTTCCCCCGTCGATCCGAGGATTCCCGATGTCGGACCCGCTGCGCATCGCCGGACGCGAGTTCCGTTCGCGCCTCCTCGTGGGAACGGGGAAGTTCCACTCCCCCGTCGTCATGCGCGAGGCGGTGGACGCGTCGGGCACCGAGATCGTCACGGTGGCGCTGCGTCGCGTGGATCTGGACTCCGTCGAGCCGAACCTGCTGGAGTTCCTGGACCCCGGGCGCGTGCTCGTGCTTCCGAACACGTCGGGCGCGGAGAACGCGGACGAGGCGGTGCGCCTCGCCCGGCTCGCGCGCGCGGCCGGCCTGCCGGACTGGGTGAAGCTGGAGGTCACGCCGGATCCGCGCTGGCTCTTGCCCGATCCCGTGGAGACGCTGCGCGCCGCGGAGCGGCTCGTCGCGGAGGGGTTCACGGTGCTGCCGTACATCGGCGCGGACCCCGTGCTGGCGAAGCGGCTGGAGGACGTGGGCGTCGCCACGGTGATGCCGCTGGGGTCGCCGATCGGGTCGAACCGGGGGCTGAAGACGCGGGACTCGGTGGCGATCATCGTGGAGCAGGCCGGCGTGCCGGTGGTCGTGGATGCGGGGCTCGGCGCCCCGTCGCACGCGGCGGAGGCGATGGAGCTCGGCGCGGACGCGGTGCTGGTGAACACGGCCATCGCGGTCGCGCGGGATCCCGTGGAGATGGCGCGCGCCTTCCGTCTCGGAGTGGAGGCGGGGCGGGCGGCGTACCGGGCCGGCGCCGCGATGGAACGCGCCGAAGCCGAGGCCTCGAGCCCGTTGACCGGATTCCTGGGGAAGACGACGTGACGTTCCGCGAGCACCTGGACGGTCTGCCGATGGCCGCGCTGGAGACGGAGGCCCGCGACGCGGGGCGGGCCGCGGTGGATCGTGCGCTCGCGACCGAACGCCCGGACCTCCGGGACTTCGCGGCGCTGCTCTCGGAGGCGGCGGCCGGGCGTCTGGAGGAGCTCGCCCGCGCCTCCCGGCGCATCACGGAGCGCAGGTTCGGGAGGACGGTCCAGCTGTACGCGCCGCTGTACGTCTCGAACGAGTGCGTGGAGACGTGCACGTACTGCGCGTTCTCGCGGCCGAACCCCATCGCGCGCCGCACGCTGACGCCCGACGAGGTCGTCGCCGAGGCGGAGCTGTTGCACGCGCGCGGCTTCCGGCATCTGCTGCTCGTTTCCGGCGAGCACCCGCGGCACGTCTCCGTGGAGTACCTGGAGGGGATCCTGCGCGCGCTGTCGGGCCGCTTTCCCAGCCTGTCGCTGGAGGTGCAACCGCAGACGGAGGAGGTCTACCGGCGCTGGGTGGCGGCGGGCTGCGACGGGCTCGTGGTGTACCAGGAGACCTACGACCGGGAGGCGTACGCCTCCGTGCACCTCGCCGGCAAGAAGAAGGACTACGACTGGCGGCTCGGCACGCCGGAACGCGGCGCCCTCGCGGGGATGCGCCGGCTCGGCATCGGGGCCCTGCTGGGACTGGCGGACTGGCGCCGGGAGGCCCTGCACGTCGCGGCGCACGCGCGGTATCTTGCGCGGCGGTTCTGGCGGAGCCAGGTCCTGGTGTCGTTCCCCCGGTTGCGGCCCGCGGAGCACGCGGACACGCGGCCCCGGTTCCCGGTGTCGGACGCGCAGCTGGCGCAGCTCGTCTGCGCGTTGCGGATCCTCGTGCCGGACGCGGGGCTGGTGCTGTCCACGCGCGAGAGCGCGGCGTTCCGGGATGGTATGCTCGGGCTGGGCATCACGCACATGAGCGCGGGTTCGCGCACCGAGCCGGGCGGGTACTCGCGCCCCGCGGACTCCGGCCGGCAGTTCGAGATCGAGGACGGGCGAGCGCCGGAGGAGGTGGCCGGGGCCATTCGTCGGAACGGGCTGGATCCCGTGTGGAAGGATTGGGAGGCCGTGCTCCATGGCTGAGATCGTCGTCAACGGCGCCGCTCGGGAGTTGACTCCGGGCACGACGTTGGCGGACCTTCTCCGCCAGCTTCGGCTCGACCCGCGGTGGGTCGTCGCCGAGTTGAACGGCGAGCCGCTGGGTCGGGAGCGCTTCGGGGTCGTGAGACTCGCGGAGGGGGATCGACTGGAGTTGGTTCGTCCGGTTGCCGGCGGCTGAACCGCCGGGCCTCGTCACTGCATCGCCGGGGAGGAGCGGGTCCTCCCCGAATCAACCGGTCCGCGCGCAGCGGGCGCGGACTCCACCCGGCGGTTCCGCCGGAAAAGTCCAGAGGAGCGGCCACGCCATGTGGTTGTCGGATGATGAACTCCGCCTCGCCGGGTATCCCGAGGATGAAGAGAACGATTGGGGGGGGGGCGACGAGGAGGAGAGCGACGACGACATCGACAGCGACTTCGACGAGGACGAGGACGAGGACTGGGATCCCGACGACTCGGACTTCGAGGAGGAGGACGAGGAGGAGGAGGACGAGAGCGAGCTGGGTTGGACGGTCGGCTCCGACGAGGAGCGCGAGGACTGACCCGGGACGGCCGCGCCGTGCGGCCGGCTCTCATGCACCCTCGGATTCCCCGGAGGAGGCGGCGGACGCGTTCCGCGCAAGGTAGGCGGCGAGCGCCGCCTTCTCCCGGGGACCCCCGAGACGCTCCAGGTACCATGCCGCGCTCTCGGAGGGGAACTGCCCCGCGTCGCCCTCGGTCGCCACGCGCCGCAGCAACGCGCGCGCCTCGTCCGTCCGTCCCAGCAGCGCCCGCGCCAGCCCGGCGTGCAGCATCACGCGGTAGGACGGCGCCGCGTCCCGCAGGAACCCGTCGGCCTCGGCCGCGGCATCCGCGGGCCGGCCCGCCAGGTTCAACGCGTACACGCGGCTCCACCGCGCGGCCTCGTACGAGGGATCCGCGAGGAGCGCGAGCCGGTAGCGCTCCGCGGCCCCGGCCCAGTCCCGCCGCGCCATGCTCACCTTCGCCAGGTTCAACTGCGCGGCGGCGTGGAGGCGCGCCATCGCGGGGTCGCCGGCGGCGGGGCGCGTCGTGCGCAGGAATCGCAGCAGCTTCGCCTCGCCGTTCTCCAGGAACCCGTTCTGGATCTCGCGCGCGCCCATCGAGACGTCGACCAGGTCCTTCGGGTCGTTGCCGACGAGGCGCATCTCCTCCGCGAAGGGGAGGGGGCCCGCGGCGGCGCCGCTGCCGCCGAGGTAGCCGAGCGCGCGCAGCTCCTCCAGCGTCCTCGCATCCGCGCGGTACGCCTCCACGCTTGCGAGGTCCTCCGCGAGCACGTCCTTCACCGCGTTCTCCAGCACCGCGCGCCACGCGTCGACCTCGTCGGGCCGCTCCGGAGCGAGGTTGTCCGTCTCGCCGGGATCCGCGCGCAGGTCGTACAGCTCCGGCACGGGCGCCCACACGAACTTCGCCGCGCCGGAGCGGATCGCCTTCAATCCGGTGCCGCCGTAGAACAGCTTCGTCTTGATCGACTCGAGGTACGCCGCCGTGTCCGGCAACGCGCCCTCGCCGCGCAGCGCGGGGAGGAGGCTCCCGCCGACGCCGAGAGCGGAGGGACGCCCGGCGAGCGCGAGGAGGGTGGGCGCGTAGTCGATGGTGCGCGCCGGCCCCGGCCGCACGACGCCCGCGGGCACGGCGTGCGGCGCGCGCAGCAGGAAGGGGATCCGCATCGTGTCGTCGTACAGGAAGATCCCGTGGCCGTCCTCGCGGTGCTGGTCCAGGCCCTCGCCGTGGTCCGCGGTGGCCAGCACCACGGGCCCGTCCGGGCCGCGGGACTCGAGCGCGCGCAGCAGCCGGCCGAGCTGGCGGTCGGTCCAGTGGATCTCCGCGAGGTAGCGCTCGCCCGCCGTCCGGCTCCAGGGCGGGGGCGGGTCGAACGGGAAGTGCGGGTCGTACACGTGCACCCACAGGAAGAAGGGGGAGCGCGCGCCGTCGAGCCACCGCAGCGCGGCGGCCACCGTCGCGTCCGCGCGACGGTCGGCCTTCGGAAGCCAGTGCGTCTCCTTCGGGTAGATCGACGGGTCGAACTTGACGTAGCCGGGCGTGAGGGAGTCGTCGAAGACGCGGAAGCCCTGGTCCAGCCCGAACCGGCGGTCCAGCACCAGCGCGGAGACGAACGCCGCCGTGTCCCAACCCCCGTCCCGCAACGCCTCGGCCAGCGTGCGCGCGTCCTCCGTGACCTTGAAGTCCGCGTTGTAGCGCACGCCGTGTCCGAGCGCGGGGATCCCCGTCAGCATCGTCGTGTGGCTGGGCAGCGTGACGGGAACGTCGCACAGCGCGTCCTCGACGACCGCGCCCTGCCGTCCCAGCCGGTCGAGGAACGGCGTGCGCGCATCGGGCCGCCCGTAGATGCCCAGCCGGTCGGCGCGCGTCGTGTCGAGCGTCAGCAGGACGACGTCCCGCCGCTCCGCTCCCGGCCCGCACGCGGCGACGGCGAGCGCGAGCACCGCGGCGGCGAGGCGGAGGCAACGGTGCAGTGGACGCGGCATCGGGATTCCTCGCGGGCGAGGTGAGCCGGGTCCCCCCCGGGCGGCCGGACGGGGCGGGGAGCCCGGCGCCCCTCTCGCGGGCCTCTGCGCGCGAACGCACCGCGCCCTGCGGGCGCGTGGC
>CAYYFX010000081.1:0-18189 GCA_964471155.1 uncultured Gemmatimonadota bacterium | reverse complement strand
TGCACGGGGCCCTCGGTGATGTGGAGCCGCCAGGGGTTCTACCTGCCGATGGACGGTTGCAACGTGTTCTGGAACAACGAGGGGTTCCCGTTCCCGACTTGGCCGCTGGCGCCCACGGACGTCGTGGTGGACCCGCGGCTGTGCGATCCGGAGAACCTGGACTTCCGGCTGCAGTCCACGTCGCCCTGTGCCGCGGAGAACAACCCCTGCGGTCAGATCGGGGCGTTCGGCGTGGGATGCGGGACCGTGGGTGTCGAGCCCAGCACGTGGGCGAAGGTCAAGGCGGGGTTCCGCCAGGGGGATGCGCCATGATGCGGACGCTCTTCGCGACAGTCGCCATGCTGCCGCTCGCGCTTGCGACCACGGCTCGTGCCGACCGGATCGAGTTCGAGCTCGGCGAACCACAGGTGATCACGAGTGAGACGCAGGCTGCCCGCTTCCTCTTCGCGGTCCCGGACCTCTCGGGCCTGGACGATGCCCTCCTGTTCAGCGCGCGGCTGGAGTTCGCGCTGGGCGCCCCCGCGGAGGGGGAGGTGTATGTCCAGGTGAACCCGATCACGCGGGCGTGGACGCCCGGGTCGGCGTCCTGGACCTCGCCGTGGACGCGACCCGGAGGGGACCGGGACGAGGACCACTTCCGCACCGAGCGCGTGGATGCCGGGGACACCGCGTTGACCGTGGATGTCACGTCGATCCTGCGCGCGGCGCTGGAGGGGGAGATCGAGGCGCACGGGTTCGTGCTTTCGGCCCCGCACGCCGCCGCCGAGGGGCTTGTGGCAGCGGACCTCGGCCGGTTGGGGTCGCTCGCTGCCGGCAAGCTCGTCGTGGAGCACCGGAAGTTCCGCACCCCGCGGGCGGCACGGGAGCGCGCTCGCGGTTGACGCGAAAGGCTCAACTTCGGGAATCGACGGCTGCCCGGCGGCGTCCCCAACTCGTCCGACCGGGCAGGGCGTCGCCTCCTCTCCTGCCGCTGGAAGATCCGAAAGAACCTCGTTGAGCGAGACTCGCCTTCGTTTCCCTCCGATTGCCGGGGCCTCGGACGGTCCCGGGAGTCGGACAAGAGGCTGCCATCATGTCGGTTACGCGGTGCCCGCCGCGTCCGAGGTCGCCTTGACGGACGCTGTTGACGCTGGGCCCCTGCGGCCGTGTCGGTGCCGGCTCGCATCCCGGTGCAACGATCTTGAAAGATCGGACGAGCCGCCGCCGGCCGGCTACGCTTTCCTCAGCCGCGCCTCCAGCGCGTCCAGCTCCTCGGCCAGCCCCTTGGGCAGCCGGTCGCCGAACTCCGCGAAGTGCTGCCGCATGGACGGGACCTCGTCCAGCCAGCCCTTCACGTCCACCTTCATCAGCTCGTCCAGCGCCGCCGCCGGCAGGTTCAGCCCGCTCATGTCCAGCGCCCCCTTCGCGGGAAGCCGGCCGATCGGCGTGTCCACGGCCTGGCCGGTGCCCTCGCAGCGCTCGAACACCCACTTCAGGACGCGCGCGTTGTCGCCGTAGCCCGGCCACAGGAACTTGCCGTCCGCGCTCTTGCGGAACCAGTTCACGTAGAAGATCCGGGGCATCTTGTCGCCGCCCTTCGCGCCCAGCTTCAGCCAGTGCGCGAAATAGTCACCCATGTGGTAGCCGCAGAACGGCAGCATCGCGAAGGGATCGCGGCGCAACTCGCCCACCTTCCCGGCGGCGGCGGCGGTCTTCTCCGACGCCATGATCGAGCCGAGGAACGTGCCGTGGCGCCAGTCGAACGCCTCGGTCACCAGCGGCACGGTCGTGGCGCGGCGGCCGCCGAACAGCATGGCGGAGATCGGCACGCCCTTCGGGTCCTGCCACTCGTCCGCGATCACCGGGCACTGGTGCGCCGGCGCGGTGAAGCGCGCGTTCGGGTGCGCGGCCGTGCGCGCGGACTTCGGCGTCCACGGGCGGCGGATCCAGTCCGTCAGCGCCGCCGGCGGCGCGTCCGTCATGCCCTCCCACCAGATGTCCTCGTCCGGCGTCAGCGCCACGTTCGTGTAGATGCAGTTCGCGAAGAGCGTCTTCATCGCGTTCGGGTTGCTCTTGTCCGACGTGCCCGGCGCCACCCCGAAGAATCCCGCCTCCGGGTTGATGGCCCACAGCCGGCCGTCCGGACCGAACTTCATCCACGCGATGTCGTCGCCGATGGTCTCGGCCTTCCAGCCGGGGATCGTGGGCGTGAGCATGGCCAGGTTCGTCTTGCCGCACGCGGACGGGAACGCGGCCGCGATGTACTTCGCCTCGCCCTTCGGGTTCGTGAGCTTCAGGATCAGCATGTGCTCGGCCAGCCAGCCCTCGTCGCGCGCCTGCACGGACGCGATGCGCAGCGCGTGGCACTTCTTGCCGAGCAGCGCGTTGCCGCCGTAGCCGGATCCGTAGGACCAGATCTCGCGCGTCTCCGGGTAGTGCGTGATGTACTTGTTCTCGCCGTCGCACGGCCACGGCGAGTCCGGCTTGCCCGGCTTGTCCAGCGCATAGCCCACGGAGTGGATGCCGCGCACGAAGTCCGCGCTGTCCGCCAGGACCTCCAGCACCTTGGTGCCCACGCGGGTCATGAGGTGCATGTTCGCCACCACGTACGGCGAGTCCGTGACCATCACGCCGATCTTCGCGATGGGCGAGCCCACGGGCCCCATGGAGTAGGGGATCACGTACATCGTGCGGCCGGCCATGCAGCCGTCGTACAGCTTGGCCAGCTTCGCCTTCATCTCCGCGGGCTCGGCCCAGTTGTTCGTGGGGCCGGCGTCGCCCTTCTTCGCGGAGCAGATGAACGTGCGATCCTCCACGCGCGCCACGTCCGCGGGATCCGAACGCACGAAGATGCTGTTCGGGCGCTTCTCCGGGTTCAGCCACATGGCGGTCCCGGAGTGCACCATGAGCTTCAGCATCTCCTGGTACTCCTCGCGGGAGCCCGTGCACCACCGCACCGACTCGGGCTTCAGCATCCTCGCCGTCTCGTCGATCCAGGCGACGAGCTTCCCGTTGCGTGTGGCCGCGGGGGCGGTGTTCATGGGGATCCTCCGGGTAGGGGGCGCCCGGGGGCGGGGGTCCGCGCGGAGGAGCGCCGGGGGGCGACGCCGCCTTCGGCCGGACCCGACCGTCCCGGCGCGGACGCCGCGGGGGTCGTGGTTCGGGAACCCCGGAATATACCCTGCCGGGGGGGGCGCTGATAGACCGGGCGGGCGCCCCGGGGGCTCCCGGCGGGGCGGCGGGCAGCCCCGCAAGTGGCTGGCCTTCCTGGCGTTCCGGGGCTAGCCTGGGTCGGTCCCCGCGCGGAGGAGGAGGTCATGGACCGACGCCGGTTCCTCGAGAGCGGCTTGGCCGCGGGGGCCGCGATGGCCGCCGGCGCCGGGGCCGTCCCGGCGGCTGCCGCGCCGGACGGGCTGACGGCGCCGGCCGACGACTCGCTCCCCGCGCCCACCCGGGTGCGCGACTTCGAGTTCGAGGAGGTCCCGGTGGCTGCGCTGCAGGAGGGGATGACCTCCGGGCGCTGGACCGCGGAGTCCGTGGTGAAGGCCTACCTCGCGCGCATCGAGGACGTGGATCGCCAGGGCCCGGAGTTGCGGGCGATCCTGGAGACGAACCCGGAGGCGGTGGCGCAGGCGAAGGCGTCGGATGCCGAGCGCAAGGAGCGCGGCGCGCGGGGGCCGCTGCACGGCGTGCCCGTGCTGCTGAAGGACAACCTCGACACCGCGGATCGCATGACCACCACCGCGGGGTCGCTGGCGCTCGAGGGACACGTGGCCGCGGAGGACTCCTTCGTGGCGAAGCGGCTGCGCGAGGCCGGCGCCATCCTGCTCGCGAAGGCGAACCTCTCCGAATGGGCGAACTTCCGTTCCACGCGCAGCTCGTCCGGTTGGAGCGCGCGCGGCGGGCAGTGCCGGAACCCGTACGTGCTGGACCGCAACCCGTGCGGGTCCAGCTCCGGCTCGGGGGCCGGCGTCTCGGCGGGGCTTGGCGCCGTGGCGATCGGCACGGAGACCGACGGCTCCATCGTGTGCCCGTCCAGCCACTGCGGCGTGGTGGGGTTGAAGCCCACGCTCGGGCTCGTGAGCCGCGCGGGGATCATCCCGATCGCGCACTCGCAGGATACGGCGGGGCCGATGACGCGCACGGTGACGGATGCCGCGGTGCTGCTCGGCGTGATCGCGGGCCCGGACCCGAAGGACGCGGCCACCGCGGAGGCGGGGGAGCACGCGTTCCCGGACTACACGAGGTTCCTGGACCCGAACGGCCTGCAGGGGGCGCGGATCGGCGTGGCGCGGTCGCTCGCGGGATTCGACCCGAACGTGGACGCGCTCTTCGAGGCGGCGCTGGACGAGCTGAAGCGCGGCGGCGCGGAGCTGGCGGATCCGGTGGAGGTCCCGGGGGACGACGCGTACGGCGAGGCCGAGCTGACGGTGCTCCTGTACGAGTTCAAGACGGACCTGAACGCGTACCTCGCGAACCTGGGCGCGGGCGCGCGCGTGCGCTCGCTCGCGGACCTCATCCGCTTCAACGAGGAGAACCGCGAGCGCGAGATGCCGTTCTTCGGCCAGGAGCTCTTCGTCCAGGCCGAGGCGAAGGGAACGCTCGCGTCCGCGGAGTACCGCAAGGCGCGCCGCAAGTGCCTGGACGTGGTGCGGAAGAGGGGCCTGGACGCGGCGCTCTCGAAGCACCGCCTGGACGCGATCGTGGCCCCGACCGGCGGCCCCGCCTGGGTGACGGACCCCGTGAACGGCGACCACTTCGGCGGCGGTAGCTCCAGCCTGGCCGCCGTGGCGGGCTACCCGAACCTCACCGTGCCGATGGGCTTCGTGCAGCATCTGCCGGTGGGGATCTCGTTCTTCGGGGCGGCGTGGAGCGAGCCCGTGCTGCTCCGGCTCGGGTACGCGTACGAGCAGGCCACGCAGCACCGGCGGGCGCCGCGGTTCCTGACGACGCTGGGGCATTGAACCGTCGAGGCGGTCGGACGCCGCGCCGCCGAAGGTGGATCCCCAGTCGTCTCACGGTCGGACCGACGCGCCCTCCGGCCAGGCGACGAACCCGATCGACGGCGGCAGCGCGCGGTACAGGAGATCCGCATCCGCCGCGGACAGCCGCAGCCTGAGCCGCCACCAGTCCGCCTTACGCAGCCCCAGCGCCGCCAGCCGGTCCTCCCAGGTGGCGCTGGACCGCAGCCCCGGGCGCTCGGCCGTGATCTCCAGGACCAGGCCGTCCGCGAAGCGCAGGAAGTAGCGGTCCGGCACCAGGATGGCCACCTCGGCCGGCGGCGGCACCGGGATCGCCACCGAGCCCTCCTCCCGGTTCGGGTCCGGCGGGGGCGCGGCCACCTCGATGCGGTCGCGCTTGCGCGGCGGGTCCAACTCGCCGCCCTTCCACGTGCGCTCGAGCAGCGCCGCCGCCTCGGCCGGCGGCAACCGGCGTCGCGGCACGAACGCCAGGCTGGGCGTCACGAACTCCATCGACTCCACGGCGATCCGCCGCAGCTTCGCGCCGCCGAGCTGCAGCGTGAGCGCGGCCGAGTCCGGCTCCAGCACCAGGTAGAAGTCCGACCCCTTTGTCGCCTCGGCCAAGCGCTCCACGGCGGCGTTCTCCCGCATCCGGAGTGCCAGCGCCGACGGGTCCACGGCGTCCGCGGCGGCGGCCGCGGCCGCCGCCGGCGCCCACAGGATCGCGAAGGGAACGAGCGCGCGCGCGCCGCGGATTCGCATGGTCAGTAGATGAAGATGGGGGTGCCTACGGTCACCGCGCGGTACACCTCGCGCAGGTCGTCGTCGCCCAGACGGATGCAGCCGTGGCTCGTGCTCTGGCCGAGGAGTCGCGTGTACAGCGTGCCGTGGATCAGGTAGCCGTCCCCGAAGGGGAGCGCGTAGTCCCCGAGCACACCGCGCTCGACGCGCTTGGACGGATCGCGCGGGATCGGCAGCCCCTCCTCCACGAACGCCCAGTCCGGCTTCGTCCACACGGGATCCGTCACCTTGCGCTTGATCTTGAACACGCCGCGGGGCGTGTCGAAGACCCACGTGCGCTTGCCGCCGTGCTCGGTCAGCACCATGCCCGAGCCCGCGGAGCAGATGCACTCGCGCAGGAACTCGTCGCCCCTCTTGAGGTACAGGCGGTTGTGCGTCTGGTCGATGACCACGTGCACGCCGCGCGGCCGGCGCCGGTCCAGCTCCGCCAGGGCCTTCCTCCGCCGTGCCTCCTCGCGCTTCGCCACCTTCGCCAGCTCCGCGGGCTCGGACGGCAGCGCGTACCCGTGCGCCGCCGCCGGCGGCAGGGGCATCGCGCGATACCCCGTGCCGGCGAACGCCGCACAGCACAGCGCGAACCCGAGCAGCCCGATCGCGAATCGCTTCGTGATCATCGCGCCGCCGCCGCGCTCGCGCGGTGCCGGTCCACGAGCGAGGAGAGCGTGCCGCCGTTCCCGTCGCTGCCCACGATCGTGACGCGCGTGCCCACCCTGGACCGCGCGAACACCTCGTCCATGTCGTCGTTGGACAGCGCCACGCACCCCTGCGTCCAGTCCCGCCCGCGTCCGCCGTGGCCGTGGATCTCGATGAGCCCGCCGGGCGTGGCGTTCTTCGGGATCTCGCCGCGCTGCTTCGCCTTCGCGAACGCGGCGCGATCCTCCGCGTTCGGGTAGTCGATGAGCAGCGCCTTGTGGTAGATGGACTGGCCCTTGTCCTTGCGCACGGTGACGCGGTAGCGGCCCTCCGGCGTGGCCCAGTCCCCGGAGCGCCGCTTGTCGGCGGTCCAGTTCTCGCTGAGCTCCGCCGCGTACGTCTTCACGAGCCTCCCGTCGTCGTACACGGACAGGGTGTGCCCGTCCTTGTCCACGACGATCGCAGTCTCCTTGTTCTTGCGGGACCACTCGATCGTCTCGGCGATCCAGGACTTCCACATCCTCAGGCTGTCGGGGTCGCGGTACCGGGACGCCACGCTCGCCGCACGGTGCATGACGTCGTCCGCCAGCGCGATCGCCCGCTTCGCCGCCGCGATGGCCGCGGCGTGGTCATGGCGCTTGCGGTGGCTCCTCGCCTCCGTGAGCGCGAGCTGCGCCTTCCCGTACGCGGCGCGCTCCTTCTTGCCGAGCGGCATCGCGTCGGCGAACGCCTGTGCGCCGTCCACCGCCTTCTCCGCGTCCTTCACGGCCTTCGCCGCGATGGCCGCCATGTCCTCCCTCGCCTCGCGGGCCGCGGCCGCCGCCTCGCGCGAGAGCTTCTCCGCCACGTCCAGGGACTCGCGCACCGCGCGGAAGTCCCGCAGCGAGAGGAAGCGGACCTCCTGCCGCCGGTGCTCCGCGCTCGCGCGCCGGAACGCGGACTCCGCCGCCTCCAGCGCGTCCGGCGCCCAGGTGGCGGCGTCCGCGCGCCGCGCCTCCTCCAGCGCCTGCTTCGCGTCGATCAGCTCGACCGGCGCGGGGTCGGTGCGGCCGCGCACCACCGGGTACGCGGCCGCCACCAATACGACGGACGCGAGCCCGGGGAGGGCTCGCGTCCACATCCAGCGCGGCACGCGCCGACGGCGTCCGCTGTTCCGTCGCGTGACCGTCACTTCGCTTTCTGCATGGCGGCCTCGATCTGCGAGCGCACGCCCATGACGGACGCCTGCGCCGCGTCGACCTTGGCCTTCGCCTGCCGGTACTGCTCCGCGCCGATGAGGGACTCGGCCTCGGCGAGCGCGGCGCCGGCGCCCTCCAGATCCGTCTTCAGCGCGGCGAGATCCATGGCGGACCCCTTCCCGCGCGGCGCCGAATCCAGCATCGTCATGGTCTCCTGCAGCATGACGCGCGCGCCCTCGAGACCGCCCATGGCGTCCGCGCGGGCCTGCTCCTTGCCCGCCGTGGCCGCCGTCTGGGCCTGCTCGCCGGCCGTCTGGGCCGCGGCCGCCTTCTCGGTGGCCACCTTGTACGAGCGGAGCGGGGCGAACTTCGTGGACTGGGCCGCGACCTCGGCTTCGAGATCGGCCACCGCGTCCTCGGCCGCCTTCAGCGCGTCCGGCGCGTACTCTTGCGCGGCCTGGGCGCGGGCGGCTTCGACCGCGGCCTTCGCCGAGTCGATCGCTTCCTGGGGAGGTGCGGCGCAGCCCGCCGCGAGCGTGAGAACCGCCAGCCCGAGAACGACAGAGATCCTGCTTCGCATACCGGTTTGTGCTCCGGGCCCCGCCGGGCGGGGCAGCCGGCCCCGCGCCAGCGGGACCCGACCTGAGGCTCGCCAGCGTTTCCGGCGCACCTCGCGCGGCATTCTATCCGGTCCGGCCGCCGCGAACAGGGGGGACTTGGGCCGGGGACGGGAGGAGGAGGCCCTCCGGCGGGGCGGTTGGCGTCGCGGCGGACAGGGTGTAACGTGCGGAGCCACCGTGGGTTCCCCCGTTTCCGGAGCGAACACGTGCCCCTTGCCGGGTGGATCCCGTCCCGGATTCTCGACCGCCTGCAGCCCAGCCGGACCGCCGTCCTGCTCGGGACGGCCACCTTCGTGGGGGCGGGAACGGGTGTCGGGGCGGTGCTCTTCATCGAGTTGATCGAGGGGGTGCAGCGCGCGTTCCTGGCGTTCGGCGCCGGCCCGCTCGCCGGGTTCGGCCGCGGCGCGTTCCTCGTGTTCCCCATGCTCGGCGGCCTCGCGGCGGGACCGATCATCGCGCGCTTCGCCCGCGAGGCGAAGGGCCACGGCGTGCCGGAAGTGATGGCGGCCATCGCGCTGCGCGGCGGGAAGATGCGGCCGCGCGTGGTCGTGGCGAAGGTGGCGGCGTCCGCGCTGTGCATCGGGAGCGGCGGTTCCGCGGGCCGCGAGGGACCCATCGTGCAGGTGGGCTCCGCGCTCGGCTCCGCGGTGGGGCAGTGGCTGCGCGTGTCGTCGGAGCGGATCCGCACGCTCGTGGCCTGCGGTGCGGCGGCGGGCATCGCGGCCACGTTCAACGCGCCGATCGCCGGCGTGATCTTCTCCGCGGAGATCATCCTCGGCGAGCTGCACCTCGGCGATCTCGGCAGCGTCGTCATCTCCGCGGTCACCGCGGCCACGGTGGCGCGGGTCTTCCTGGGAGACCGGCCCGCGTTCGCCATCCCGGACTACGGCGTGAGGACGCCGTGGGAAGTGCTGCTGTACGCGCTGCTCGGGCTGCTCGCGGCGGTGGCGGCCGTCGGGTTCATCCGCATCCTGTACTGGTTCGAGGACCGCTTCGACTCCTGGAAGGCGCCGGAGTCGCTGAAGCCCGCGGTGGGCGGGCTGATGCTCGGCGCGCTGGCGGTGGCGTACCCGTCGCTGCTCGCGCGCGGGATCGTGCCGCCGGGCGAGGCGCACGCGGGGAGCGCGCTCGCGGACAACCTGCCGCACGTGTTCGGCTCCGGGTTCGCCACCATCGAGGGCGCGCTGCTCGGGAACCTCTCGCTCGGGCTGCTGCTGGCGCTGGTATTCCTGAAGCCGCTGGCCACGTCGCTCACGCTCGGCTCGGGCAACTCCGGCGGCGTGTTCGCGCCGGCGCTCTTCACCGGCGCGGCGCTGGGCGGCGCGTTCGGGCGCGTGGTGGAGCTCATCGCGCCGGGCGCCACGGCGGGGCCGGGCGCGTTCGCCACCGTCGGCATGGCCGCCGTCTTCGCCGGCGCGGCGCGGGCGCCGTTCACGGCGATCCTGATCGTGTTCGAGATGACCAACGACTACCGCCTCATCGTGCCGCTCATGGCCGGCGTGATCATCGCCACGATCACCGCGGAGCGGCTGCACAAGGAGTCCATCTACACGCTGAAGCTCGTGCGCAAGGGCATCCGGCTGAACCGGGGCCGCGACGTGGACGTGCTGGAGGGCGTGCGCGTGGACGAGGTGATGGTGCGCGATCCCGCCACGGTGCCGGAGAGCCTGCCCGTGCGCGTGCTCGGCACGGAGTTCCTGCGCACGGGCCGCCACGGGTTCGCGGTGGTGGACGGGGGCGGAACGCTCCTCGGGGTCGTGTCGCTGCAGGACTACCGCGACGCCGCGGGCACGGACGGCGAGGTGAGCGACGGCCTGACGGTCGGCGAGATCGCCACCCGCGAGATCGTCACCGCGTTCCCCGACGAACCGGTGGGCACGGCGCTGCGCCGGATGGCCCCGCGCGATCTGTCGCGCCTGCCGGTCGTCTCGCGCGAGGACCCGCGGCACCTGGTCGGCATGGTCCGACGCAACGACATCGTGCGCGCGTACGAGGTGGGCGTCGTCCGGCGCGAGGAGGTGCGCCGCCGCGCGGGCGTCGTCGCCGGTGTCACGGGAGCGCAGGCGGAGTTCACGGACGTGGCCCTGGTCGACGGCGCCCCGGCCGTCGGCCGCACGGTGGCGGAGCTGAAACTGCCGCGTGCCGCCGTCCTGGTCTCGATCCGCCGCGGCCGCGAGCTGCTGATCCCGCGCGGCGACACGACGCTGCGGGCCGGCGACGTGGTCACCGCGCTGTGCGAGCGCGCGCACCTGGAGGCGACCCGACGGGCCTTGCGCGGCGACTGACCCCCGGCCCCGGCACGGCCCTGTCCCCCGGCACCCGCGTCGCGCGATCCCGACCGCCCCGCGTCAGCGCAGGCACCAGTGCTGCGCGCCCTGCTCCGTCAGGAACGACTCGGCGTTCGCGCCCTGCAGGAGCGCCAGCGTGGCCAGCAGGCCGGCCTCCGTGCAGTTGCTGCCCAGGACGGTGATCGATCGCGGCGCGCCGGCCACCGGCCAACCCGTCCTCGGGTCCAGCACGTGGGAGTAGCGCACGCCGTCCTTGAGCAGGAACCGCGCGGCATCGCCGCTCGTGGCCAGCGCCCCGCGCGAGAGCTCCAGGTGCCTCGCCGCCTCGCCCGTCGTCCGCAGGCTCTCGATGCCGACGCGCCACGCGCGCTGCCCGCGCCGCGCACCCGAGACGACGAGGTCGCCGCCGAAGTTCACGAGCAGCGCCGCATCGGTCTCCGCCGTCAGCAGCTCCAGCGTGCGGTCGACCGCGTACTCCTTGCCGATGCCGCCGAGGTCGATCTCCATGCCGTCGGGCAGCGTGAGGCGCGGGCGCTCCCAGGTCACGCGATGCCAGCCCACGAGCGGCAGCAGCTCCGCCACTCGCTCCGGCGCGGGCAGGCGGTCGGATCCGTCGAACCGCCAGGCGCGCCGCAGCACGCCGGAGGTCACGTCGAAGAGTCCGCCGGAGAGCGTGTGGCACCGCGCGGCGAAGTCCAGGAGCCGTGCGGTCTCGTCGTCCACGACCACCGGCGCGCCCCGCGACGCGTTGATCCGGTGCACCGCGCTGTCCGTGCGATACCGGCTGAACTTCGCCTCGATGCGCCAGGCCTCCGCCGCCGCGATCTCCAGCAGGCGGCGCGCCGGGCGCGAGTCCCGGTCGTCCACGAGGATCTCGCACGGACTGGCCATGGCCGCGAAGACGCCCTTCCAGCCGTCCTCCGCGGGAACGAGGGACGTGGCGCGGCGGATCGCGGCGGCGTCCGCGCCGGGCCGGTCAGAGCCGGAAGGAATAGCCCACCTGCGAGAGGAGCGCGGTCACCGTGGGGAAGAGGTCCTGGCCGCGCTGCGCGCCGACCGCTTCCGCCGGATGGCTCTCGCCCGTCTGCACGTACCAGCCGAGCCGCACGTACAGGTCGCCGGCGCCCACGCCCTTGCGCGTGACCTTCGCGGCGACGGTCCATGCATCGAACGCGCCGAGCCGCGTGTCCGCGGAGGCGTGCTCCGGCAGCGGCTCCCCGTCGATGAGGCTGTACCGGAAGAAGTCCGCCGCGGTCTGCGTGTAGAAGCGCACCTGCGGCTCGACGGCGCTGCGCTCGCCGAGCTCCCGCAGGTAGCGCGCCTCCGCGGTGTGCGAGCGGATGCCCCAGTCGTCCCACAGGTACCGGTAGGAGAGATCCAGCACGTCGCGGCCGAGCGCGCGCTTGCCTCCGCAGAAGAGCGCGTGCTTGAGGCGCTCGTCCGGGCGGCCCTCGTGCAGGTAGTCCACGGGATCGCCGGCGAGCAGCCCGCTGCCGAGCGCGAGCGTGATGAGCTTGTACGGATCGGTGAGGTAGCCGGTGGAACGGCTCAGCGAGTAGTTCAGCTGCACGATCGTGCCGCGGTCCACGACCTGCGTGACGCCGACGAGGAGGTCCGCCACGCGCTTGTCCTCGGAACCCTGCGGGACGTCGTCATCGTCGTCGCCGTCCCCGCCCGACCCGCCGGTGGGCGAGGGCATCGGGTCGAAGGGCACGGGCGTGCCGCCGAACGGTTTCACCGTGTCGAGGGACCCGGACACGGCCGCCGACACGGTGGTGTTGCGGTGGAACAGGTCCCGCGCGACGCCCGCGCTCGCGCCCAGCGAGAGGTAGTCCCCCTCGGTGGACGCGTTCGCGCCGAGCGTGGCGCGGGTGAGGCGGCCGAGCGGCTGCTCCAGGGACACGCCGCCCGCGTAGCGCGTGTCCTCGAACTCGTCGTCCAGCGGTGTCTCGCCCGGCGCGATGCGGTACGATCCCGCTCCCGACGCGCGCGTGAACGTCTGCGGGATGCGCGACCGGATCGCCCCGTTCGGCGAGGCGCCGGTGAGCGCGTCGAGCACGAAGTTCATCCGCAGCACGCGGCCGCCGGCGAGATCCGAGCGCAGGTCCACGCGCGTCTCCAGCGCGGTCACGCGATCCGGTTCCGCCCACAGCAGCGCCGCGGAGGTGCCCTCCACCGCGCGCGCCGGCGGCGACGCCGCGCCGAGCAGCGCCACGGTGGCCGCCGCCAGCTGCGCGCGCACGCCCGGCCCCGGCGAGATCAGTTGCATCCGCACCCGCCCCCGCCGAAGCCGCGCCCGCCGCTGGACGCCTCCTTGCTGAAGTACACGTGGTCGTCGATGCCGCTCGCGGTGGGATCGGGATCGACCTGCATCTCGGGGCGGGCGAGCTGGTCCCGCTCCCAGGCGCGCACGCCCAGCGACGCGCAGCCGGACACCGCGGCGAGCGCGCCGAGCAGGACGGCCGCGGCCAGCGCACGTCTCACGGCGCCACCTCCGCGCGCGGCGCTTCCTCCAGGAGCGCGTCGATCTCGGCCTCGATGCGCGGGACGTCCGCGTCGCGGAACCCCGCGTGGTCGTGCCGCGTCTTCCCGTCGCGGTCCACGAGGAACGAGCTCGGCATCACGTCGATGTCCCACGCTTCCGCCAGCGCGCCCTCGGGGTCGTACACGATCGGGAACGGCACGGGGTGCTTCTGCAGGAAGCGGTCCGCCGCGGCGCGGTCGCGATCCAGGTTCACGGCGACGACCACCAGCCCCTCGTCCGCGCGCCGCGCGTGCAGCGCCGCGAGCCACGGGAAGGACCGCGCGCATGGTCCGCACCACGACGCCCAGAAGTCCAGGTACACCACCTTCCCGCGGAAGCGGGCGAGGTCGAAGTCCGCCGCCTCGATCGCCCGTTCGATGGCCTCGGGCCCGTCGCCGGCGCGGGCCGGCAGCGCGGCGACGGGGAGGAGCACGGCCAGGAGGGCCAGCGACAGGACGACGGCGGGACGGCTCATGCGAAGGGTCGGTCCTTCCGGTTCAGGTCGAGGGGTGCGCCAGCATAAAGGGAGCGGGGGATCCGCGGAAGAGCGGGGCCGAACGGGAACCATGCCGGCGGGGCGGAAGTTCCCTTCGCGCCGGCCTAGCCGCGCCCGGGCACCGACAGCAGGAAGGCCCGGTCCCAGTCCGGCTCGAGATCCGCGACCGCGCCGAGCAGGGCGAGCCCCGTGCCGGCGATGCCGGTGAGGAGGCGCGGATCGTCCATCCACTCGCCTTCCCGGGTGCGCTCGTAGGTCCAGGTGCGGAACCCCGCGAGGCCGTGGCCGGGGCGACGCATGCCGAGGGCGCGCTCGAACCAGTAGCGCGCGGCGTCCGCGAGCGCACCGTCGCCGGTGGCGCGGTGCAGGCGCAGGAAGACGTGCGCGATACCGGCCGCCCCGTGGCAGAACTGCGCGTCGATCACGTCGTCCCGGCGCTCGCGCACCGCGGCGGCCGTCCGGGCGATCCCGCGCGCCGCCTCCTCCCACTCCGGGCGTCCCGCGCGCCGCGCCGCCCCGAGCAGCGCCGCCGCCACCCCGGGATCGCCGTAGCACCAGGCGCACCGCGCCGGCACCGGCGCCACGCCCGGTCCCGCGAACGACGCGAAGCAGGAGATCTCGCCCGCGGGCAGCCGCTGCGCGAGGAGCCAGGACACCGCGCCGTCCAGCAGGCGCGTCGCCTCGTCCACGCGCGCGCCGGCCTCCACGGCGAGCCCGAGCGCCGCGATCACGCCGGGCACGCCGTGCGCGATGCCCAGGTCCCACTCCGGCTCCTCGACGGCGAGGGCGACGCGCCGGCGGCGCATCGGCGTGCGCCAGGCGAGACCGTCCGTCTCGCGGGACGCGGCGAGCGCCAGCGCGGCCACGACCTTCTCCAGCAGGGCGCGCCCGCTCCCGCGCGGCAGCCGCTCGTGCGCGTACACGGCGATGCCCGAAAGCCCTTCCACGAGGTCCCATTCGAGCGACGCGTCCTCCGCGGCGAGAAGTCCCTCGTCGAGGATGGCGTCGACGTCCGCGTTCGCGTCCTCGTCGCGGTCGCCCGGCTCCGCGCCCGCGAGCCTGCGGAAGTGCTCGCCCACCCACGCGACGCCCGGGAATCCCGTGAACAGGGTCGCGTCCGGGTCGCACTCGCCGACCGCGTCGATCGCGCGCTCCAGCAGCGTCACGGCGTCGTCCCCGCCGCCCAGGTCCGCGACCTCGCGGTACGCGTGGAACAGGGCCACCCCGGCGCGTCCCCACGCCAGCGAGTGCGCGTGCGCGCCGGACGGCGCGTCGTGCGCGTCGGCCCAACGCTCGATCGCCGGCGTGACCTCGGTCGCGATGTCCGCCAGGGCCTCCAGCGCGCGCTCGCGCGTGGCTCCGGTCAGCAGGGACTCGGACATGGCCCCCCTCGACACGCGCGCCCGACCCGGGACGGGTCGGGCGCGCCGGTTCGGGATGCGGGGGAAGCTACTCGGTGGGGCACATCGTGGGGCTGGTCGGCGGGTTGCTGGTGCCCGTACAGGGGCAGCACCCGGACACGTAGCTGCCACAGCGCCAGGTGGCGCCGCCCGCCACGTGCCGCAGCTCGGTGTCGTTCAGCTTGCGGAGCGTCTCCCGCTTCAGCGTCAGCTTCTTCCCGGACAGCTTCTTCATCGGGGATCCCTTCGGTCAGGAGGCGATACCCGCGGCGAACTCCTCGCCGCGACCGGAGGCGACGCGCCTGGAACCCGCGCGCTCCCGGCGGGCGGAGCCTAGAGGAACCGAAACCGACGGGTCAAGCCGAGGGGCCGCCGGGCGCGTCGCCGCGCCTCCCGGCCGAGGACGGGCGCATCCGTCCGGACCCGCGACGCGGCCGCTCCGCCCCCAGGCGATTGCGCGGCCGCGCGCGCGCTCCCTAGACTCCGCGCTCCCCGGGGGAGGCGGCATGTCCGACGCGAACGCGCACCTGCTCCGGCTCGCGGAGCGGATCCTGGTCCCGTATCGGCGCCTTCCGGGCGCCTGCGCCGGCATGGTCACGGGCTCCGTGGCGAAAGGCCTGGCGGACCACGACTCCGATCTGGACCTGATGCTGTACTACGAGGAGTCGCTGCCCGACGAGGAGTCCCTCGCCGCGATCCGCCGCGCGCACGGGGCCGCGGAGCGCACGTGGTGCCTCGGGGACCGGGCCGCGGGCTCGATCGCGGAGGCGTACGACGTCGGCGGGGTGGAGGTGCAGATCGCGCACTCGACGATCGCGGCCTGGGAGGCCGAGATGGACGAGGTGCTCGTGAAGCTGGACTGCGACACGCCCCTGCAGAAGGCGCTGGAAGGGACGCTGGCCGGACGCGCGATCTTCGGCGCCCCGTGGATCGAACGCTGGCAGCGCCGCGCCGCCGCGTACCCGGACGCGCTGGCGGAGGCGATGATCTCGAAGCACCTCGCGTTCTTCCCGATGTGGGGGCTCGAGACGCAATTCCGCACGAGGGACGCAACGATCTGGTACCACGCGAGCCTGGCGGAGTCCGCGCAGCACATCGTGGGCATCCTCGCCGGGCTCAACCGGCGGTACTTCACGACCTTCCAGTTCAAGCGGATGAGTCGCCTGCTGGACGGCATGGAGATCGCGCCGCCGGATACGGGACCTCGGCTGGAGCGGCTCTTCGCGACGGACATGGGCGAGGCGCTCCCCGAGCTGGAGCGCCTCGTGCGCGAGACCGTGGAGCTGGTGGAGACGCACCGGCCGTCGATCGACACGTCGAAGGTGCGGGCGCGCCTGGGCTGGCGGCGCCGCCCGTGGGGACCCTGACCGACGGTCGTCGCCGCACCGCCTTCATGGTATCTTCATGCGGTTTCCTGCGGCCCCGCGCGGGCCGTCCCGTCCTCCCGGTCCGGCGCCATGGTCCTCCACCTGTCCCGACTCGCCTCGCTCCTTCCGCTCGCCGCGGCCGTCGCCTGGGCGCCCGCGGCGGCCACGCCCATCCGGATCGACGGCGAGTTCACGGACTGGACCGGAGCGCCGTTCGCGGCGGACGCCGCCGGGGACGGCGGCGCGAGCGGCGTGGACTTCACGCGGGTGGACCTGTCGGACGACGACCGTCGCCTGTACCTGCGCTTCGACACCACGGTCGAGGTCCAGCCCGACGAGGGGCAGGAGATCACGCTCGCCCTCGACACGGACATGGACGCCGGCACGGGCGCCATCATCGGCCCCATCGGCGCGGACCTGCTGTGGAACTTCGGTTCGCGCTCCGGGCAGTTCTTCGCGGGCGGGATCGGCGTCCCCGTGGCGCATGACGACCTGGGGATGTTCATGGCGCCCACGGTCAGCGACACGCAGTTCGAGCTGGCGCTCGCGCGCGACGCGCGTCCGGACGGCGCCACGCCCCTCTTCCCGCTCGATCGCTTCCGCTTCGTGCTGTACCACGGCATCGGCACGGGCGACATGCTGGACGCGTCCGGCACGCCGTACGTGTTCACGGGGGGCCCTTCGGACGTGCCGTCGCTGTCCTTCGCGCGGGAGCGGAGCGACGACGTGCGCATCGGCGCCTACAACATCGAGAACGACGGGCTGTTCTCCGGCGGCGGACGCCCCGCGGCGCAGGCGCGGCTGCTGGCCGCGGTGGACGCGGACGTGTGGGTGATCACCGAGGTGTGGGGGCACGACGCGGCCGCGGTGGCGGCGAAGCTGGAGGAGCACGTTCCCGGCGCGCCGGGGGAGACGTGGAACGCGGTGAAGCTCGACGCGGGCAACGTGGTCGCCACGCGCCTCCCGATCCTGGCGTCGTGGCCGGTGCTCGCGGGCAGCCGGATCACCGCGGTGCTCGTGGATCCGCGCCCGGCACTGGACACGGACCTGCTCGTCGTGGCGAACCACTGGAGCTGCTGCACGGCCGATGCGCAGCGGCAGGATCAGGCCGACGGGCTGATCCGCTTCCTCCTGGACGCGCGCACGCCGGGCGGCACGCTGGACCTGGTCGAGGGGACGCCCATCGTGATCTGCGGGGACTTCAACCTGGTGGGCTGGCGGCGGCAGCTCGTGACGCTGCTGACCGGGGACATCGACGACAACGCGTCGTTCGGCCCGGACTCGCCGCCGGACTGGGACGGCACCGCGCTCAAGGCCGCGGACCTGCGGCATCCGGACGAGCTGTTCGCCGCCACGTGGTGGGACGACAACAGCTCCTTCTATCCCGGGCGCCTGGACTGGATCTTCTACACCGGCAGCGTGCTGGAACTGGGCACGCATATCGTCGTGGAGACGCGCTCGATGACGGACGCGAACCTCGCCGCGAACGGGCTGCTGCGCACGGACACGCGCGCCGCCAGCGATCACGCGCCGGTCTTCGCGGACGTGCGCGCGCCGGGCGGGGACGGCGAGCCGGAGCCCGAGCCCCCGTATGCCGGCGGAGCGCGGCTCGCGGTGGAGCCGAACCCGTTCCGTGACGCCACCACGGTGCGGTACGCGCTCGGCGCGGCCGGCGCGTACCGGCTCACGGTGCACGACGTGGCCGGCCGGCGCGTCCGCGAGATCGAGGCCGGCGCCGCGCCGGCGGGACCGCGCGAGGCCGCGTGGGACGGCCGCGACGCGCGCGGCCGGGCGCTGGCGGCGGGCGTGTACTTCGTGCGGCTGGAGACGGCGGGCGCGGAGCGCACGCGGCGCGTCACGGTGCTTCGGTAGGCCGCAACTCCTCCAGTCTCTCCCGCGCGCGCCGCGTCCGCTCGTGATCCGCGCCCAGCGCCGCCTCCAG
>CAYYFX010000080.1:0-18362 GCA_964471155.1 uncultured Gemmatimonadota bacterium | reverse complement strand
GCGGACTGTCCTGCCCGGTGCTCGGCAGCGCGGCTACGCCGGACCCTCGACAACGCTGGAGCGTCGGCCGGCGGTCTACCCTTCGCCCGTTCCCTCCTTGACCTCGAATGCACCGACCCGGCGGAGGCGTTCTCCCAGCGCGCGCAGACCACCGGACTCCTCCCCTTCCATGGCCGCGTCCAGGATCTCGAGCGTGCCGTTGCCGGCGCCCACCAGGAGCCGGTCCGGTTGCGGCGCCAGGCGGCCCGGGCCGGGAGCCGGCGTGTCGGACGTGCGGACCTTCCAGACCAGGACCTTGCGGCCGTCCAGGACCGCGAACGCGCCGGGGTACGGGCGGGTCAGGCCGCGGACGAGGTTGAAGACGGTGCGGGGCGGCGCGGTCCAGTCGATCGCGCCGTCCTCCGGGCGCCGGCGGGGGCCGTAGGTCGCGCCTTCGAGGGGCTGCGGGATGCGCGGCGCGGTTCCGGCGGCCAGGCCGGGGAGGTGCCCGGCGAGAAGCTCCACCGACGCGTCGGCGAGGCGGCGGCGGACGGTGTCGGCGTCGTCGGCGTCGGTGATCGGGAAGGGACGCTGGCCCACCAGGTCGCCGGTGTCCGTGCCCTCGTCGAAGTAGAAGAGCGACGGACCCGTGCGCGGCTCGTCCCGCAGGAGGGCCCAGTTCACCGGCGCGAAACCGCGGCCGCGCGGGAGCAGCGAGCCGTGGATGCCGAGGCAGCCCTTCGGCGGGATGTCCAGCACCGCCTTCGGCAGGATCCAGCGCCAGCCGATCGCGAACAGGATGTCCGGGCGGAGCGCGCGCAGCTCCTCCAGCGCATCCTCCGTGCGGAACCGGCGGCCCTTGATCCGGCGCAGGCCGCGCTCCGCGGCGATGCGCGCCACCTCGTCCGTCCAGTGCTCGTGCGCGTCCGGCTCGAACGTGCCGACGCCGACCACCTCGTGGCCGGCGCCCAGGATCACGCGCAGGCAGCGCGCGCCGATCTCCTGGCTGCCGAGGAAGACGACGCGCACGCGGTCCTCAGCGTCGCGGCTTCGGGCGCAGCGCGTGGGCCTTGTCGATCCGCGCCCAGACGGCCTCGGGAACGCGGATCTCCTCGCCCGTCTCCGGCGCGCGCGCGATCACCATGCCGCCCTCGCGTCCCACCTCCTCGGTGAGCCGGCCCATGACGGACACGAAGCCCGCGATCCGCCCCGGGTTCCCGATGACCAGCGCGTGCGCCGGGACGTCCTTCGTGACCACGGCGCCGGCGCCGATCATGCAGTACTCGCCGAGCTCGCTGCCGCACACGATCGTGACGTTCGCGCCCACGGACGCGCCCTTGCGGACCTGCGTGTGCACCACGTGCCACTCCGGGTCGAACGCGCGCGGGTACAGGTCGTTCGTGAAGGTCATGTGCGGGCCGAGGAAGACGTCGTCCGCGATCGTGACGCCGTGGTACACGGACACGCTGTTCTGGATCTTCACCCGGTTCCCGATCGTGACCGTGTGGTCGATGTACACGCTCTTGCCCACGATGCAGTCCTCGCCGATCACGGCGTTCTCGCGGATCTGCACGTTGTTCCAGATCTTCGTGCCGCGGCCGATCCTCACCGAGGGGTGGACCTCGGCCGTGGCGTGCACGAATGCCTCGCTCATTGCGGCTCCCGGATGGACACCGCCGCGCCCTCGCGGCGGATGGACGTCTCGATGGCCTCGAGCACGGACAGCGTGCGGATGCCGCTGGCCGCGTCGGTGCGCGGGCGCTGCCGCGTCCGCACGCACTCGAGGAAGTGCTGCGCCTCGACCTTCAACGGCTCCCCCATGCGCACCGGCGGGATCCGGATGTCCCCGATCCGCTCGGTGATCGCGTCCTGGAAGCTCTCGTAGTGCTCCGTGGTGTCGATGCCCTTGTCGATGATGCGGATCTTCTCCGAGGGCTCCATGTCGTCGAAGACCGCCATGCGCCGGTTCCCCACGACGGTGATGCGGCGGACCTTGTGCGGATCGAGCCAGCTCACGTGCACGTTCGCCACGATGCCGCCCTCGAACGTGATCGTGGCGAACACCACGTCCTCCAGACCCTTGCGCAGGTAGGTGCCGCCCTGGGCGGACACGTGCAACGGCTTCGCGTCGGTGAGGAAGCGGATGGCGGAGATGTCGTGCGGGGCCAGGTCCCACAGCGCGCTCTCCGCCGCGCGCACCTTGCCCAGGTTCACGCGCGTCGTGTAGAGGTAGTAGAGATCGCCCAGTTCGCCGGAGCGCACCAGCTCGCGGAACTGCACGAGTCCCGGGTGGTACTCCAGCAGGTGGCCCACCATGACCACCCGGCGCTTCGCCTCGCCGAGCTCCGCCAGGCGACGGCCGTCGTCCACCTTGAGCGCGAGCGGCTTCTCCACGAGGATGTCCACGCCCGCCGCGAGCAGCCGGCTCCCGAGCTCGAAGTGCGAGGACGCGGGGGTGGCCACGACGCAGGCATCCAGGCCCGCGGCGAGCAGGCTGTCGACATCCGCAAAGGTCGCCAAACCGGAATGCATGGCGGCGGCGGCGGCGCGCGCCGCCGCGCGCGCGGCCCCCCCCCCCCCCCGGGGGCCGGGCGGGGGGGCCCCGGGCACCCCGCCCCAGGTAGGGCCCCCCGAGCCCAAGCCGACGACACCGACGCGGATCAAGGAGTCCACTCCCGGGATTTCCGCGGGGGGACCGCGGCAGGGGAGCTTCGATCGTAGGGAGCGGGCCCCTCGCCTGTCAACGCGGCGCCGTCACGGGAGGCGGCCGAGCTCGAACGCGCCCCAGCGATCCCCCGGTGCGGCGTCGGGCTCGGACCAGCCGCCGGCCACCGCCCGCTCGCGCGAGACCAGGCGCACCGCCGCGTACCAGGAGCCGTCCGTGTCCACCGCGCCCTGCAGGAAGAGCCAGCCCGCCTCGATCCCGGCCCCGAACAGGTTCCGGCCACGGTCGTGCTCCCGGCCGCGCCAGTCCCAGGAAGCCCACGCGTGCCGGCCGCGCGCGGCGAGTCCGGCGCGCCACGAGCGCTCCACCGGCAGGCCGTCGATCTCGGAGCGGAAGAGATCCTCCACGGCGACGGCCGCGCGCAGGTTCCGGCCCAGCGGGGCGAAGGCGCCGAGCACCGCGTCGAGCGTGCCGTCCTCCCCGCCGCGATACTCCACGGTGCTCCCGAGGCGCGGGCCGCGGGCGCGGCCCATCACCTGCGCGACCGCCACCGTCCAGTCCGCGACCCCGTCCACATCGTCGAACTCCAGCTGCCACGCGTAGGCGCGTCCCGGCGCGGACGCGGCGAGGCTCAGCGACGACAGCTCGCCGTGGGAGCCATCGGCCTGCTCGCGGAAGACGCCCTCCAGCAGGAGCTGCGGGTTGTTCCGCGCGCCGACGGCCGCGGGGCAGGACCACAGCGCGCGCGCGCCGTCCTCGATCGCCACGGGCTGGAAGCCGCCGAGCAGCGCGCTGCCGCCCGCGGCGGCCGCGGCCGGGAGGGCCAGTCCCAGCGCCGCCAGCGCGGCCGCCCGCCTCACGCGCCGCCCCGCGCGCCGAGCGCCCGGTACGAGAGCAGCTTCGCGCACAGCCGCGCGACGGCGAACTCGGACGCGTGCGCGCCCGCGATCGGCGCGAGCTCCACCACGTCCATGCCCACGACCCGCCGCGTCGCGAAGACCTCCCGGAGGATCTCCAGCGCGTCCCACCAGCCCAGCCCGCCCGGCTCCGGCGTGCCCGTGCCGGGCACGACGGACGGATCCAGCCCGTCCACGTCCACGGTCACGTACACCTCCGCGCCGAGCCCCGCCACGATCTCCGCCGCGCGCAGTCCCTCGCGGGTGACCCGGCGCGCGGGGATGAGCGTCAGCTCCTTCGCGTCGCGCGCGTAGTCCGCCTCGCCGGCGGAGTAGCTGCGCACGCCCACGAGGGTCACCGGTCCGTCCGCGTGCAGGCGACGCATCACGCAGCCGTGCGCGTGGTCGTCGCCGTCCAGCACGTCGCGCAGGTCCGCATGGGCGTCGAGGGAGACGACGTGCGCGCGCGGGAAGCGGCGCCGCACGGCGCGCGCCGCGCCGATCGTGACGGAGTGCTCCCCGCCGAGCAGGAACGGCACGCGGCCCTCGGCGACCACGCGCCCCACGGCGATCTCCACGCCGTCGGCGTACTCGCGCGGCGGTTCGCCGGGCCTCGGCACGACCGTGGACCCGAGCGCGTACGAGAGGTCCTCGAGCCGGATCCCCGTCTCGTCGTCGCGCGTCTCCACCTGCCGGGATGCGGCCAGGATGGCCGCGGGCCCGGCCGCGGTGCCCCGCCCGTAGGAGACCGACCCCTCGTAGGGGGCCTGGACGATCACGACCTCCGCCCGGGACGGGTCCCCGTCCGAGCGCGTGGCCACGCCGCCGAAGTTGGGAAAATCGGCCGCCTCTTCCACGTCGCCTCCTCCTCCGCCGCCCGGGGTCCGCCGCACGGACCCTCCGCCCGATCCGCCCGCCGGATCCGCCGCCCGGATCGCCCGGGGCGGGCATCTTCCCCCACCCGGGCCGCCCTGCCAAGCCCGCGGGCGCGCCGGGAGGCGCGGAAGCTGTTCGCCTGCCGCAGGTTCTGCTACCATCGACGGGCGTCGATTCCGCCCCTCCAACCGATCCCTTCGGAAGCCTGACCGATGCGCCTGACCTTCGTGCCGCCCGTCGCCGGCGCCGCCGCGGCGGGCAGGATCCTGCTCCTCGCACCCGGCCTCCTCGCCCTCGGCCTCCTCGTCCCGGCGGTCCCGGCCGGCGCGATCGCGCTGCGCGTGCACCCCGACAGCGCGCTCGCCCTGGGCCCCCCCTACTACGCCACGATCCTGGAGGCGAATGCGGTCGCGACCGCGGGGGACTCCATCGAGGTCTCGAACGCGGGATCCCCCTACATCCACACGACCACGATGTTCCTGGTGTCCGGGGTCGTGTACCGCGGCGGGTTCGGCCCCGCGTTCGAGGGCCCGAACACGGTGACCTACGAGACCGTCATCGAGCTGCAGCCGGACGTCGGGGTCACGGACAGCGTGATCGAGACCGGCGCGGCCGACGCGTCGACCGTGCTGGCCGGGTTCACGATCACCGGCGGCCTGTCGTCGTTCTCCGGCGGAGGCATCTTCTGCGACGCCGGCAGCGCGCTCACGATCCGGAACTGCCGCGTCCTCCGCAACTTCGCTCAGGTCGTGGGCGGCGGGATCCACATCGGCAACGGCTCCGCCGCGAAGGTCTTCAACTGCGACCTCGAGGAGAACGTGGCCGGCGCGCGCGGCGGCGGCATCTCGATCGCCGCAGGGGCCGGGGCGGCGTCCGTGGAGTTCTGCCGCGTGCGCGCCTGCTCCGCCGGCACGGTGGCCGCGGACGGCGGCGGCGGTCTCTTCGTCGCGTCCGCCGTGCCGGTCACGCGCTGCGAGATCCGGGACTGCTGGAGCGGCCAGAACGGCGGCGGGGCGCTCGTCCGCGGCGTGGACGCGCTCTTCGCCGCGAACCAGTTCGAGAACTGCGTCGCGGAGCGGAACGGCGGCGCCGTGTACCACGAGCAGGGCGCGGGGCAGCACCGCCGGTCCTCGTTCGTGGGCTGCCAGGCGCGGACGAACAACGGCGGCGGCCTCTCCTTCCTCGGCGGCGCGTGGACCGTGCAGGAGTGCTTCGTGCGGGACTGCGCCGCCGCGGCGCGTGGCGGCGGCGTGTACTTCAACGGTGCCGTCGGCGCCTCCATCACGCGCACCGAGGTCCTGCGCAACACCGCCGTCGAGGGCGGCGGCATCGGCATCGTGGGGGCGCCGTTCCGCACGCCGCTCTCCGTGGAGGTCTCCGCCTGCACGGTGGCGTTGAACTCGGCCACCGGCGCGAACGTCCCGGCTGCGGGCATCCAGATCTTCCCGGAAGGGAACTACGCGGACCAGATCGTGAACTGCATCATCGCGGAGCAGGCGGTCGGCTCCGGGATCGCGTGCGAGGGCGCGCTCAACCAGCCGAACATCCGGTACTGCTGCGTGTGGAACGACGACGAGGTCAACGAGGACCCGGAGTACAGCCGCGGCTGCGCCGATCGGACCGGCATCCAGGGCAACCTGAAGGGCGATCCGCGCTTCTGCGACCCTACGGGGGCGCACCCGCAGGTGGGCGTGGACAACTTCTCGATCACGCTCGGCGCCGGGGAGGGCGGCGTGGACATGGGCGCCCACCCCGGCTCGGCGGACTGCACGATCGTGTCCATGGAGCGGACGACGTGGGGGCAGATCAAGAGCCTCTACCGGTGAACCGGTGACGGCGACGCCTCATCCGTCGCCGGTCGCGACGGCCCTCGCCGGCGCGCGCTCGGGCCTGCTGGCGCTCGTTGCGGTGGGGCTGTGGGACCTGGTCGCGCGCGGGAGCGACCTCCCGCCGCTCGCCTTCCCGCTGCGCGACCTGTCCCTCCTGGCCGCGGGCGGGGCGGCCGCCGGACTCGTCCTCGGCGCCGCCCGGAGCCTCCCCCGCCTGTCCTGGGTCCGCCCGTTCGCGCTCCTGCTCGGCGCGGCCATCGGCCTGCGCGTCTGGCTCGGCCTGCTGCAGGAGGGCGGCGGCCTGCTCGGCGCGCGCGCCGTGGCCGAGGCCGCCCGCGGCGCCGCGCTGATCGCGGGCGGCGCGCTCGTCGCCTGGCTGCTCCTCCGGAAGCTGCCGCCGTTCCCGGGCGCCGCGCGCTGGCACCCCGCGGCGGATGCCGCGCTCGTCGCGCTCGCCGCGCTGCCGGCCGTTCTGCCGCCGTCCGGGTCCGCCGCCGCGTCCGGCCGGCCGAACCTGCTCGTGATCACCGTGGACACGCTGCGCTCGGACCGGCTCGGGCTGTCCGGCCATCCGGAGCGCACGAGCCCGCACCTGGACCGGCTGGCGCGCCGGGGCGCGACGCACTTCCGCGCGATCACGCCGCAGCCGCGCACCCTCCCGGGGATCGCGTCGTTGATGACCGGGCGGGAGCCGCCCGGCCACGGCGTGCGCGACAACTTCCACTACGCGCTCGGCCCGGATGCCGTCACGCTGGCCGAACGGCTGCGCGAGGAGGGCTGGGTGACGGGCGCGGTCAACTCCAGCCCCGTGCTCGCGCACGACAGCGGCGTGTGCCAGGGATTCGACTCGGCCTCCGACCGCGGCGACGACTGGGCGCGGCTGCCGATCGTGCGCGGCGTGAACCACCTGGCCACGCTGGTGGCGATGCGGCGCGGCGATCGCGAGCGCATCGTGACGGACCTCGCGCTGTCCTGGCTGCGCGCGCGCCCGCGCTCGGGGCCGTTCCTCCTCTGGGTGCACTACCTCGCGCCGCACATGCCGTACGAGCCCGTGCGGCCGTTCGATCGCCTGTTCGATCCGGACTACGACGGCCCGTACGCCCGCGTGCTGGACTACGGCGGGATCTCCAAGGGCGACATGACCTACCGCAATCCCCTCCCCGAACGGACCGTGCGGCACGCGAAGGCCCTGTACGACGGCGAGGTGGCGACGACGGACCGCGCGATCGGGCGCCTGCTCGAGGGGATGGAGCGTGCGGGGGACCTGGAGCGCACGGTGGTCGTGGTGACCGCGGACCACGGCGAGAGCCTCGACGAGCACGGCTACTTCTTCAACCACGGCGATTTCGTGTACGGACCCGCCACGAACATCCCGCTCGTGTGGACCAGTCCCGGCATGGGGCCTTCCCTGTCGACCGCGACCCCGAGCCTGACCGACGTCACGGCGCTCCTCCTGGACGAGGCGGGCCTCGACCGCCCCGACGACATCGACGGCCGGTGGCCGGTGCCGGCGGACGCCGCGCAGTTCGGCGAGTCGGACTTCTGCCGCTTCCCCGACCTGAACGACCGCCTCGGCTACCTGCTCCCGCTGGACGTCGCGCAGAACCCCGATCGCGTGGAGGACTGGGCGGGGACGTGGGAGGAGCAGGCGAACCGCGCGAAGCAGCGCTTCGTGGAGGCGGCCGGCTACAAGCTGGTGTGGACCCCGCGCCCGGACGGCGACCGCGCCGAGCTCTTCGACCTGCGCACCGATCCGGCGGAGACGGACGATATCGCGGCGGCGGACCCGGCGCTGACGGACGAGCTGGCGGGCGCGGTGCGGCAGTGGATGGAGGCCGGCACGCGGCGCGAGGGGACGGCCCGCACGCGCGTCATCGACGACGTTCTTCGCGAGCAGTTGCAGGGTCTGGGCTACCTGGGTCGCTGAGCAGGGTGCGCGCGCGGGAGAGCTTCGCGCGACCGAACCGGCGGACCACGTCGTCCTCCGCCTCGTGCAGGCGGTGCCGCGCATCCTCCCGCCGCGCGTCCGCGAAGAGGTCCATCTCCAGGGCGTCGGTCCACCCGGACAGGCCGACGCCCACGAGCCGCAGCGCCGCGCCGGGGCGCCGGTGCGCGCGCAGCAGCGCCAGACCGGCCGCCGCGATCGCGCCGGCGTCGTCGGTGGGCGCATCCAGCGTGCGCTGCCGCATCGCGGTGCGGAAGTCCGCCGTGCGCAGCTTCACCGTGACCGTCCGCCCGGCCACCCCGAGCGCCCGCGCCCGGCGCGCCACGTCCTCCGCGAGCCGGAGCAGCACCGCGGCCAGGACCTCCTCGTCCGCGATGTCCCCGGCGAACGTCGTCTCGCGCGAGAGGCTCTTCGCCGCGTCGGGCGGGAGCACGGGCCGCTCGTCCACCCCCCGCGCCAGCTCCACGAGGTGCGCGCCGCCGTCGCCGAAGCGGCGCGCGAAGGCCGCGGGGTCCTGCGCCGCGAGCTCCGCGGTGGTGCGGATGCCGAGTCGCGCGAGGGCCGCCTCCGTGCGCGGGCCCACGCCGGGCAGCCGCCCCGGCGGCAGCGTGCGGATCCACGCCGCGGCCTCGTCCTCCCCCACGACGAGCAGGCCGTCCGGCTTCGCCGCGTCCGACGCCAGCTTCGCCACGAGCTTCGACGGCCCGATCCCCACCGACGCCGGCAGGTCCAGCTCCGCGCGGATGCGCGCGCGGATGCGCTCCCCGATCCGCGGCGCGGGGCCGAGCAGGCGCTCGAGACCCCCGAGGTCGAGATAGCCCTCGTCCAGGGAGAGCGGCTGCACCAAAGGGGAGAACTCCCCGAGGATCCGGAACATGGCGCGGGACACCGCCGCGTACTTCGCCATGTCCCCGCGGAGGATGCGCAGCTCCGGGCACAGCTTGAGCGCGGTGGCCGCGGGCATCGCGGAACGGACGCCGCGCTTGCGCGCCTCGTACGACGCGGCCGCGATGACGCCCCGGCGCGACGCCCCGCCGACCGCGATGGGGAGTCCCGCGAGCGACGGATCGTCGCGGATCTCCACCGACGCGTAGAACGCGTCCATGTCCACGTGCGCGACGAGCCGCCGCTCCACGGCGCCGCAGTCCCTTCCCCGGTGCTCCTAGTGCTCGATCATCAGCCAGTAGACCTCGGGATCGAAGTCCGGGCTGTTCCCCTCGTCGTGGCACCCGACGCACAGCGTCTCCCGCAGCGGGCGCCCCCAGGATCCGTCGCGCGCGTGGTGGCTGCCCTTGCCGTGGCAGACCTCGCACTGCACGTTCTGCAGCGACTCCGAGCCGCCCGGGACGTACCCGGCCGGATCGCCGGCGCCGGTGACGTGGCAGCGGAAGCACTCCGGGAGCGCCTCCGAGCGCGCGTCCTTCAGCGTCTGGAACGCGTGCGCGTGCGGCGTCTCGGCCCAGATCTCGTGCTCGCGCGCGTGGCACGTGCCGCAGGAGACGTCGCCCACGTAGTAGCTGCCGTCGGGCGCGGCGCGACCCTGCGCGGTGCGCACCGCCTCCTCCTTCAGCATCTCATTCAGGTTGGCGGCGAACCCGTCCACCATCTCGCGCACCCCGGGGGACTCCGGGTAGTCCGTGGTCAGCAGGATCTCGTCGGCCGCGATGCGCGCGGGCCGATTGCGCCCGTCCAGCCCGACCCGGACCCGCCCCAGCGCCTGCCCGCGATCCCCGGCCGTGACGTACACGGCGCCGCCGTTCTCCGGTCCCACGACGCCGCGCCCCGGCTCCAGGGCGCCCACGACGACCACATCCACGAGGTCCGGGAAGCCCTCCCCCAGGACCTTTGCCTCGGAGAGCGGCATGCGCGCCAGCAGGATCACGAGGTCCGCGCGCTTCCGCAGCTCCGGCAACAGCCCGGCGAGGGCGGCGCGGGGATCCAGCATCCCGACGCCGGCCTCGGCCAGGCGCTCCGCCTCCGCGCCCGCCGCCGTGGTGACCGCGGTGACGGCCACGCGCACGCCGCCCCGCTCCACGATGCGGCTCGCCGGGAGCAGGAGCCCATCCCCCGCCCCGCGCGTGAGGTTCGCCGACACGAGCGGCAGCGCGTCGTCCGCGGCCAGGGAGCGCAGCAGCTCCTCGCCGAGCACCGCGTCCGCGGGGCCGAAGGTCAGCGCGTCGTAACCCAGCGTCTTCGCCATCTCGAGCAGGAACAGGCCGCGCGCGGGCCCGGTGGCGGGTTGCGGTCCCGCCACGTCCCCCGCGTCCACGAGCACGACGCGCTCGACCTCCCCGCGCGTGCTCTCGATGACGCCGGCCCGCCGGGCCAGCCCGCCCTTCGGGGCGCGGCCTCAACCGCATGGCGCGGTCTCGCCGTGGACGTTCGTCGACGTCAGCACGACGAGATCCGGGGCCGGACCTCCTTCGAAGGGATCCTCGAGCGACTCGCGCTGCACCTCGCGTCGGAGCGCCTCCAGTTCCGCCTGCGAGAACTCCGGCCGGGCGGGCGGATCCCCGTCCGCGCCGAGCAGGAAGGCCCCGAGCGACGGGACGGCGATCGCGGCGAGGCGCCGGATGAAGCGATGGGGCATGCGACCTCCGCGGCTCCAGTCCCCAACCCCCGCGTTCGCGGGCGGTTCCCGGAGCACAAGGTCGTCGATCGTAGCAGAAGCGTCGCCCCGCGCACCGGGCTTCTTGACACGCGGACCGCGCGCATGCTCCCATGCGGCCTCCGGTGCGAACGCACCGGGACATGTTCGGGTGACGGGAAGCCGGTGCGAAGCCGGCGCGGCCCCGCCACTGTAAGCGGCGACGACTCCCGCAGACGCCACGGATCCGTTCCGGAAGGCGCGGAAGGTCGGATGACCCGCGAGCCAGGAGACCGGCCCGAACCCACGCACCGTTGACCGCCTTCGAGGGTGAGGCTGGTGACGTCGATCCCGATCGCGCGTGCGCGCCGTCCCCGGCGCCGCGCCGACATCCTGACGCCGAGATCGCACGGCGGATCGTCGTTGTCCCGCGCCCTTCCGGGCCCGAGGAGACGACGATGTCCGTCCGGATGCGCCTCCGCGTAACCGCGGCCGGCCTGCTTGCCGCGCTCCCGCTCCCGGTCGCGCCCGCGCGCGCGGCCACGGGGCAGTCCGCCTGGGTGATCGGCGCGAACGACGGCTCGGTGACGCGCGTCGAGCTGGACACCGGGGTCGTGCACCCGAACGTGGCCACGGTCGGGACGGTCGCGAACCGCATCACCGCGGATCCGGACGGCGGCTTCGCGCTGATCGTGTGCTCCGGCACGGCGGACGTGCACGTGCTCGACCTCGGCACGGCGTCCGTCACGGACGTGTGGAGCCTGCCGGCCGGCAGCAACCCGTGGGACGCGGAGATCGCCGGCGGTCGCGCGTTCGTCACGTCGCTGCTGCAGGATGTCGTGTTCGTCCTCGACCCGGACGACGGCACGCTGCTGGACACCGTGCCGGTCGGCGTCGCGCCCCAGGGGATGTGCGTGGCGGACGGCCGGCTGTGGGTGGCGAACACCGGCTTCGACTTCGACACGTTCACGTTCGGTCCGGGCAGCGTGAGCGTGCTGGACCCGCTGACGCTCGCCGTGCTCGCGGAGATCCCGGTCCACACGAACCCGCAGGAGTGCACGCGCGGCCCGGACGGGCGCGTGCACGTCACGTGCACCGGGGACTTCGGCGGCACGACGGGGCGCGTGGACGTGATCGACCCGGCGACGGACACCGTGGTCGCCACGCTGCCCGTGCCGGCCTACCCCGGCACCGCCGCCCTCGGCGCGCCGCTCCCGGCGATGTACCTCGGCGTCACCACGACGTCGTTCGCCAGCGCCGTGCTCGCCTACGATCCGTTCTCGCTGGCCTGGATCGCGGACGTCTCGGCCCCGCTGCTGCCCTCCTTCGATTTCTACGGGAACCTGCGCGCGTCCGCGACGGGCCGGCTGCTCGTGGCGGACTTCTCGGCGGACCTGCTGCTCGTGGAGACGCCGTCCGCGCCGGGCGCGCCGGACGCGTTCCTCGTCGGCGACGGTCCGGTGGACCTCGCGGTGGTGGACGGCGAGACGCCGGTGGGCATCGCGCTGTCCGGGCTGTCCGCGGTCGACGGCTTCGACGGCGTGCGGCTCGCGTGGCACGCCACGCCCGAGCTCGGCGTGGCGGGGTTCGCGGTGGAGCGGCGCGCGGACGGCGAGGCCGCGCGGGTCGTGGCGGCGGACCTTCCGGTCACGCGCGAGGCCGCGTGGACCGACCGCTCGGCGCCGGTCGGACCGCGGCTCACCTGGCGGGTCATCGCGCGGGACGCGGCTGGCGCCGCGCTGGACGAGGCGACCGTGTCGCTCGTGCGGCGCGCCCGCGCGAACGGCCGCCTCGGCATCCGCGCGATCGCGCCGAACCCGGCGCGCGGCCGGGCGCGCATCGACTTCGAGACGCCCGCGCGCGGGGCCGCGACGCTGGAGATCCTGGACGTCACGGGGCGGCGCGTGCTGCGTCGGGATCTCGGCGTGGTGGAGCGCGGCCCCGGGGCCGCGGCCTGGGATGGCCGCGACGACGCCGGACACGCCGCCGCGCCCGGCCTGTACCTCGTGCGGCTGACGGTCGGGGACGCCAGGGCCACCGGCCGCGTGCTGATGCTGCGATGACGCCCGCCTTCGCCTTCCTCCCGCTCGCCGCCGCGGCCGCCGCCGCGACGGACTCGCTGCCCGCGTACGTGGCCGACCCGATCGAGATCCGCGCGGATGCGGCCGATCGGCCCGCGCCGATGCCGCTCACGGTCACCCGGCTCTCCCGCGCGGAGATCGACCGCCGCCCGGGAGGCACGCTCGGCCAGCTGCTCGAGTCGGTGGCGGGGCTGCGCGTCGCGTCGCACGGCCTCGACGGCAGCGAGGCCCGCGTGGGCATCCGCGGCTCGTCCGGGGAACAGGTCGTGTTCCTCGTGGACGGCCGCCGCGTGGGCCACGCGCAGGGCGGCGGCTTCGACGCGTCCACGATCCCGCTGGACGCCGTCGAGAGCGTGGACGTCGCGCGCGGCGGCGCGTCGGCGCTCTGGGGGGCCGATGCCCTCGGCGGCGCGGTGCTCGTGCGGACGCGCCCGCCGCGACCCGGCGCGCACGTGCGCGTGGCCGGCGGGTCGTTCGGGGAGCGGTCCGCCGCGGTGCAGGGCGGCGCGCTCGCGTCAGGGAGCTGGGCGCTGCGCGGCGCCGCGCGGACGTGGCGCACGGACGGGACGTATCCGTACGAGGACGACGAGACCGGCGAGCGCCGGGTCACGCGCAACGGGGACATCCGGACCGGGAGCGGCGAGGTGCGCGCCGAGGGCGGGCTCGGCGGCTGGCGCGCGCGTCTCGACGCCGGGGGACGCGCCGGCGTGCGCGGCGTCCCGGGCAGCGAGGAGTTCCCGACGCCGTCCGCGCGCCTGCACGACGAGCGCGTGTCCGCCGGGCTCCTGCTGGAGGCGCAGGACGGCGCGTGGCGGCCGTCGCTGGACCTGTCCGGCGCGTGGCAGTCGCGCCGTTACCGCGAGCCCGGCGCCGCGTTCGGCGCGCTGGACGATCGCCACCGCAACGCGCGCGCCCGCGCCGAGCTGGGCGTCGCCCGCGCGGGCGGGCGCGGCACGCTGCTCGCGGCCGCCGGCGTCGCCACCGACCGGCTTCGCAGCACCACCGACGGCGCACGGCGCCGCGACGCGGCGGACCTGCGCGTGCAGGCCTCGCACGACGTCCGGCTCCCGTCCCGCACCGTGCGCCTCCTGGCCGCCCTCCGCTGGGACGGCGTGGACGGCGATGCGCCGTTCCTCTCCCCGCGCGTCGGCGCCTCCACGGAGCTGGGCGCCGGCGTGGTCCTCTCGGCCTCGGGCGGAACCTCCTTCCGCCCGCCGTCCTTCGACGAGCTGTTCTGGCCGGCGCGCGCCACCGCCGCGGGGAACCCGGACCTGCGCGCGGAGCGCGGACGCGACGCCGACGTCTCGCTCGCGTGGTCCGTGCCGTCCCGCCGCCTGCGGATCGCCGCCGCCGGCTTCGCGCGCGAGGTGGACGACCTCATCCAGTGGATCCCGGGCGCCGACGGCGTCTGGCGTCCCCACAACCTGGCGCGCGCCCGGGTGGCCGGCGTGGAGCTCGAGTCCACCGCCGCCCTCGCGCTCGGGCGCCGCACGCTCCGCCTCGCCGCGCAGGGCGGCCGCCTGTCCGCCGTGGATCGCAGCGGCGAGCCGAACGCCCACGGCCGCACCCTGCCGTACCGCCCGGCCTGGAGCGCGGCGGCCGTCGCCGTGCTGGACGGCGCCTTCGGGGGCGAGGCCGAGGTCCGCGTGAACGCGCTCGCGGACGTGTTCGTGACGCGGGCGAACACGAAGCGCCTGCCCGGCCGCACGACCGTGGACCTCGCGTGGCGCCGTCCGATCGGCGGCGGGTTCGCGCTGGATGCGACCGTGGAGAACGTCGCGGACGTCGCGGCACGCGACTTCCGGGACTACCCGCTGCCCGGCCGCACGGTGACCCTCGGACTCTCCTGGAAGGGAGGCGCCTCGTGATCGCACGGACCTTCGCCGCCGCGGCGCTCCTCGGAGCCGTCGCCGCGGGCCCCGCCCACGCCGACGCCTGGGGACCGGAGACGAACCTCTCGCTGACCGCCACGGACTCCGAGACCGGCCTCGGCCACCGCAGCCTGGAGCGCACGCCGGACGGCGCGTTCCACGTGGTGTGGGCGGAGCGCGACACGCCGGACCTCACGTACCGCGTGTGGACGCGACGCCTCGCGGGCGGTACGTGGTCGCCCGCGGAGCTGCTGGTGGACTACCTCGGCACGGATCCCGGCGATCCCGGGGACGACATCGGCGCGAAGTACCCCGCGCTCGTGACGGCGGCGGACGGCACGCTGCACCTCTTCTGGCACGACTACCGCGTGGCGGGGATCCTGAACGTGGAGATCTTCACGAAGTCCCGCGCGCCCGGCGCCGCGTGGGACCCGGACCGCGCGGCGGACATCCGGCTCACGCACACGACCCACACGGAGAGCCCCGGCGACAACGGGTACGTGCCGGTCCCCGCGGCGGCGCCGGACGGCGCGGTGCACGTGGTCTGGTACGACTACCGCTGGGACGCGACCGCGGCGGAGATCCACGCGAAGACCCGGCCGGCCGGCGGCGCCTGGGACCTCTCCCCCGGCGACGGCGCGGACGCGCGCGTCACGAACGACCCCGCGCACTCGGAGCTCGCCGATGTCGCGACGGACGCGGCGGGCAACCTGATGTGCGTGTGGCGCAGCGTCTCGGGGGGAGCGCGCGTGCGGTTCGCGATGCGCGAGGCCGCCGGCGGCGCGTGGTCCGCCCCGCAGGACGTGGACACGGGCGGCACGGTGGGCGGCGCCCCGTGCGTGGCGGTGGATGCCGCGGGGCGCGCGCACGTCGTGTGGCCGGACTCGCGCGACGGCGGGCGCGCCCTGTGGACGCGCGTCCGCGAGCCGTCCGGCGCCTGGGGCGCGGAGCATCGGATCACGCGCCCGGCGCACGCCGCGGACAGTCCCTCCCTCGACGCCGCGGAGGACGGCACGCTGCACCTCGTGTGGGACGACGGCCGGGTGAGCCTGTTCAACCGCGAGGTCTTCCATCGAACGCTGGCTCCGGACGCCGCCTGGGACAGCACGGGCGCCGCGGACTTCCGGGTGTCGGCGGCAGCGGGAGCGTCCGTCCGCCCCGCCGTGCGCGCGGCGGGCGGCGCGGTGCTGATCACCTGGCGCGACGAACGCGACGGCAACCGCGAGCTGTACGCGCGACTGCGCACGTCCGCGGCCACGGCCGTCGCCGCCGCCGGGATCGTCGCCGGCGGTCCCGCGCTGCGGGTCGCCCCGAACCCCACCGCGGGCCCCCTGCGGATCCTCCGCCCCGCGGGCGCGTCGGACCGCGGCGACGTGCTCGTCCTGGACGCCGCGGGCCGCCTCGTGCGCTCCCTGCGCGGCGGCGACGTGATCGCGTGGGACGGCCGGGACGCGGCCGGGCGGCCGGTGGCGGCCGGCGCGTACTTCGTCCGCGACGGGAACCGCGGCGGGGCCGCGCGCGTGGTCGTGCTGCGATGACGCCGTCGCCGGGGCGCGCGCTCCGCTCCGCCCTCCGCGCCGTCGTCGCCGGCGCGGCGGTCGTCGCGGCCGGGTGCGGCGAGGACCCGGTCCGCCCGCCGCCGCCCGAGGGCCCGCCCGTCGGTTCGACGCCCGGCGCGCCGCAGGTGCTCGTCGTGAACACGCTCTCCGAGACCATCTCCCGGCTCGACCTCGGGACGGGTGCGTTCACGGTGCAGGCGGCGGTCGCCGGCACCTGGACGAATCGCATCACGGCCGCCGCGAACGGGACGCTGTTCCTCCTGACGGACTCGGGCAGCAACGAGATCGCGCTGCTGGATGCCGGCGATCTGCGCCGGCTCGGCGTGATCGACGTCGGGCCCGGCGCGAACCCGTGGCTCGCGTGCGCCGTGGACGCGCGGCGCGCGGTGGCGTCGAGCTGGCTCGCGGGGAGCGTGCGCGTCCTGGACCTCGCGACGGGCGAGCCGGAAGCGGCGATCCCCACGACGACGCCCGGCCCCGAGGGCTTCGTCGTGCTCGGCGAGACGATGTTCGTGGCGTGCACCAACTACCAGGGCGCGCAGGGCTCCTTCGGCGAGGGGCGCCTCGAGGTCGTGGAACTCGGGGCGCGTCGCGTGGTCGCCTCGATCCCCGTGGGCACGAACCCGCAGGATGTCGTCCTCGGACCGGACGGGATGCTGCACGTGGTGTGCACCGGGGACTACTCGCGGTCGGTGCCGGGCCGGGCGGACGTGGTGGACCCCGCCCTGCGCGCGGTGGCGGGCACGGTGCCCCTGGAGGGGTCGCCCGGGCGGATCGCGGCGGGGCCGGACGGCGCCATGTGGGTGGCCGGCTACGCGGGCGGCGTGCAGCGCTACGACCCGTTCGCCCGGACGCCGCTCCCGGATCCCGCGGATCCGGCGCTGCAGGCGACGGGACTCTCGGCGCTCGCGTCCGACCCCGACGGCGGGCGTGTCTACGTCACCGCGTTCGAGGACGACCTGCTGCTTGCGGTGGACGCGGCGACGGGCGCGGTGACGGACGCGTGGATCGCCGGGGATGGACCGGTGGACGTGCTCGTGTCCCGGCCCTGACCGCGGCGCGGCGGCCGGCGCGCGAGTTCCGCGATCGGCTCAGCGCGGCTCGTCGTACGGCCAGAGGGCGTAGTTCAGCGCGATCCGGACGCTCGGGTTGTGGATGAGTCCGTCCCTGCCCGCGAACGTGGTCTGGTACAGGCGGAAGGCGTCCGGGTCCGGCGGCGGCGTGCTCGTGGCGTCCAGGTGCGTGAGGTCCGCGTTCAGTCGCATCAGGTCCTCCGCCTCGATCTGCACGCCCCAGTTCCGGCCGATCGACGCGCGCAAGCCGACGCCCAGGGACACCAGGATGTCCGTGGCGTCGATCGAGAACAGCGAGATGCCGGTTCCCGCGAGCGGATCCACGCCGGCGAGGTCCGCGATCTGGAAGCTGGCCGGAACCTCCCGCTCGAACTCCAGGCGGAAGACGTTGCCGTCCGACCGCTCGCGGTAGATCCCGCCGCCCGCCGAGACGAACGGGAACATCCGGGAGTGCAGCACCGGGAACTCGTACCGCACCTGGGCCGCGTAGATGTCCGTCTTGGCCAGGCTGGTGGCGTGGCTCACGCGCGTCTGCGGTCCGGTGAAATCGAAACCGGCCAGCAGCAGCGCCTCGAGATCGAAGTTCCCCTCGTCCTGGGCCAGGGCGGGGAACTGCACCCGATAGCGCCCCTCGGAGTGCAGCCAGGACGCGAGGACCTGCACGCGCGGACCGAGCCGGTAGCTGGTGCGTAGGCCGTACGCGAAGGAAGGATCGACGTCCAGCGTGCCGCCGTTGCGCTGCACGAGGACGCCGCCGAACGGCGTGGTGTCCAGCACGAAGTCCACGTCCGCCATCGTGCCGTGCATCAGGAGCCCGCCGAGCCATTCGAACCGCACCCGATCCGTGCGGGTCTGCGCGGACGCGGCCCCGGCGGCGGCCAGCGTCAGGACGGCGAGAGCGAGGAGACGTCGCACGGTTTCCTCCCGGTCGGCACGACCGCCCACTCTAGCCCATGGTCTCCCGACCCGCAAGGCGGAGGGCCGCGGCTCTGGTATGCTGC
>CAYYFX010000079.1:0-18471 GCA_964471155.1 uncultured Gemmatimonadota bacterium | reverse complement strand
CCCAGTGGCCGGCGCGACCGACCGCACGCCGCCGCGACCGACGAACCGCCTCGCGGCCGTTTCCGCCGCTCCCGGCGCCTACTTCGGATCGAGGATCCGGATCTCCACGCGGCGGTTCCGGGACCGCCCCTCCGCCGTGGAGTTGTCCGCAACCGGCACGCCGGACCCGAGTCCCCGCGCGCGGATCGTGGCGGGATCCACGCCGGACAGGATCATCTCGTTGCGCACGGCCGCCGCGCGATCCTCGCTCAGCGTGAGGTTGCGCAGGGCATCGCCCGCGGAGTCCGAGTGCCCCTCGACGATGACGCGCACGCCCGCGTGCCGCAGCAGCACGTCGGAGAGGCGGCGGATCTCCTCGCGCGCCGCCGGCGTGAGGCGCCCGCTGCCGGACTCGAACGCCGCCTCGCCGCCGAGGACGAGCCGCCAGCCCTCGTCCGTGGTCGCGAGGTGCGAGAGCGTGGACGAGGCCGCCAGGCGCTCGAGCGCGATGGACAGCGCCGCGCGGTCCGGCGGCGGCACGGTGGCCGCCGGCGACGGCGTGCCGGCGGATTCGGGCGGGGCCGGCGCCTGCGTGCGCTGCCCCTCGAGCGCGCGGCGCAGGGAGTCCATCTCCGCGCGCAGGGCCTCGTTCTTCTCCATCAGGTCGCGCACGAGCGGCTCCGGAACGGTCTCCTCCACCGGGGTGACCGGGGCGACGGGGATCACCGGCACCGCCTCGAGCGGCGGCGCCGGCGGCACGGAGTCCTCCGCGGCGCGCTGCCGGTACGCGCTGCGCACCGGTCGCGCGGGCTCGCGCGTGGCGTGCACGTCCGGCCACCACCCGATCCCGGCCGCGAACGTCCAGTTGCCCACGTCCTCCACGAACTCGCGCCGGGTCTCCACGTGCCAGCGCACCGAACCGCCGGCGGACGAGATGCCGAAGCCGGTGTCCAGGCCCACGCGGAAGCCGGAGATGGCGTCCTCCAGGCTGGTGTCGTCCGGGATGTCCGCGGAGACGAACTGCGCCGAGAGCCCGGCGAGCACGTACGGGCGCATCCACTTGTAACGGAACATGTGCACGCGCAGGTCGGGATGGAACGAGACGTTGCGGACCTCGCTCTTCGACGAATCGGCGATCGTGGGCCGCTCCGCGTCCGCCTTCCAGTACCGGACGCCGCCCGAGAAGTCGATCCACGGGGCGAAGAGCGTGCCGAGCCCGATGTTCCCGCCCACGAGCAGCCCGGTGCCGCCCTTCGTGAGGTTCACCGCGCCGAAGTCCGCCCACGCGCCGTCCAGCCGCACGCCGTGCGGGCGCGGCTCCGGCTCGGGCTCCACCGCCCAGTCCGCCGGGAAGCCCTCCTGGGCCGCGGCCGTCCCGGCCGACAGGACCGCCGCCGTGAACCACCCCGCCAAGTGCCGCCGTAGCTTCGTCATGGAATCCCTCCGTCTTCCGGACCCCGGGCGCCGCCCGACGGTCACATCGTCCCCCGCGCGTCCTCGGCGGGATCGCGGTCGATCACCTGCGCCAGGTTCCCCGGACTGGGCTCCAGTCGGTTCACCCGGGCGAAGCGGACCAGTTCCTTCGCGAAGGCGCGGACCTTCGCGTCGAGCTTCGGATCCTTGAGGCGCGGCCCGTCGAAGGCCTTGTACGCGTGCGCGATGCTCACCTGCACCGGGAGGCTCCAGCCCCCCACGCCGCGCACCACGTAGCGCAGATGCCCCAGCGTGTTGATGGCGCCCATCTCGCCGCCGCCCACGCCCAGGAGCCCGAAGAGCTTCCCGCGCAACTCCTCCGCCCCGAGCAGGTCCAGCGCGTTCTTCAGCACGCCGGAGAAGCTGTTGTGGTACTCCGGCGACCCCAGGAGCAGCGCGTCCGCGCGCTTCGTGCGCTGCTTCAGCGCCGCCGTGCCGGGGTGGTCGGGCACGTCCCGCGGGCCCTCGCGGAACGGAAGGTCCAGCGCGCCGAGATCCACGAGATCGCAGCCGGCGCCGGCCGCGCGCATCTCCTCCTCCGCGATGGCCAGCGCCCGCCGCGTGTAGCTGGCCGGCCCGCGCAGGCTGCCGCACAGGATCGCGATGTGCACGCCGGGAGTCGCCATCGACCCGCTCCTTCCCCGGCGGATCCTCGCACGAACCGCCGCGACCCGCCACGGGGTCCCCCGCCCGGGACGGACGCGGTATGATCGCCCGCCCCGGGAGGAGCGGACGCGGATGCGGCGCGCGGCACTCATGACGGCGGCGGCGGCGCTCCTGGTCGCGGCGGCCTGGCTCGGCGCGGTCCGGGGGCCGGCGCGCGCGGACGGCGCGGGCGCCCCCGTCCTCGACGACGCGTTCTGGAAGCACTGGGGCGACGGGCGCGCGGAGGTCTCGTCCTACGACCTCACGTTCCCGCGCTACGGCGAGCCGCGGCGCGGCACCGCGGTGGCCATCTTCGTCACCGAGACGTTCTCCGAGGAGGCGCGCGTGAAGGCCGACCCGGGCCGGCACGCGCGCGCGGACGAGTTCCCGGTGATGAAGCTGAACCTGCTGCAGGACTTCCCCACCGGCATCTACGACTACTCGCTCATGAGCAGCGTGTTCGTGGGACTGGAGGCGAAGGCGGGGCGCCCCGCCGGGACGCCGGCGAAGCTGGTGTTCTCGGCGCAGGAGTGGTGCGGCCTGGTCCACCACCAGCTGCTTCCGGACGCGCGACGCGCGCGCTCCGTCGCGCACAGCTACTTCGACGGCGAGGCCGACCGCGCGGAGACGCTGCCGCTCCCGGACGGCGCCGTGTTCGAGGATGCGCTGTACCTCTGGGCGCGCGGGCTCGCCGGGCCCGGGCTCGCGCCCGGGGAGTCCGCGTCCGTGCCGATGGTCCGCTCGCTCGAGCGCGTGCGGCTGACGCACGTGCCGCTCGCGCGGGACCCGGTCACCCTGGCGCGCTCCGCCGGGACCACGCGCGTGGAGGTGCCCGCCGGCGCGTTCGACGTGGAGACGTGGACCGCCACGGCGGGCGGCGACGCGCCGCGTACCTGGACGTTCCACGTCGAGGCGGCGCCGCCGCATCGCATCGTCCGCTGGGAGTGCACGGACGGCCGGCGGGCCGAGCTCGTGGCCGGCGAACGGCTGCGCTACTGGGAGATGAACGACGCGGCGTCGATCGACGCCCTGGCTCGCCTCGGGCTCTCCGCGCGCCCGCCCCGGACGCCGTGACCGTACCCCCGATCCGAATCCGCGCCGTCAACGACGCGCCGCCGCGGGACGGCGGCGCGTACGTGCTGTACTGGATGATCGCGGCGCGGCGCACGTCCTTCCACTTCGGGCTGGACCGGGCGGTGGAGCTGGCGAAGGCGCGCCGGCGGCCGCTGCTCGTGCTGGAGGCGCTGCGCTGCGGGCACCGGTGGGCCGCGCCGCGGTTCCACGCGTTCGTGCGCGCCGGCATGGCGGACAACGCGGCGCGCTGCAAGGCGGCCGGCGTGACGTACCACCCGTGGATCGAACCGCGCGCCGGCGACGGGCGCGGCCTGCTCGAGACGCTCGCGCGCGACGCCTGCGCCGTGGTCACGGACGACTTCCCCGCGTTCTTCCTCCCGCGCATGGTGGCGGCCGCGGGACGGCGGCTTCCGGTGCGGCTCGAGGCCGTGGACTCGAACGGCATCGTGCCGATGCGCGCCGCGGAGGCGGCCTTCCCCACCGCGTACGCGTTCCGCCGCTTCCTGCACCGCGCGCTGCCCGCGCACCTGGATGCCTTCCCCGCGGAGGATCCGCTCGCGGCGGCGCGCGGGTTGCCGCGGGCCCGGGTACCGGAGGCGGTGGCGGCGCGCTGGCCGGCGGCCCGGCTCGACGCGGACGCGCCGCTCCCGGACGGGCTGGACCGCGCCGTGTTCCCGGTGGACACGCCGGGCGGCGAGCGCGCGGCGCGCGGCGCACTGGAGACGTTCGTGCGCGAACGGCTGGGGCACTACGCCGAGGACCGCAGGGACGTCGCGCGGGACCGGTCCAGCGGCCTCTCCCCGTACCTGCACTTCGGACACGTCGCCGCGCACGAGGTCCTGCGCGCGGTGGCGACCGCGGAGCGTTGGACGCCGGCGTCGCTGGCGCCCGGCGGGCGCGGCGAGCGCGAGGGCTGGTGGGGCATGAGCGCCGCGGCGGAGTCGTTCCTGGACCAGCTCGTGACGTGGCGGGAGCTGGGCTACAACTTCTGCGCGCACCGGGACGACGCCGACCGGTACGAGTCCCTGCCGGAGTGGGCGCGCCGGACGCTGGCCGAGCACGCCGCCGATCCGCGGGAGCACGTGTACGACCTCGAGCAGTTCGAGCAGGCCCGCACGCACGATCCGCTCTGGAACGCCGCGCAGACCCAGCTCGTGCGCGAGGGGCGCATCCACAACTACCTGCGCATGCTGTGGGGCAAGAAGATCGTGGAGTGGACCCCGGATCCGCGCACGGCGCTGGACGTGATGCTCGAGCTGAACAACAAATGGGCGCTGGACGGCCGGAACCCCAACTCCTGCTCCGGCATCCTCTGGGTGCTCGGCCGGTACGACCGCCCGTGGGCGCCGATCCGCCCCGTCTTCGGCTCGATCCGCTGGATGAGCAGCGCGAACACGGCGCGCAAGATGAACGTGAAGGAGTACGTCGCGCGGTACGCGCCGGCGGCACCGGACCAGCGGTTCGAGCCCCCCCGTCGCCCCCGCTAGGCGCGCGCCTCGAGCCACGCGCAGGCCCGCGCGACGTCCGAGTCCGTGTCCAGGTCGAAGTGCAGCGACTCGTCGCCCGCGGGCACGCCGTGCGGGGCGCGACCCGTGGAGCGCAGGATGTCGCGCAGGTTCGCGTCGGGCGGGGCCGCGACGATCGCGGGGAGCACCTCGCGACGCAGCAGGATCGGGTGCGCACGGCGTCCCGCGGCCATCGGGACGTACCAGCCCGCGCCGTCCCCCGCGTCGGCGGCGCGCGCGGCCAACAGGGCGCGGACCACGGCCGCGGTCGCGAAGGGCCGGTCCACGGGCCACAGCAGCACGTCGTCCGCCTCGCCCAGCGCGGCCAGGCCCCGGCGGATGGATCCGGTGCGGCCGGCCTCCGGCGCGGGATTCTCCGTCCAGGCGAGCGGCGACGGATCGACGGCGGCGCGCAGCAGGGCGGCGTGCTCGCCGACCACGATCACGCCGTGTGTCACCGAAGCGTCACGGAGCGCGTCCAGGATCCGCGCGATCGCCGTGCGACCGCCGAGGTCCACCAGCGCCTTCGGCCGGCCGAGCCGGTGCGACGACCCGGCCGCCAGCACGAGCGCGGAGACCTGCGGCATGCGCACCTCGATCCGCCGCTCAGGGCGCGGGTTCGGGATGGAGCGCCTTCGCCAGGGCCTGGCGGGAGATCCGCCAGCGGCTGGCGTGCCACGCCGCCCGCCCGCCGCGCAGGAGCAGGATCTGCGGGGACTCGTGCGGGACGCCCGTGCGGCGGGCCACCTCGTCCGACAGCTCCCGGTGCGCCGGGATCTCCACGACGGCCCACAGGGCGCCGGCCTCGTCGTGGTGGGCGGCGAAGTCCCGGAAATCCCGCCACGCGGCCGCGGACGATCCGCAGCGCGTGCTGTGTTTCAGCAGGAACACGGGACGGCGGTCGGACTCCCGGAACACCTCCTCGAGCACCGCGGCCGTTTCCACCTGCCTGAGGTCCGCCATCGTTCGCTCCGGGACGGCGCGATCCGCCGACCGCAAAGATGCCGGGCGCGCGCCGCCGCGTCAACGCCGCTGGCCGCGCCGCCGCGTTTCGCGGTAACTTCCTGCGCTGGCCAGGGTGCGATCGACCTCCGGAGGGAATCATGTCGCTGCGTCCCGCGGTCCTCGTGGCCGCGCTCATCCTCGTTGCCGCGTACGCGCACGCGGGTTCCGACAAGCCGCCTGCCCCGAAGGACGCGGGCGCCGCGAAGCCCGTCGCACCGCACACGCACGGGCACGCGCACGGCCACGGCCAGCGCGAACCCGAACCGCAGGGGCTGTGGTTCGACGGCGAGAAGCACCTGGCCGACGTGCGCCAGCTCACGTTCGGCGGGCAGAACGCCGAGGCGTACTGGTCGGCGGACGGCGCGTCCTTGATCTTCCAGTGGACGCCGGCCGAGGGCGGCTGCGACCAGATCTACACGATGAAGGCGGACGGCTCGATGAAGCGGCTCGTGTCCACGGGCAAGGGCCGCACCACGTGCGCGTACTTCATCCCGGGCACGGACCGCATCCTGTACTCGTCCACGCATCTCGGCGGCGAGGCCTGCCCGCCGGAGCCGGACTTCTCGCAGGGCTACGTGTGGCCGCTGTACGAGTCCTACGACATCTTCACGGCGAAGGCGGACGGCACGGACCTGCAGCGCCTCACCACGGCGCCGGGGTACGACGCGGAGGCCACCACCACCACGGACGGCGCGTGGATCGTGTTCACGTCCGTGCGGGACGGGGACATCGACCTCTACAGGATGCGCGCCGACGGCTCGGAGGTCACCCGCCTCACGGAAGAGCCCGGCTACGACGGCGGCGCGTTCTTCTCCGCGGACGGCACGAGGATCTGCTACCGCGCGGGCCGGCCGAAGGACGAGAAGGAGCTGGCGGAGTACCGCGCGCTCCTGGCCCAGGGGCTGGTGCGGCCGCGCGCGCTCGAGATCTTCTGGATGAACGCGGACGGGTCCGGCAAGACCCAGGTGACGGACAACGGCGCGGCGAACTTCGCGCCGTACTTCACGCCGGACGGCACCCGCATCCTGTTCGCCTCGAACATGGAGAACCCGCGCAGCCGCAACTTCGACATCTACATGGTCAACCTGGACGGCACGGGCCTGGAGAAGGTGACCACGTGCCCGTCGTTCGACTCCTTCCCCATGTTCAGCCCGGACGGGAAGGAGCTGGTGTTCGCGTCGAACCGGAACGGGTCCGTCCCGGGCGAGACGAACATCTTCGTGGCGAAGTGGGTGGACTAGCCCGGGCGCGGCGCACGCGGATCTCGGGCAGCACCTGCCCCGGCGTGCCCGGAGCATGGCCCGGCGTCAGCCGCCGCCGGGTTCGCGCTCCTCGCCGCGGAGTCGACCGATCACGGCCTCGGTGCGCGCCCGACCCGCGCTGCCCTCCGGCTCCGCCGCGTGTGCCTCCTCCAGGAGTGCCTGCGCACGCGCGAGGTCGCCTCGCGCGGCGAGGAGCTCGGCGAGCAGGCGCATCGTCCCCGCCGTGTCGGGGTGCCCCGCGCGCAGCGCCTTCCTCCGCAGCTCCAGGCAGCGGCGCGCCAGGCGCTCCGCCCCCGCCGCGTCGCCCGCGCGTTTCCGCATCACGGACTCCGAGTACAGCGTGGTGGCCACCCAGGGGTGCTCCGCGCCCAGGTTCTCCTCGTAGATCGCGCGGGCCTCGGCGTACAGGCGGAACGACTCCTCGTACGCGCCGGCCTCGCCCAGCGCCAGGGCGAGGTTCGCGGTGTCGGTGGCCACGCGGGTGTGCCGCTCGCCGAAGCGGCGCCGGTCCGCGTCGACGACGGAGCGGATCATCGCCACCGACTCCTCCCCGCGCCCGGTCTGCTGCAGCGCGGTGGCCAGGTTCATGCGCGCGCCGGTCGCGAGCGGGTGGTCCGGATCCAGGATCGCGGCGTAGATGGACGCCGCCTCCCGGAGCGGCGCCTCCGCGTCCGCGTGCCGCCCGGCGCTGTTCCGCGCCCAGCCCAGGTTCTGCGCCACCTGCGCCGTCTCGTACGCCCGCGGGCCGTGCACGCGGCGCACCATGGCCAGCGACTCCACCAGGCAGGACTCGGCCTCGGCGTACCGTCCCTGGCGCACGAGCGTCACGCCGAGGTCGTTGAGCCGGGCGCTCACCGCATCCTCCGGCGGCGCGTCCACCGAACGGGTGACCGCGAGTGCCTCGCGCTGCAGGCGCTCGGCCTCCTCCCAGTCGCCGCGCATCTCGCGCACTGACGCCTGCTCCACGCGGTACAGCGCCAGCTCCAGCGGCGCCGCGGCGAGCGCGGCCGCGCCCTCCGACAGCGCCCGCGCGAGGACCGCCTCCGCGCTGTCCGGCGCCCCGAGCTCGCGGTGCATCGCGGCCAGGTTCCGCATCGTCGCCACGGCCGCGAGGTCCACCGGAGCGTCGGCCGGCCGCGAGGCGAGCGAGGCGCGGAAGTGGTCGCGCGCGCGCTCGTGCTCGGCCAGCGCGCGGTAGGTGCGCCCGAGGGTGAAGTGCACCGCCGACGACACCGCCGGGGGCGGTCCCCCGGCGCCGGAGACCTGCTCCGCCGCCCGGTCCAGGACCTCGCGCACCGTCGCGTCCCTGCGGGAGGTGGCCAGCGGATCCGCCTCCGCCAGCATGTCCTGCAGGAAGTCCGTCACCGCCTCGGCCGCCGCGCGCTGCGCGTCCGCCTCCTCGCGCGCGGCGCGCGCCTCCAGGAGCAGCGCGACGCTCACGGCGGTGGCCGCGGCGAGCACCACGACCAGCGCCGCCACGGACGTGACCAGCACGGGGTTGCGACGCACGAACTTCGCCGCGCGCACGCCCACCGTGTCCGGGCGCGCCGAGACGGGGTACCCCTCGAGGTGCCGCCGCAGGTCCTCGGAGAGCTGCTCCACGGAGCCGTAGCGGCGCTCCGGCTCCTTGCGCAGCGCGGTGAGCAGGATGGTGTCGAGATCGCCGGCGAGGCGACGGGCGCGCGCGGGCGAGGTCCGCGCCGCGGCGACGCTCGGTCGCAGCGGCGCGGCCTCGGCCACCACGCGCTCGATCTCGCGCGCGGACATCCCCTCCGTGTCGTACGGCCGCGTTCCCGTGAGCAGCTCGTACAGCACGACGCCGAGGGAGTAGACGTCCGTGGCGGTGGTCGCGGGCTCGCCGCGCACCTGCTCGGGGCTGGCGTAGCGCGGCGTGAGCGCCTGCGCGCCCGGCAGGGTGGCCGAGTCGTCCGCGGAGCCGGCCTCCAGGACCTTCGCGATGCCGAAGTCCAGCAGCTTGGGCCGTCCGGCGGCGTCCACGAGGATGTTGCTGGGCTTGAGATCGCGGTGCACGACGAGCTTGTGGTGCGCGTGGCTCACCGCGTCGCACACGCCGCGGAACAGGCGCAGGCGCGCGTCCACGTCGAGGCCGTTGCGCTCGCACCAGGCGTCGATCGGATCGCCCTCCACGTACTCCATGACCAGGAACGGGACGCCGTCGTCCGTGACGCCGCCGTCGAGGACGCGCGCGATGTTCGGATGATCCAGCGACGCGAGCACGCGGCGTTCGTGCCGGAAGCGGCGGAGGATGTCCTCGGAGGAGAGCCCGGCGCGCACGATCTTGACGGCCGCCCGCTTCTCGAACGCCTGGTCCGCGCGCTCGGCGAGGTACACGTTGCCCATGCCGCCCGCGCCGATCCGGCGCACGATCCGCCACGCGCCGACGGTGCGTCCCTCGCGCGGGTCCGGCGCATCCTTCGGCGGGGCCGGGGGCACGTCGAGGAAGCGCCCCGCGCTCCCGTCCGCGGCGAGCAGGGACTCCACCTCGTGCCGGAGCCCGGCGTCGTCGCCGCAGGCTTCCGCCACGAACCCCGCGCGGGCGTCGTCCGGGAGGTCCAGCGCGGCGAAGAAGACCTCGTCGATCCTACCCCGATCGGTCATCGCGCCCGTCGCCGCTCGCGAGACCGGTGACCTCGCGGAAGAGCCATGCGCGGCCGAAGCGCCAGTACCGCTCCACCGTGCGCGTCGTGACGCCGAGGACCTCGGCCACCTCGTCGTGCGTGAGCCCGCCGAAGAAGCGCAGCTCCACCACGCGCGCGCGCTCCGGGTGCACGGCCTCCAGCTTCTCGAGCGCCCGGCCCAGCGCCCACAGGTCCGTGTCCGGCACGTCGCCCGCGGCCAGCGCGTGCTCCAGCGGCACCTTCTCCTGCCCGCCCCACCGCTTCACGCGGCCCTTGCCTCGTTCGTGGTCGATGAGCACCTGCCGGATGGCCCGCGCCGCCACCGCGAAGAAATGCGTGCGGTCCTTCCAGCTCGCGCGCTCGGTGTCCACGAGCTTGAGGTACGCCTCGTGGACCAGGGCCGTGGCCTGCAACGTGGAGTCCCCCTTGCCCCGCAGGTAGCTCCGGGCGAGCCGGCGCAGCTCCTCGTACACGACCGGGAACAGCCGCTCCGCCGCCTCGGGGGCGCCGGCGGCGGCCTCGGCCAGGAGGCGCGTCGTGTCGGCTCGCTCGGTCATGGGCCGAGTCTATCCCATCCACGACAGGGAGGCCCGGAACCCGACAGGCCCCGCCCCGGCGCAGGTGGCGTGCTTCAACGGCGCGATCGTGGCGATGCACTTCCCCACCGCGTACGGGAGCACGGCGCGGGCCGCGTCCACGGTGACGGCCGTCGTCGAGCCCCGGTGGCGCCGACGCGGCCGGGGGGCGGGGCAACCGTGCTCCGCTGGACGGGCTCAACGGCACGCTATAGGATGGCGCGCCTCGACGGAGGTGCGCCCGCGTGTCCCGGCTCGGCTGGCTTTCGATCGTCGTCGGCGTCCTCGCCGGCGCGGCCGCCGGGGTCGGCGGGTTCACGTTCGTCTACGCGCGCGGGTCGTCCTACCTCACGAACGACCCCGAGGCCTGCGCGAACTGCCACGTGATGAACGCGCAGCTCGACGGCTGGCTGAAGTCCAGCCATCGCAACGTGGCGGTCTGCAACGACTGCCACGCGCCGCACGACCCGCTCGGCAAGTACCTCACCAAGGCCGTGAACGGGTTCTTCCACTCGTACGCGTTCACGACCGGCGACTTCCCGCAGACGATCCACATCACCGAGCGCAACCGGCGCGTGACGGAGCACGCGTGCCGGAGCTGCCACGCGGACATGGTGGCCCAGATGGACGGGCCGCACCGCGCCGCCGAGCCCACGGCCTGCCTGCGCTGCCATCCCGGCGCGGGCCACCCGGAGATGGTGGCGCTCGGCACCGCACCCCTTCCGCCCGACGGAGACCCGCGATGAACGATCGACCCACGCCGCCCGCCTCCCCCGCGCGAACCGTCGCCGTCGTGGCCGTGGTGGCCGCCCTCGCGGCCGCGGGCGTGACCGCCCTGCTGGTGAACATCGTGGAGCGCAAGCACGAGGCGCAGAACCCGTTCTTCCGGGTGGTGGAGCTGGACGACGACACCACGGACCCCGCGGTGTGGGGCCGGAACTTCCCGATGCAGTACGACGCGTACACGCGCACGGTGGATCAGCAGCGCACACGCTACGGCGGCTCCGAGGCCGTGCAACGCACCCCGACCGGGGCGGATCCGCGGTCCGTGGTGGCGCAGTCCCGTCTCGAGGAGGACCCCCGGCTGAAGACGATGTGGTCGGGCTACGCCTTCGCCACGGACTTCCGCGAGGAGCGCGGTCACGCGTACATGCTGGAGGACCAGACCTTCACCGAGCGGCAGGTCGTGGCGAAGCAGCCGGGCACGTGCCTGAACTGCCACGCGTCCATGGTCACCGCGTACCGGGAGGCCGGGGACGGCGATCCGATGCTCGGCTTCGAGCGGATCAACGGGATGACCTACCCCGAGGCGCGCAAGCTCGTGGAGCACCCGGTGGCGTGCATCGACTGCCACGACCCCGAGTCCATGGCGCTCCGGGTCACGCGCCCCGCGTTCATGGAGGGGATGCGCGCGTACAAGGCGTCGCAGGGCGTGCCGGACTACGACGTGAACCGCGACGCCACCCGGCAGGAGATGCGCGCGTACGTGTGCGGGCAGTGCCACGTGGAGTACTACTTCGCCGGCCCGGAGAAGCGGCTCACGTACCCCTGGGCGAAGGGGCTGCGCGCGGACGACGCGCTCGCGTACTACGACGAGATCGGGTTCAACGACTGGACCCACGCGGAGACCGGCGCGCCGGTGCTGAAGGCGCAGCACCCCGAGTTCGAGATGTGGAACCAGGGCATCCACGCGCGCAACGGCGTCACGTGCGCGGACTGCCACATGCCGTACATGCGCGTCGGCGCGCACAAGATCTCCGACCACCACGTCCGCTCCCCGCTCCTGAACGCGGCGAACGCCTGCCAGACGTGCCACAAGGCGAGCGACACGGAGCTCGTGGCCCGCGCCGAGGCCATCCAGGAACGGACCTTCGAGATGCGCAACGTGGCGATGGACGCCCTCGTCGCGCTGATCCACGACATCGAAGGGGCGCGCGACGCCGGCGCCACCGACGGGCAGCTCGCCCCCGCGCGCGACTTCCAGCGGAAGGCCCAGTTCCTGCTGGACTACATCGAGGCGGAGAACTCCATGGGCTTCCACGCCGACCAGGAGGCGGTGCGCCTGGCCGGCCGCAGCGTGGACTACGCGCGGCAGGGACAGGTGGCGGTGCGGGAGATCGCCGGGCCCTGAGGCCGGGTCACTTCACCCGGAGGAAGACCGCCGTGATGTCGTCGCGGCGCTCCCCCCCGGCGTGGTACGCGAGGGTCTCTTCCCGGAAGCGTTCGCTCAGCTCCGGGAGGGGCCGCGCATGCAGGGCGCGCAGGAGCGCCCGGACGCGGTCCTTGCCGAGCATCCTGCCCTCGGGATCCGCCGCTTCCCAGATCCCGTCCGTGCCGAAGAGCAGGAGATCGCCCCGCTGCAGGGCGACCGTCGTGGTCGGGAACCGCGCGCCGGCGAGGATCCCGAGCGGGATGCCGGTCGGCCGGAACTCCAGGAAGCGATCCTCGGCCGGGCGGTACAGGAACGGGGGATCGTGGCCGGCGCTCGCGAACTCGAAGGCGCGGGTCGCCGGATCGAAGGTCCCGAACAGGAACGTGAGGAACCGGTCGGGCGCGGAGTCGGCCTCCACCAGGTCGTTCAGCGTGCCCATCACCGCGGACAGGTCGCGCGAGGACGTGAGCAGGGCGCGCAGGCTCGCCCGCGCGATGAACACGAGGAGCGCGGCCCCCATGCCGTGGCCGGTCGCGTCCGCGATCACGATTCCGGTGCGGCCGCGATCCATCGGGAAGAAGTCGTAGAAGTCGCCGCCGGTCTCGGAGGCGGAGAGGCACCAGCCGAGCATCTCGAAGGCGTCGTTCTCGGGGTGCGACGCGGGCAGCAGGCCGTTCTGGATGTCGGCGGCCAGGTTCATCTCCGCGGCGATCCGCTCCGCCGCGCGCGTCTTCGCGTACAGCATCGCGTTGTCCACGGCCGCCGCACAGAGGTTCGCCGCGGTCCGCAGCACGTCCACGTCCTCCGCGCGCGGGCCGTCGTCCCCGCCCGCGTTCACGACGACGATCGCGCCCAGCCGGCGGCCGTGGGTGACGAGCGGCATGAGCACCAGGGACGTGATCCGCACCGGCAGCCGCGAGACGTCGACGCGGTCGTCGGCGGCCGCGTCCGGGATGACGACGGCCTCCCCGCGCTCGAGCGCGGACGCGACGAAGGGCTCGCCGGCCGGCGTGGCCAGGGACAGGAGGATCTCCCCGGACAGCCCCCACTCGATGCCCGCCCGCAGCTCCCCGTCCCGCACCAGCGCGATGGCGCCCACCTCCGCGCGCAGGATGCGCACGGACAGCTCCATCAGCTTCGTGAGGAGCACGTCCAGGTCCACGTACCGGACGAGCTCGCCGGCCTCGTGCAGCGCGTCGAGCTTCACCGCCCCGGTGGCGGACTCCCGGTTCGCGGCCTCGTACAGCTGCACCTTCACGATCTCCGGCGCCAGCGCGTCCACGACCGCCTGCCACCACGCGAGGTCCCCGGCGCCGGCGGCGCCGCGCAGCAGGAACAGGCCGTAGGTCTCGTCGCGGAAGCGGAGCGCCGCCGCCGAGCCGCCCCCGGGAACCGCCGACAACCGGTCCGACGCGTCCGGGAGGATCGCCGCGAGCGTCGCGGCCGCGTCCTCCCCGACGACGCCGGCCGGGTCCCGCCCCGACAGCACGGTGGCGAGCCCGCCGCGCCCGTCGGGCACGACGACGGCCCAGTCCCGGGCGCGCCCCGCCGCCGCGGTGTTCACGGCGTCGCGGAGCTCGGCGGTGGCCAGGCAGTCGCGCAGGCGGCGCAGGTCGGGAGGGGGAGACATCCGGGGCGCCTAGGCGCGGGCCATGTCGGCGAACACGCCCTGCAGGCCGTCCAGCGCGGCCCGCGCCTCGGCCCGCAGGGCGTCCGCGGCGTCCGCCAGCCCCAGCAGCGCCAGGCGCAGTCCGTGATCCGGCGGCGCCGGCGCGGGACCGCCCCGGCGGCCGACGCCGAGCTCGTTGCAGATCCCGTTCGCCAGCTGGACCACGGCCAGCCGCGCGTCCATGCCGGGCTCGAACCGCTCGTGGTGCCCCTCGATCAGACCCACGAGCGTGCCGGCCAGCCCCCATTTGCGGGCCATCGCGGCGCCGACGGCGGGATGCGTGACGCCCATCACGTCCGCCTCGGCGCGCACGACGTCGCCGCCGGCCGCGGCCGCCGCGGCATCGAACTCCGCCTGCACGCCGGCCACGTGCGGCGCGAGGATGATCTTGCCCACGTCGTGGAGCAGCCCGCCGACGAACAGCTCCTCCGCCGGATCCGAGGCCAGCCTCGTCCGCCGCGCGATCAGGCGCGCGATCGTGGCGCACGACATGGAGTGCATCCACATCCCGCCCTCGACGAGCCCGTACGGGCCGAGCTGCCGGTCGAGCAGCCGGCTCGTCTGCGCCGCCACCACGACGCTGCGCAGCGTCCGCATGCCGAGCACCACGATGGCCTGCGGAATCGACACGATCTCCCGGCGCAGCCCGAAGAACGGCGAGTTCACCAGCCGGAGCACCTTCGCGGTCAGCGCCTGGTCGCGCCGCAGGACCTCCTCGAAGTCCCGGGCGTGCGCGTTGCGGTTCTGCGCGAGCTGCAGCACCTCCATCGCGATGGCCGGCAGCGTGGGCAGGTTGTCCAGCCCGGCGAGAACCGCCTGGGCGCGGCGCTCCCGGGCCACGACCGCCACCTGGGCGGCGGAGGCGCGCGGGACGGAGCCCACGGACACGGCGGCACGGGGCGGCGCGGGTTCGGGGGTGCCCGGCTTGCGGAAGCGATCGAACGTCGAAGGGGCCATGCGAAGCGTCATCCTGAGGCGAGGCGTCGGGGAACCGCCCGGGGGGCGGCGGACTTCCCTCGGTATCGACCGCGGCACGACGCATCCGCAGGGGAAAAGCGATCGGGAAAGCGGGAACTAACGTGAGCCCTGGCTTGCGGTTAGGCCCGTGGTGCCGGTCCGGTGGAGCGGAGAGTGGGGCGGGGGCCGCGGAAACTCCGGACGGGCCAAGGGCTTGGGGCCGGCGGCGCCCCTTCCGCCGCGATGCGCGGAGAGGTCCCGGCCGGGCAACGACTTCCGGCGGCGCCGCCCCAATCTTCGCACCACGACCTAACGGATATAGCCGAGCGCGCGGAGGCGTTCCACCTCGGCGTCGATGGTCTCCGGGGCATCCGGCGCGGTCGACGCGGCCGTGACCCGGCCCTCGCGTTCCCACGTGGAGACCGCGCGCGGCGGGAAGGCGGCCGTGAACGCCGGATCCAGCAGGTCGGAGCGCGGGCGGCCGTCCAGGTCCTGGGCCACGGGGATCCCGAGGAGGACCGCCGTGGTCGGGGCCACGTCGTAGATCGTGAGCCGGCCGCGCTCGGGGGACGGCACGATCGGCCCGCCGGCCAGCACGGCGAACCCGTCCGGCGCGCGCGAGTGCTCGAACCGGTCCTCGAACCCGTGGTCCGAGAGCAGGATCACCACGGCATCCGGGGGAACCTCGGCCAGCACGTCGCCGACGATCCGGTCCATCGCCTCGTGGTACCGCTCGATCACCGGCTTCATCCGCAGGTCGGGCTCCGCGGAGGGGTCGCCGGTCCGGCCGCGCAGGCGCCAGGTGAGGTGGTGCGTGAGATCCACCGCGCGGAAGTAGACGCCGAACAGTCGCCACTCGCGATCCCGGCGCAGGAGGTCCACGGCCACGTTGCGCGTGGTGAGGTCCCGCGCGAGGTTCAGACGCATCTCCTCCACGAACGCCGGGCGCTCGGCGGCCCACGCCGCGGCCCCGGCCGCGTCCAGCCCGGTCGTGTCCACGAACTCCAGCACGCGCTCCACGGTCACCTCGGACTCCTCCACCAGGCACGGCAGGAGGGCCTCGTTCAGTGCCGCGGGGTGCGTGGCGCCCTCCCGCGGCTCCTCCCGCGTCTGCAGGTGGAAGCGGTCCGAGACGTCCACGCCGGACAGCGGCACGGCGGGGTGGCTCACGTACCACTCGATGCGCGACGCCGACAGCCCCGCCTCCGACGCCGCCTCGAACACCGAGGTGGCCTGCACCTGCCCGCTCCGGTACGGCACCAGCGGCAGCGCCCGCCGCGCGTCCAGCGCGCGGAACACCACGCCGGTGGTCTTGGTCCAGAACGCCGTGCGCTCGATGGAGCGCGGCAGCCGCAGCCCGCCCGGCATCACGGTCTGCACGACGTCGTGGATGCCGTGGCGGAACCGGCTCTTCCCGGTCGCGATGGATGTCCAGATCACGGGCGAGAACGTGGGACGGATCGTCTCCAGGTCGAACGTGCGCCCGCGCGCGACGAGGGCGGCCAGGTTCGGCATGCGCCCCTGCGCGATCAGGGGATCGAGCACCTCCCACGTGGCACCGTCGAAGCCGAAGACGAGCACGCGCTGGCCGGTCTCCGTGACCGCGAGGCGGTGCGAGGCCGCGCGCGGCAGCACGGGCTCCACCTCCTGCCGCGGCTTCGCCAGCGCCACGCGCACGACGCCGGCCGCGAGCACCGCCGCGGCGAGCCCCAGCGCCGCGGGCCCGGCGAGGGCCGGCCTCCCGCGCAGCGCGCGGGCCGCGAGCGCGCAGGCGGCGAACGGCACGATCGCGAGCAGCAGCGTCCCCGCGGTCCCCGGGAGGTCGCGCGGGAGCGAGTAGACGCGCTCGCGGAACCATGTCACGACCGCGATCGCGGTCAGCGCGGCCAGCGGCGCGAAGGGCGCCCAGGCGGCGGCCCGCCGGCCGAGCGCGCGCGCCGCGAACAGCGCGCCGACCGCCACGACCAGGTGCAGTGCGAGAAAGACGCCGAACAGCGCCGCGTGCCCGGATCGCCAGGGCAGGAGCTGGTTGCGCGAGGCGAAGAACGCCAGTTCCAGCGCCGCGAACCCCGCGGCGGCGAGAACGGCCGCGGCGAGCGGCATCACACGCTGAACCGGAAGATCACGCAGTCGCCGTCCTGCATCACGTAGTCCTTGCCCTCGAGGCGGTGCTTCCCCGCGTCCTTCGCCTGGTTCCAGGAGCCCAGCTCGCGGAACACGTCGAAGGACACCACCTCGGCGCGGATGAAGCCGCGCGCGATGTCGGAGTGGATCTTCCCCGCCGCGTCCACCGCGCTCGATCCCCGCGGCAGCGTCCACGCCTTGCACTCGTCCTCGCCGAACGTGAAGAACGACTGCAGCGCCAGCGTATCGAACGCCGCGCGGATCACGCGGTCCCGGCTGGAATCGGCGAGGCCGTAGTCCTTCAGGAAGGCCAGGGCCTCGTCGTCGTTCATCGCGGCGATCTCCGACTCCAGCTTCGCCGCCACCGCGAGGTACGGCAGCCCGGCGGCCCCGGCGTGCGCGCGCAGCGCCGCGTCCGCGGCGCCGCCGGAAGGCTCGTCCTCGCCGACGTTGCCGACGACGATCATGGGCTTGGCGGTCAGGAGCGCGTAGCCGCGCAGGTCCCGCCGCTGCTGCGTGTCCAGCTCCAGCGCGCGGACGGGCGTTCCCTCCGCGAGCGCGGCGGTGAGCCGCAGGAGCAGCTCCTTCTCCTCGCCGAGCTTGCGCTTGTCCAGGCCCTTCTTCAGGTCGCTCTCGATCCGCTCGAGCCGCTTCTCCAGCGGCCCGAGATCCGCAAGCAGCAGCTCGGTCTCCAGGTTGCCCGTGTCGCGCACGGGGTCCACCGACCCGTCCGGGTGCGGAATCGACGGATCGTCGAACGCCCGGACCACGTGCAGCAGCGCGTCCACCGTGCGCAGCTCGGCGAGCAGCGCCGTCGCGCCCTTCTCGGTGGACCCCGGCGAGATCCCGGGCACGTCCACGAAGTCGATGAAGGTGGGGGTCTTCTTCTTCGGGGAGTAGACGTCGGCCAGCCACTCCAGGCGCGCGTCCGGCACGAGCGTGCGGCCGCGGTTCGCCTCGGCCCGCCCGGCCCCGAAGCGGCCGGTCTCCGCCTGGCCGCGGGTCAACGCGTTGAACAGGGTGGACTTGCCGCTGCCGGGCAGTCCGACGATTCCGACCTGCATGGGGCCTCCGGAAAAGGGCTCCCAGGATACGGGAGCGAGCCGAGCCGCGCCAGATGGCCGACCGGCCCGCCCGCGCCGGGGGCCGGGGTCGGGGCCGGGCCTCTCCGCCGCGGACGCCCTTCCGGCGACGTCCTGTCGCCGGAAGGGCTCGGCGCTCCGGCGCCTCCGGCATCCATGCCTCCCGGCGCCTGCGCGACGCCGCTGCGGAGAGGCCCGGCCCCGGCCCCGGCACGGGCGGGCCGGTCGGCTCCCCATTTGGCGCGGTCGGCGAGAGGGCAGACCGACGAGCGGCGGCCGGCTACTCGGCCAGCGCCTGCCGGATCGCGGCGCGGAGCTCCGGGTCGTCGG
>CAYYFX010000078.1:0-18619 GCA_964471155.1 uncultured Gemmatimonadota bacterium | reverse complement strand
CTCCCCGCCAAGTGGACGGGCCGGCTCGGCGCGTCCGTGACGCCACGGGCGCAGGCGGTCTCGCTGGAACTGGACCTCGCGGGCGGCACGTACCGCGGGACGACCGGGATCGACCTGGACGTGACCGGGCGCACGGAGCGGTTCGCCCTGCATGCCGAGGGCCTGGCGCTGGACGGGATCGTGCTGGACGGCCCGGCGGGACCGCGGGCCGCCACGACGCGGCCGCTCGCGGGCGACGCCGTCGAGATCGTCCCGGATGCGCCGCTGGACCCCGGCGCATGGCGGCTTCGGCTGGACTTCGCGCGCGCCTTCGGCCGGGGGGCCACCGGCCTCTACCTCGTGGAGGAGGGCGGCCGCCCCTACGCGTTCACGCAGTTCGAGTCCGACGACGCGCGCGAGGCGTTCCCCTGCTTCGACGAGCCGGACTTCAAGATCCCGTTCCGGGTGGAGGTCACGGTCGCGGAGGGGAACGCCGTGGTGTCGAACTCGCCGGTGGAGGCCGAGCACGCGGCGGACGGGCGGCGCACGTTCGTCTTCGCCCCGACGCCGCCGCTGCCCACGTACCTGGTCGCCGTGGCGGCGGGGCCGTTCGAGTTCGTGGAGATCCCGGGCATGTCCGTTCCGGGGAGGATCGTCGTCCCGGCCGGTCGCGCGGCGCTCGCGGGCCCCGCGCGCGACGCGACGCCCGCCATCCTCGCCCGGCTCGAGGCGTGGTTCGACCGGCCGCACCCCTACGCGAAGCTCGACCTGATCGCCGTGCCGCGGTTCTGGCCCGGCGCCATGGAGAACGCGGGCGCGATCACCTTCCGGGACACGGCGCTGCTGAAGGACCCGGAGCGGACCGGCCCGTCGGAGCGGATGGGGCTCGCGCGGCTCCTCGCGCACGAGATCGCGCACCAGTGGTTCGGCAACCTCGTGACGATGCGCTGGTGGGACGACCTGTGGCTCAACGAGACGTTCGCGGACTGGATCGCGGACGAGATCGTGGACGGATTGCACCCGGAGGCGGCGCTGCCGGTGGGCCAGCTCGTGCGCACCCAGGCGCACCTGGCCGGCGACGCGCGGGCCACGGCGCGGCCGATCCGGCGCGACGTCCAGGGGGTCGAGGATCTGCTGCAGGGAGTCGGGCTCGCGTACGCGAAGGGGAAGCGCGTCCTGGCCATGGTCGAGCGCTGGCTCGGCGAGGAGGCGTTCCGCCGCGCGGTCCTCGCGTACCTCGACGCGCACGCGTGGGACAACGCCTCCGCCGCGGACCTGTGGCGCGCGCTGGACGAGGCGTCCGGGCGCCCGGTGGCGGAGACGCTCGCGCCCTTCCTGGAGCAGCCCGGCTTCCCGTGCGTGGCCGTGGAGCGCGTGGACGGCGGCCGCGTGCGGCTGTCGCAGGAGCGCTTCCGCGCGGCGGGCGTGCGCACGCCGGACCTGTCGTGGAAGGTCCCGGTGGTGCTGCGTTGGGCGGACGATGCGGGCGAGCACGAGCGGTCGGTCCGCCTGGAGGGCGCGACGGACACGGTGGACCTGCCGGTCGCGGGGCGGATCCGCTGGCTGTACCCGAACGGCGGCGCGCTCGGGTACTACCGCTGGACCCTGCCGGACGCGCAGTGGCCGGCCCTGCTGGCCGCCCCGCTGCAGCCGCTCGAGCGGGCCGAGCGGCTCGGGAACCTGCGCGCGCTCATGGAGGCGGGGCGGGTGCCGGCGGATCGGGTGCTGGACGCCCTCGCGAGCGCGGCCGGCGACGGGCATCCGCGGGTCGTCGAGGCCGCATGCGCGATGCTGGACGACTTCCGCGAGACGTTCGTGGATGCATCCCTCGAGGATGCGTGGGCGGCCTGGGTGCGCTCGGCCTTCGCGCCGTCGCGCGAGCGCATCGGGCTCGAGGCCCGCGAGGGGGAGAGCGTCCTCGCGACGATGGCACGCGGCGACCTCCTGCGCGCGCTGGGCGAGCACGGCCGGGATCCCGAGGTGCTCGCGCTGGCCCGCGCGGCGGCCCTGGCCGGGCCCGGGGACCCGCGGCTTCGCGGCGAGCTCGCCGGCACGCTGCTCGATCTCGCCGCGCTCGACGGCGATGCGCGGCTGTTCGACGCCTTCGTCCGCGGCTACGAGGCCGACGGCCCGCCGGCGGAGCGCGTCCGGTATCTCGAGGCGCTCGCGCGCTTCCGGGATCCGGCGCTCGCCGCGCGCGCGCTGCGCTACGCGCTGGACGGTCCCGTGTCCGCGCAGCACGTGCTGACCGTTCCCGAGCGGATGGCGGAGCGGGGCGGGCCGGCGCGCGCCTTCGTGCTCGAGTGGGTGATGACGGAGTTCCCGCGACTGCGCGCCGCCGTGCCGGGGCCGCAGCTTCCCGGCGTCACCCGCGTGGTCGGCGGGAGCGACCCGGCGCTGCTCGCCCGCGCCCGGGAGTACTTCGCCCGGGAGGGCAACGCGGCGCTCGGCGTGTCCGCCGCGCTGGAGCGTGCGGGCGCGGGGGTGGAGGAACGCGCGGCGTTGCGCGCGCGCGAAGGGGCGCGGGTGCGGGCGGCGCTGCTGGACTGAGCGGATCAGCGGGCGCGGACGACCTTCGTCACCGTCCGCGCCGTCCCGGCCTCGACCCGGACGAAGTACACGCCGGATCCGGCCTCGCGCCCGTCGGCGCGGCGACCGTCCCACTCGAGGCGCTGCGGCCCGGCCGGCAGGGTCCGCCGCGCGATCAGCGTGCGCACGAGCCGGCCCTGCACGTCGAAGACCACGGCATCCACCGGCGCGGGCGCGGGGAGCGTGAACACCACGGCCGTTCGCTGCGCGAAGGGACTCGGCGCCGCGTGCAGGCCGAGCGGCCCCGGCGACGCGGACGCCGGCGCGGCGGCCAGCGGCGGGCCGAGGAGCATCATCGGGTGCGAGGCCGCGAGCGAGTAGGCCTGCGCCTCGCCGAGCGAGCCCTTGTGCGACACGGTCAGCGTGTACCGCCCGGGCGGGAGCGCGGTGGCCACGATCTGCTCGGTGTTGTCGCGCGTGTTGTCGCCGCGGGTCGCCGGCGCCGCGGGGTCCGACGGATCCAGCACCCACGGTTCGCGCTCGATCGCGCCGTCGCCGAGCCGGAGGTCCAGGTCGTGCACGAGCATCGCGTCGGGCGGATCCAGCGCCGGCGCCGCCGGCACGCCCGGCCGGTCGGTCCAGTGCAGCGTGACGCGGACGTCGGAGGTGTCCGCCAGCACGAGCTCCCACGAGTCCGCGACCGCCGGGAGGAGCACGGCCTCGGCCACGCGCTGCCCGCCCTTGGCCGCGGCGTCCGCCGTGATCAGGGCGGCCGCCGCCGCGGTGTTCATCAGTCCCCAGCCGAAGCGGTAGTCCGGGCCCGGCGCGTCGCCCGCGTCGTCCGCGGTCTGGAACAGGATCGCCTTGAGCGTCGCCGCGCGCGGATCCGCGCCGTGCGTGGCGCGCCAGTGGTCCACGAGCAGGTTCACGGATCCCGCGACCGACGGCGACGCCATCGACGTGCCGGAGCTGACCGCGTGCGAGCTGTCATTGCGATCCGAGCAGGACCACAGCCCCACGCCGTTCGCCACGAGGTCCGGCTTGATGCGCCCGTCGTCGGTGGGACCGAACCCCGAGAAGTGCGTCATCGACACGCTCGCGGGGCCGGCCCATCCGGCCGGCAGGTCGTCGACCGCTCCCACGACGAGCGTGTTCTTCGCGTTCTTCGAGCGCGGGAGGGAGTCGTACCCGTCCGGTCCGCCGTCCGGTTCGCGCGTGTCGGTGCTCGGGATCCACTGCGTGCCGTCCCACACGCCGTGCTCGCCGCCGGAGCCGGGGCCGTAGTCCGCGCGGTTGTTGCCGGCCGAGGCCACGATCAGGTACCCGGGCGCGTCGAACGCGAGCTGATCCAGGTCGCGCGCCTCGTCGTCGTAGTAGCCGAAGGCCCAGTCCTCGGTGGCGCTGATCGACGGGTCGCCGTGCCAGTACCACTGGCCGAGCGCCATGCGCCACCCGGCCACCGGGCTGTAGCTGTGGTTGGACACGCGCAGGCCCGCCGCGGCGGCCGCCGCCATCTCGGCGAGATCGGCCTCCCAGTCCCAGCAGTCCAGCGGCGCGGCGGGCGCCATGCCGCGCGCGGAGGGATCCACGCCGCCCGCGACCATCGTGCCCGCGACGTGCGTGGCGTGGCCGGAGGAGGCGGAGGGCGCATCGCGCTGCACGGCGCGTCCCGCGAGTTCCCGGTGCGTCACGCGGACCGCCCCGCCGTCCCAAACGCCGAGCTGCCCGACCGGCGTCGCCGCGCCGTCCAGCGCGAGGCCGGCCGCGCCACCCGGCTGCACGACGTCGGTCGCGATGCTGGCGGCCGCGTCCCGGTTGTCCAGCTCCCGGTACGCGGGGATCCCGCCCGGCCCCACGCGCATCAGCAGGAGCGCAGGGTCCGCGTGCAGCCGCGTGGCCAGGGGATCCGGGCTGGAGAAGAGCCGGGCGCGGGCCGTGCTCCGGTCGGCCGCGTGGTCCGCGGCGAAGCGGGAGGCCAGCACGCGGAGCGCGGGAACGTCCGGATCGGCGGGAGCCGCGGCGGCGGGGGCCGCGGCGAACAGGGCCGCGAGCGCCCGGAGCGCCAGGGGCGAGCGGCGAGCGGGTCGCAGGCGCTTCGTCACGAGGTCCGCACCGGATTCGGGGGGCAGGGTCGCCTTCGAGTATCCCAGGTCCGCCCGCCCGCGGGCAATCGCCCGGCCGCCGGGCGGCGGTCGGAGGGGACCAAGACCGCCCAGGAAGGGTCAGGCAAGTCGAAACCGGATGCGCCGCCCCGGGGGGTGCCCCCGGGCCGGGTCTCAGGGATCGAGCGGGATGGTGACGGTCCCACCGAGCGCCGGGAACACGTTCGCGAGGGGAGCGGCGACCCCGACCGGCTGCGCGGCCGTGAGCTGCCCGGCCAGGACGGTCAGGAAGCTGGGCCGGGTGGCGCCGTCCGCCTCGCCCGGCGGCTCGAGGGTCACGAACACGTTCCCCGGGCGGAGGTCCACCCCGGAGCTGGCCGTGGGGAAGTCGCTTCCGGGGAACGCGTAGCCGGGCAGCGGGCCCGGCGTGGGCCCCGCCCCGTCCAGGTCCGCACCGGTCGCCGACGTGAAGCGGCCGAGCGACACCGCGCCGAAGACGCCGAGCGAGAGCCAGCCCTCGTAGATCCACCCCGGTGGCGGCGGGGGGAGAGCGTCCAGCGACGGCGCGCCGCCGCCGGGCGCGGCGAACCACACGCCTTCGAACTCGTCGTCCGCAGCCGCCGTGGTGGGTGTGGCGAGGTGGAAGGAGCCGGTGGCGGAGCTCAAGTCCACGTTCAACGCGTCCGCGTAAAGCGTTCCCAGTATGCAGGTTCCATTCAGGAAGGTGCCGCCGACGATCCCGGGCAGGTTCGGCCCGGGCAGATCCGCGTCGGCGGCGGGCTCCATCGTGACGAAGGCGTCCACGGCGAGTTGCCACGCGACCTCGCCGCCGTCCGTCAGGGGAACGTTCGCCGCGCCCGGCAGGACCTGGAAGACCATGGGCCCGCCGGACGGCCCGACGATCGCGCCGGAGTTGTCGATGCGGAACCGCCCGGCGGAAGCCGCGGCGGAATGCCGCAGCCCGCCCGGCGAGCGCGGCAGGGCGAACGAGATCCAAAGCTCCAGCGCGCCCTCGCCCTCGGCGACCGGGCTGAGACCGGTCAGCGCGAGCCCCACCTCGTCCGAGGGCGCCGGGGCCGTCGTGCCGTCATCGGAGCAGCCGGGAACGGCGAGCGCCGCCAGCACGGCGGCCAGCGTCCCGGCGGCGGCCCGCGGCGCGCGCCGCCCCGTCACGGCAGGAAGCCCAGGAAGCGCGCGAAGAACGGGACCTCGGTGACCGAGACGACCTCGCGGGTGGCGCGGTCGAACACGACGACCGATCCCGGAGGCCGCTCGCCGTCGGGCGGCGGGTGGTGGCCGCTGCCGCTGCCGTCGTCGTTCGCGCAAGCCACCCACACGCGGTTGCCGTCCGGGGAGAACGCGATCCCGATGGGCCGGTGCAGCACCTTCTCGCCCGGATCCTCGGGGTGGTCCGGATCCAGCGTGGCCGTGACGACCGGCGCGGAGGGGTTCGACACGTCGACGACCGAGACCGTCTGCCCCACCCAGTTCGCCACCCACAGCTCGTTCCCGCCGGGCGCGAGCGCGAGGTGCCAGGGCGCGTCGCCCACGACCACCTCGCCCAGGAAGGACAGCGTGGCGGTCTCCAGCACGTACACGCGGTCCACGCCGAGCGCGGACACGTACAGGCGGGAGTCATCCTCGCTGAGCACGCACTGCTGCGGCTGCTGCGCGCCGGCCTGCGGGGGGAGGGCGGCGAAGTCCACGAGGTCCGGCGTTCCCTCGTCGCAATCCGTGCAGTACACCGACACGTTGTCCGAGAGGATGTTCGTGACGTAGACCCAGTCGCCGTCCGAGGAGATGGCCAGGCCGTGCGGCTGGAGCTGCAAGCCGGGCGGCGCGTCGAACGACTCGATCTCCCCGAGCGTGTCCGGATCCAGCACGCGGACCCGGTTGTCGCCGCCGAGCTGGTCGAAGTTCGTGACCCACAGCTGCGACCCGTCCGGCGTGATCCTCATCAGGGCCGGGAACGTGCCCGCGCGCGCGGAGCGGATCCGGGTCAGCGTGTCCGCGTCGTACACCTGGATGTTGTCCGACGCCGTCTCCAGCCGGGACACGAACACGCGCCGGTTCGGCGCGTCCACGTACACGCTGTGCGGCTTCTCCACCGGGATCGTCCGCACGTACAGACCCGTGTCCAGGTCCAGCACCGCCACCTGGTTGTCCCCCTGGCAGGCCACGAACGTCTTCGCCGTCACGCCGGCGTACATGGGCGTCCCGTCGTCGTCCGGCGCCCCCGCGCGGATCCAGCGCTCGATCGCCCGGATCGCCGCGTCCTCCACCGGGTCCCGGCCGATGGGCATGCGCGGCTCCAGCGCGCCGGTCATGTGCTGCACCAGGTGGCTGTGGTCCGGCTCGTACGGCAGGACCACGGCGCCGAAGCGGCTGCCGGCCGCCACGTCGTCGTACGTGGCCAGGCTCAACCCGAACGCGCGGTCCACGGGGCCGTGGCACTCCGCCGTGTTGCAGCTGACCTCGAACAGCGGGAGCAGGTGGGCCGAGAACCCGACCGGGTCGATGGCGTCCCAGTCCACCGGCGGGGGAGGCGGCGTGCCGGAGTCCCCGCTGCACCCGGCCCCGGCCAGGGCGAGCGCGGCGAGCACGGCGATGCGCAGCGGGGCTTGCAACGCGCGAGGAATCATGGAAATCCTAGAGGGGAAACGCAGCGGTCACGGGACCGTACCGCGAACGAGTGTAGGAATCCCCCGAAGGGACGTCAACGCCGTGCGCCGAGAGATCTGGACGGGCAAGGTCGTGAACCTCGCCGTGGAGGACGTGGTCCTGCCGAACGGCGAAACCGCGCAGCTCGAGCTGATGCGCCATCCCGGCGCCGCCGCGGCCGTCCCGCTGCACGAGGACGGCTCCATCACGATCCTCCGCCAGTACCGGCACGCGGTGGGGGGCTGGCTCTGGGAGGTCCCCGCCGGCAAGCTGGACGTGCCGGGCGAGCCGCCGCTGGAGTGCGCGAAGCGCGAGCTGGGGGAGGAGGCCGGGCTGGCGGCGTCCCGCTGGCGCAAGCTGGGCTCCATCTGGACCACGCCCGGATTCTGCGACGAGATCATCCACCTGTACCTCGCCCGCGGGCTCACCTCGGTCGCCACCGGGCACGAGCGGGACGAGGTCATCGAGATCCACCGCATGACCCTCGCGGATGCGCTCGCGCGGATCCGCGGCGAGGAGATCCGCGACGCGAAGACGGTGGCCGCGCTGCAGGCCACCGCGCTGCTCCTCCCGCCGGCGGGGACGGATTGGACACCGGCGAACTGATCGCGCCGCGGCGGACGTTCGCGCGCATCGCCGCGGTGGTCGCGGTCTCCGGCGCCCTCCATCTGGTCTCCATGTTGTGGGCCACGGGCGGCTGCCTCGCGCTGCCCCTGGACGACTCGTTCATCTACTTCCGCTACGGCGAGGCGATCGCCGCCGGCCGCGGGCTCGCGTACCACGCCGGCGACGCGCCCACCACCGGCGCGACCAGCCTTCCGTGGACGCTCGTGCTGTCCCTCGGTTCGCTCCTCGGCTTCGGCGGCCGGGCCATGATCCCCTGGGCGATGGCGGCGGGCGGCGCGGCTCTCGCGCTCGCCGCGTGGGCGGCCGGCCGCGCGGGCCACGCCCTCGCGCCGCGGCGTCCCGGGTCCGAGCGTCCCGGCGACCTCGCGCTGGCCGGCATCCCGTTCGCGGCCGCCCTCGTCCTGGTCTCCGGGCCGCTCGCGTGGGGCGCGTGGAGCGGCATGGAGATCCCGCTGACCGCCGCCGCCGCCGTGGCGGCGCTCGCGGCCTGGGCGCGCGCGGGCGGCGTGCCGGACCGCGGCGTGGCGCTCGCGCTCGCCGGGCTGGCGGTCGTGCGGCCGGAGGGCGCGATGCTTGCCGGTCTCGCGATCGTCCTCGCCGCCGCCGGTGCCGCCGCCGGGACCGTGCCGCGCCGGTCGATCGCCTGGCTCGCGCTGCCGCTGGCCGCCATGCTCGTGGTGCCGGCGATCGCGTGGGCGCTGACGGGCGATGCCCGCTCCAGCGGATTCCTCGCGAAGACGGCGTTGGGCGGACCCGGCGCGGACGTCGCGGGCGCCGCGCGCGTGGCGCTGCTGCGCGCGGCGTCGCTCCTGGGCGCGCAGCTGTTCGGACTCGCGCCGCGCGCCGACGGGCTGCGCCTGTACGCGTACGAGTCCGAGACGGCCGCGCTGTTCGTGCCGCCGGGCGCCGGCCTCGTCTTCCTCCTCGGGATCCTGCCGGCCCTCGCGCGCGAGGCCGCGGAACGCCGGGCGGGCGCGGCCGCGCTGTCGGCGGCGTGGATCGCGGCGCTGTACCTGGCCACCGGCCTCCTGGAAGAGCCCGACGCGCACCACGGCCGGTACCAGATGCCGGTCCTCCCCGTGTTCCTCGTCTGGGTGGCGCACGGCACCGGCCGGCTCGTGCGCGGCCTGCGCGACCTGCGCGCGGGCCTGGCGCGGCTGGGCACCGGCGTGCGCGCCGCGCTGCTCGCGGGAGGGTGCGCGTCGTTCGCCTTCTTCGCGCTCGCGTTCGGCGACCAGTGCGAGGACATCGAGCGGATGCAGATCGCGTGGGGCGAGGCGCTCCCGGCGATCGTCGAGCCGGGCGCGGTGGTGGCCGTGAACGACGCGGGGGCCCTGGCGTACTTCTCCGGCGTGCGCACGCTCGATCTCGTCGGTCTGACGTCGCCCGGGCTCGCCGGCGCGTGGCGGCAGGGGAGCGGCGTGCTGTACGAGGCGCTGGAGGCGATGCCGCCCGGTCGCCGCCCCGCGTGGTTCTGCATCTTCCCGAACTGGTTCGATCTCGAGCCGGCGGGGATCCTCCGCTCCGTCGCCGCGGTGCGGCTGTTGTCCCCGTCCGTGGTCGACGCGGAGAAGGTGCTCTCGCGGGCGGACTGGACGCTCGCCGGCTCCGGCGATGCGCCGGCGGCAGGGCCCGGCGCGCGCGTCGTGGACCGCGTGGACGTGGCCGACGCGGCGTCGGAGCGCGCGCACGCCTGGCGCGAGCGGGGACGCGAGCGCGGCGCGAGCGGCGGCAGCTTCGTCCGTCGCGGCGCCGCCGCGCCGGCGGGCGCGGAGATCGTGGACGGCGGGCGGGTGCTGCTCGGGGAGGCCACGTTCGAGGTGGCGCGCGATCCGGTCGCGGACGCCCGCCTCGTGCTGCGGCTCGCGGGCGGCCGCGGCGGCCGCGTCGTCGTCGCGGTCGGCGACGGCCCGCCGCAGGACGTGGAGCTCGCGGCCGCCGCCACGCCGTTCCACGAGCAGGCGGTGGCGCGCATTCCCCACGGCACCGGCCGGGTCCGCGTGCGCCTCGCCGCGCCGGCCGGCGCGCCGACCCTGCCGCTGTACCTCTGCCACGCGTTCGTGCTCGCGGGCGGCGCGGCGCCGTGACCCGCCGCCGGCGCGAGGCCCTGCTGTTCGGCGGCGCGCTCGCCGTGCGGCTGGCGCACGTCGCCGCGATCCACCGCGGCCCGGTGTTCCGCTACCTCTTCATCGACTCGCAGTTCTACGACGGCGTGGGGCGACGCCTCGCCGCGGGCGACGGATTCCCGGAGGGCCCGTTCTTCATGAACGTGCTGTACGGGCTCGTGCTGGGCGGCGTGTACGCCGTGTCCGGGAGCGGCGAGGGCGGCCGGCTCGCCGCGCTGTGCCTGCAGTGCGCGCTCGGCGCGGCGGCCTGCGTGCTCACCGTGCGGCTCGGCGAGGCGCTCGGCTTCCCGCGCGAGGGCCTCGCCGCCGGCCTGCTCCTGGCCGTCTTCGGCCCCGCGATCTTCTACGACGGGGCGCTGCTCACGCCGGGCCTGCTCCTGTTCCTCACCGTGTCCGCCACGCTCGTCGCCGTGCGCGCATCGGCGCCCGCCGGCGGGGCGCGCGCGGCGCTGCTGCTCGGCGCGCTCACCGGCCTCCTCGTGCTCGGGCGCGCGAGCCATGCGCTGCTGCTGGCCGGATGGATCCCCCTGGTCGGGCGCGGGCCGGGCGGCGCGAGGCGCGCGCTGCTCGTGGCCGCGGCGTGCGCGGCCGTCGTGCTGCCGGTCACGCTGCGCAACCTCGCCGCGAGCGGCGAGTGGATCCCCGTCTCCGCGAACGGCGGCATGGCGCTCTGGGCCGGCAACCACGAGCAGGCCACGGGGATCTACTCGGAGCCGCCGTTCCTGTCGAACCCGGTGCCGGAGCGGGAGGCCGAGGACTACCGCGCCGAGGCGTCGCGGCGCGCGGGCCGCGAGCTGACGCTGGCGGGGTCGAGCGCGTTCTGGACGCGCGCCACGCTGGCGCGATGGGCCGCGGACCCCGCCGGCGCCGTGCGGCTCGCCGCGCGCAAGCTGCGCTTCTGGTTCCACGCCGTGGAGTCGCAGACGAACCTGTCGTACTACTTCGCGCGCGACTTCTCGCCCGTGCTGCAGGTCGCGCGGCTGCACCTCGGCTGGATCCTGCCGTTCGCCGTCCTGGGGTTCGCGCTGCGGCCGCGCGCGTTCCTCGTGCCCGCGATCCCGGTGGCGGCGTCGCTGCTCACCTGCGCGCTGTTCTACACGTCGTCGGAGTACCGCCACCCCGTGGTCCCGTGCCTCCTGCTGTTCGCCGCGGCCGGCGCGCGCCGGGTCGGGAGCCTGCTGCGCGGCGGGGCGCCGGCGGCGCGCGTCGCGGCGGCGGCCGCCCTGCTCGCGCTGCTCGTGGCGACGAACGCGCGCGACCCGTTCCTCTCCCGGCTGACCAGCCGCCGCGTGGATTACTACAACTTCGCCGCGCTCGCGCTGGCGGAGGGCCGTCTGGACGACGCGGAGCGCTTCGCGCGGCGCTCCATCGCGATCGATCCGTCCTGGCCCGTGAGCCGCGCGAAGCTGGCGGAGATCCTGCAGCGCGCCGGTCGCGTCGACGAGGCGGGGGAGGAGCACCGGCGCGCCGGGGAGCTCCGCGGCGCCGCCGTCGATCCGCTCGAGGCGCCGATGATCCTCTTCCGCGCCGGCCGCTTCGCCGAGGCGCGGTCGGCGTTCCTGACCCTGGCCGCCGCGGGCGGCGAGACGCGCCCGCTCGCGCTGAACAACGCGGGCCTCTGCGCGATGCGTCTCGAGCGCGTCGCCGAGGCGGAGTCCCTGTTCACCGCGGCGCGGACGGCGGACCCGGGCTACGCGAGCCCGGTGATCCACCTCGGCCGGCTCGCCCTGGCGCAGGGACGCACCGAGGCGGCCGCCGCGTACGCCCGCGAGGCGCTGGCGCTCGCGCCCTCCGACGGCCGGGCCCACCGGCTGCTGGCACGCGCGCTGGGCCGACCGCTTGCCGGCGCCGCGACGGACGACGAGGAGTAGCCGCCCGGGACGGCCGGCCTTCGGATCTACGCCTCCCCGGCCAGGCCCAGGTCGCCGGCGATCGACACCATCGCGTCGCGGACGAACGCGATGTGCTCGTCCAGCGGGATGCCCAGGGCCTCGGCGCCGCGCACGAGATCGTCGCGGTTGACGCCCCGCGCGAACGCCTTGTCCTTCATCTTCTTGCGCACCGACGACACCTGCACGTCGGCCAGGCGCTTTCCGGGCCGGACCAGCGCGCACGCGGTGAGGAACCCCGTCAACTCGTCCACCGCGAACAGCGCCTTCGCCATCGGGGTCTCGCGCGGGACCCCCGTGTGGTCGCCGTGTCCGAGGATGGCCTGCAGGATGTCGTCGTCCACGCCGCGGGCGCGCAGGATCTCGACGCCGCGGAACGGATGCTCCTCGAGGGACGGGTAGCGCTCGTAGTCGAAGTCGTGCAGGAGGCCGGTCACGGCCCAGCGATCGGGATCGCCGCCGAGGCGCGCGGCGTAGGCGCGCATGGCGGCCTCCACGGCGCGCGCGTGGTTGCGCAGGGCCTCGCTTCGCGTGTACTCGGTCAGGAGACTCCAGGCCTCGTCGCGCGTCGGAACGGACACGGTCACCCTCCGGGGAGGGCGAGTCTCGGTCACCGCGTCGCGCGGGTCAACGCTCCGGCGCGGCGGCGATTCCCGCGCGCGCGGCGTCATCCACCGGGATCACGCGCCCCGGCTCCTCGCCGGAGGGCGCGTCGAGGATGACCGACAGCGCGTCGCGGACGGTGGCGGTGGCCGCGCCGCGGTCCGCGGCGGGGAGGCTGTCCAGCAGGCGGCGGGGCGCCAGGTCCGCGCGCGCGGCGCGCACCCCGGCGAGCACCCGCGATCCGCGGCGCAGCGCCCGCACGGCCAGCGTCGCCGCGCCCGGCGCGTCGGTGTCCTCGATGAGCACGAAGCGCGGGGCGAGGCGATCCAGGAGCCCGGCCGCGCCGTCCCGGTCGGCGGCGTACTCCGTGCGAAGCAGGATCACGGCCGCGCGCGACCCGCGCGCATCCGCCGGCCAGCTTCCCGCGATCCCGAGGACGGGCAGCGCGTCGCGCGCGACGAGAGTCCGCAGCAGCGCGTGGATCAGCCCGTCCAGACCGCGGTCGCCGAAGGCCCGCACGATGCCCAGCGTGCCCGGCTCCTCCAGGCGGGGGAGCCATGCCTCGTCCTCCCATGGCGCGGCCTCGGTCCCGGGGGCGAGGGGCCGGATCGCGAGGATCTCGCCGTCCCCGCCCCGCAGCGTCTCGATGCGGTAGGCCTCGCCTTCCGACAGGTGCAGCGTGCGGTGGATGCCGCCGAGCTCCAGGCCTTCCAGTCCGCCCGCGGCCTCCCGCAGCAGGTGATCGCGCAGTCCCTCGTAGCCGGGGCGATCCAGCAGGGTCTGGCCGAGCGGCACCACGCGCCCGCCCACGTGCACCTCCGGCGCCGCGCCCGCGCGCAGGAACAGGACCGAGCCGGGCGCCCCCCGGATCGCGCCCAGGAGGTCGGCGATCGCGAAGCCCTGCGGCGAGCGGTGCGACAGCACCTTGGACTCCGAGTCGAGCCGCTTGAACAGCTCGCGCAACGTGCTGGTCGCCTCGGTGGCCTCGCGCAGGTGGTCGCCCGCGCGCTCGTCGCCCTCGCTCTCCTCGTCGAGCGCGCGCGCCACCTCCATCATCAGGTTCTGCGTCGTGCACTCGATGCGGCGGGCCACGGACGGCAGGTCGGCGGTGAACGTGAAGCGCGCGCGCTTCATCGCGAACACGCGCTTCGCCGCCTCCTCGCCCTCGCGGCGGTCCTGGTCCATCGCGTTGATGACCTGCCCGCCGTCGAAGTACAGGTAGGCCTTGCCCGAGTCGTCCTCCACGCGCAGCATCCCCGACGCCTCGTTCACCGAGAGCACCTGCGCCACGTCGAAGAGGGACAGGAAGTCGGAACGCCCGGAGAGCTCCACGGGAGGCCTCCGCTAGCGGCCGCCCGGCTCCGCGCCGGGGGAACGGAGGGAATCCGCCGGGGACGCGGCCGCGCGCGCGGGGCCGGGCAGGATCGCGCTGGCCGGCCGTGCGCTCCCGCCCGCGCGCGACGTCAGCCGCACGCCGGCGACGCGCTGCGCCTCGTCCAGCGCCACCGTGCCGGCGTCCACGAGCTGCTGCAGGCAGTCGTCCATGGCGATCATGCCCTCGCGCCGGCCGGTCTGGATGACGGAGGGGATCTGGTGGATCTTCTTCTCGCGGATGAGCGCGCTGACGGCCGGCGTGCCGAGCAGGATCTCCACCGCCGCCACGCGCCCCTTGCCGTCGGCGCGCTTGATCAGCCGTTGCGAGATCACGGCGCGCAGGGACGACGCGAGCGCGCCGCGCGCCTGCTGCTGCAGGTCCGCGGGGAACGTGTCCACGATGCGCTCCACGGTCTCCGCCGCGCTCGTCGTGTGCAGCGTGCCCAGCACGAGCTGTCCGGTCTGCGCCGCGGTGAGGGCCAGGCCCATCGTCTCGCGGTCGCGCATCTCGCCCACGAGCAGCGTGTCCGGGTCCTCGCGCAGCGCGGCGTGCAGCGCGGCCGCGAAGCTCGGCGTGTGCCGGCCCACCTCGCGCTGGTGGATCAGGCACTTCCGGTTCGCGTGCACGTACTCGATCGGGTCCTCGATGGTGATGATGTGCCGGCGCTGCCGCTGGTTCAGGTGGTCCAGCAGCGCCGCGAGCGTCGTGGACTTGCCCGAGCCCGGCGGCCCGGTGACGAGCACGAGTCCCTTGCGGGCGTCGGTCAGGTCGCCGAGGTGCGCGGGCAGGCCCAGCTGGTCCACCGTGAGGATGGACGACGGCAGCAGCCGGAACGCGCCGGCCAGCCCGCGGTTCTCCTCGTAGACGTTGCAGCGGATCCGGAACTTCCCCGGCAGCTCGTAGCTGAAGTCCACGTCGCGTCGCTCGGCGAAGTCCGCGCGGGCCTTCTCGCCCATGATCTCCAGCAGCAGCAGCTCGGTGAGCTCGCGGGTGAGCTCCTGGTACGGGATGGGCTCCATGTCGCCGTGCCGCCGGATCATCGGCGGGGCGCCCACGGAGAGGTGCAGGTCGGAGGCCCCCTGCGCCTGGACCGCCTCGAAGATCGCGTCGATTCTGGCCATCGTTCTCCCGCTTTCCGGGAACGATCGGCAGTCCGTGCGCACTGGTTGACCCCGATCGGCCGCGGGTCAAGGACCGCAAGGACCGGCAACCGTCGCGCGCGTCCTTTCCCCTGGACTTCCCGGGAGGATTGGCCGATCAATCGGGAACGGCCGGAGCGGAGGGAAGTGCCCGTGAGCCATGCGGTTCCGAAGCGGCAGGTGGACGTGCGGATCTCGTTCGCGGACGGGCGCGTGGTGCCCGGCACGGTATTCCTGGACTTCATCGACGTGATCCACCGCGGCGCCCAGACGCTCCTGGACAAGTTCAACGGCGACTCCGCCTGGTTCCCCATGCGCGAGGACGGGGGCATCGAGATCGTGAACCGGGACCGCGTGGTCAGCGTGGAGCCGGACGAGGGCATGGACCCGGATCTCGTGCGCAAGGACAGCTCGCCGGTCGTGCGGCGGGAGTCCGTGACCGTGCGCCTCGCGGACGAGCGGCGCCTGTCGGGCCGGATCGCGATGGACCTCCCGGACGAGTTCTCCCGCGTCTCCGATTTCCTCAACTTCCCCGAGGAGTTCTTCGCGCTCGAGACCGGGGACGGCCCGATCCTCGTGTCGAAGCGCCACGTCGTGAGCCTCCAGCCGCACGAGAAGCCGCCGGCCGCCCCCGACGCCCAGGTCGAGCGCAGGGGCGTCCGCGCCTGATCCTCGCGGCGCCGCGCCGCGACCCCGGGAGCCCATGTCGGTCGCGTCCGAACCCCACGCCGTCCCCGGTCCGCCCCGCGTGATCCGACTGCGCCCGCCGCGGGTGTCGGCGGGCCTGCTCGTGGCGATCGGCGTGGTGCACGCGATGCAGGAGATCGCCGGCGGCGCCGGCGACCTCGCGGTGCAGATCGCGTTCGGCGCGAACTTCGGGCCGCTCGTGGCCGCCGGCGACGTCTGGCGGCTGGTCACCTCGATCTTCCTGCACGCGAACCTCCTGCACCTGGCGCTGAACGGATGGGCGCTGTGGGTGCTCGGCCGCAACCTGGAGGCGTTCTACGGCCACTGGCGCTTCCTCGCGCTGTTCCTGCTGTCCGGCGTGGGCGGGGCGGCGGCGAGCGCGGGACTGTCCGGCGCGATCTCCGTCGGCGCGTCCGGCGGCATCTTCGGGCTGCTGGGCGCGTCGGTGGTGTTCGCGTTCCGCTGGCGGAAGCTGCTTCCGGTCCGGGTCACGCGCGTGATGGGGACCGCGCTGCTCCCGTGGGTGCTGCTGAACCTCGCGCTGGGCGTGTTCGTGCCGCGCATCGACATGGCCGCGCACCTGGGCGGCCTGGTCGCGGGCGCGCTGCTCGCGCTCGCCATCGTCCCGGACACGATGCGGGAGGCGCGCGGGATGGCCGCCCCGCCGCCGCGCGCGCTGGCGGCGCTGTGCATCTCGCTGCTCGTGACGTCATTCGCCCCGGCGGGTCGGAGCCTCTTCGCGCTGCGCGGGCCCGGCGGCGCCGTGCTGGACCCGCGGGTGGGCGCGGCGCTCTCGGACATGGGCCGGCGCGATGCGCTCGCGAACCTGGACGACGCCCTGGAGCGCGATCCCCGGGACGCGGAGCTCCTGCGCACGCGCGGCGACGTGCACGCCGCCGGCGGCGCGTGGGAGGAGGCGATCGCGGACTACCGCGCGTCCCTGGAGCAGGCGCCGGACGACGCGGCCGCGCTCAACAACCTCGCCTGGCTGCTGCTGGAGGAGGCGCCCGCCCCCTTCCGGGACCGCGCGGAGGCCGAGCGCCTCGCGACGCGCGCGGCCGATCTCGCGCCGGACGACCCGTACGTGCTCGGGACGCTCGGGGCGGCGAGGCTGCGGCGCGGGGACGCGGCGGGAGCGGTGGCGCTGCTGGAGCGCGCGCTCGCGACGCCGCGCCCGCCGCAGGATTCCGCCACGGACCGGTACCTGCTGGCGATCGCGCACGTCGCCGCGGGCCGGCCCGACGAGGCGCTCGCCGCCTACCGGCACGGGCGCCGCGAGGACGCGGCGAACCGCTACCGCGCGGAGGCGGAGTCCGCGCTGGCCGACGCGGGCGTGCCGGTCCCGGGAGCGCCGGACAGCCAGGCCGCGCCGGCCCCGTAGTCCAGGGCGAGGACGCGTCCGCGCAGCAGCGCCGCGCCCAGGTTGCCCAGGGCCTCCTCGAGCGCGATCACGCCGCTGCCCTCCGGAGCGAGGACCGCCGCCACGCCCGCGAAGCGGACGTCGCCCAGCTCCAGGGACCCGACGGTCACTTCCCGGATCGCCGCGTCGCCGCCGATCCCGGACAGGGCGCGCGCGGAGTCGCGTGCGCGCTCCAGGTAGCCGTGCTCGGCGGCGAACGACGCGTGCAGCAGCAGCTCGGTGGCGTTGCCCGTGTCGAGCAGGAAGCTCCCGCGGTGCCGCCCGTCCAGCTCGCCCTCGATGCGCGGCACGTTGAGCTCGATGCGCAGCGGCAGCCGCGCCATGCCCGGGCGGGGCGCGTAGCCGCCGGGGGGGAACACCGACAGCGTCGACCCGGGCTCGTCCACCTCCACGGCGAAGCGGCTCAGGAAGTCCCAGCCGAGGATCCCGTCCACGCGCGTGCCCAGCGCGGCGCCGAGCGCCGCGAGCGGGACGCTCACCACGGTCTGTCCGGAGAGCTCCACGCCCGGGAGCTTCAGCGAGGACACCGTCACGTACGCGGCCGCCTCGCTGCCGGCGGCGCCGCGCGCCTCCAGGACGCCGCGCGCGGCCAGGCCGTGCTCCGCCGCGTGCTCGGCGGCCAGCACGGTGGCGCCGGCCCCGGTGTCCAGCAGGAACGCGAGTCCGCCGCGCCCGTCCACCTCGACGCGCACGAGGAACAGCCCGCCCGGACGCTCCAGCGGGATCGCGCGGGCGAGGGCGGGATCCGCGATACGCGCGTCGCCGGCCGCCGCCACCACCGGGGCGACGATCCCCGGCGGGGGCAGCGAGTCCACGACCCGCAGCGAGGTCGTGCGTCCGACGAGGTCGAAGCGCGGATCGCCGGTCGCCTGCGCGGAGACGAAGGGGAAGCGGATGCCCGCCACCGCGCGCCAGTCCCCGAACGTCGTTACCACCGGCGTTCCCGCCTCCGTGCGCTCGAACCGCGCGGGGAGGAGGTCGCCCGCGGCGTCGCGCGCGAGGCGCAGCCGGCGCGCCGGCCCGCCGGCGACCGGGCGGAACGTGACGAGGGGCGCGGCGGGATCCGAGGCGTCGAGCCGCCGCTCGAACCCGGCGACGGTGTCCGCGAGCCAGGTGTGGAACCACAGCGCGTGCGCGAGCGCGCAGGCGGCGAGCTCGTCGCCGGACAGCGCGCGCACGGCGCCGTTCGCATCCTCGATCCAGCCGTCGCCGTCGATCCACGTGAGCACCTGGCGGACGCCGTCGATCTCGGTGGCCTCCCGCAGCGCGGGCGGCGAGCGCACCGCGGCGGTCTCCACGCGTCCCACGACGAGCCCGCCGCGCTCGATCACGCCGTCGGCCACGAGCGCGCGGAGCGTTTCCGGCGAGGCGCCGACGAGATATTCCTGGTTGCCGAGATTGATGAAGAAGGAATAGGGCGACGGGTTGATCGACTTCAGCCGGCGGGAAATTTCCGACGGCTTGCTTTCGCAGCGCTCGAAG